>JAQGJB010000001.1 GCA_028290825.1 Micavibrio sp.
TGCGGTAATGTCAGTTGAGGGGAGGGGGGCGTTTTACGCATTTCCAGCTTCGAAAATTCGGCAGCGATTTTATCAGGTCCCAGGGTCTGCAAAAGGCTGACCTGATCATGGCGCGAGGCTCTTGCACGCACGTCTGTCAGATTTATAATATTTCCCTGCTCATGTCCTTCTATGGCGGCATGGGGGGCTTCAACAAAACTCTCCAACCCTTCTGATAGCCAGTGATAACGCCGCGCCTGCTTGTTATCGGCATTCATGCCCTGCTGCACGACTACCCATTTCCCGTCATCGCTGACAATAAATCCGTGCAGGTAGAGATCATATCCATCCTGTACCGCCGCACTGTCGACCTTGGCGACAAGCCGGCTCGATTGCGCAAGCTGCCCGCCATCGAGACCGACACGTTCGCCAATCGCAACCAGTTCATGGGGTGTCGCGCGCGAATGTTTGCCGCGCCCGCCGCAGACATGAATTCCAAGCTCAGCCGAAAGCGGATTGATGCCACGTTTCAACGCGCCCAGGACGCTGGTTGTAATCCCGGAGGAATGCCAGTCCATGCCCATGACCGCGCCAAAAGACTGAAACCAGAAAGGATGCGATAAACGCCGCAGGAATTCATCCCGTCCGTAATGATGGATAATGGCTTCGCTCATGACCGTCCCGAGTTTTGTCATGCGATCCGCCAGCCATTTCGGGACATGCCCGCCATGGAGGGGAAGATTTGCGCTGCCGCTTCTCTGAGCCACCGTTTTCCCTTTAAAGGTCATGTATTTCTATTCTTGACTTATACCATAAAATAGAACAAAAAGGGAACATGGAATCCGCGTCATGGATATAGTTTCAGCAGATCATCCCGATGACTCTTTGAGGAACGTTGCAGACCGGCAACGTAAAATCATTCACATTGATATGGATGCTTTTTATGCCTCCGTCGAACAGCGCGATAACCCGGAGCTGCGCGGCAAGCCCGTCGCCGTCGGTGGTTCGCGGGAGCGGGGTGTTGTTGCCGCCGCCAGTTATGAGGCCCGCAAATTTGGCGTGCGTTCGGCAATGGCTTCCACCATCGCCAGACGAAAATGCCCGCAGCTGATATTCGTCAAACCGCGCTTTGATGCCTATAAATTTGTGTCACAACAAATTCATGAAATTTTTTCTGCCTACACCCCGCTGATCGAGCCTTTGTCCCTTGATGAGGCCTATCTGGATGTCACCGATAATCTGCAAGGTATTATTTTAGCGACCGAGGTTGCCAGCCAAATACGGCAGAGGATATTCGAGGTTACAGGACTGACGGCTTCGGCGGGGATCAGCTATAACAAATTTCTGGCCAAGACGGCGTCCAGCCAGAGAAAGCCGAATGGCCAGTTCGTTATTCCACCCGGCAAAGGGGAAAAATTTGTCGAGACTCTTCCGATTGAAAAATTTTATGGCGTCGGACCTGCTACGGCAGAAAAGATGCAGAGTCTGGGCATAGCAACAGGGGCTGATTTAAAGCTTAAATCGCTGGCCTTTCTGCAGCAGCAATTCGGCAAGTCAGGCTCATATTTCTACGACATTGCGCGCGGCATCGATCACCGCGAGGTGCGCCCTGACCGCGTCCGTAAATCGGTGGGCGCAGAAAATACTTTTTCGGCGGATATCTATAATATAGATGAGGCGAAGAGGGCGCTCGATCCCATCATCGACAAGGTTGTCCATTATTGTGCAGGAAAAGATATAAGAGGGCGGACTGTGACGCTCAAGGTCAAATACGCTGATTTTGAACAGATTACCCGCAGCCGCTCATTATCTTCACCGATTAGTGACAAAGAAAATATTACCGAACATGCCATCAATCTTTTGCTGCCGCTCTTCCCTGTGTCGAAAGGGATTCGGCTGCTCGGGGTAACATTATCGTCTTTGCAGGACGATATTGAACCACAGCCAGGGCAAATGGCTTTGTCCCTTTAATGGTCATTAATTAATGACCGAGCATTATCGGCGTATGGTCGGAAGGTTTTTCCTGTACGAGAGTACCCTTATCAATCATACAGCGCGTCATGCACTTCAAAGACGATGAAACCAGAAAATGATCGATCCTGATCCCCTGGTTCTTGTCGAACATCTGCCGGAAACATCAATACATCCAGCTGATGTTCTTTCAGCCATCCTTTTACATGATTCAAACGGGACTTTATCGAGTTTACGCCCCAGCTTACGATAAGAATTTATGTCTCTTGCTGTGGTGTTGTTACAAACTCTTTGCGCAGAAGAGCCGAAAATGTTTTGGCATTTTTGATGGCGTGCCCCTCCATATCATTATTGAAATAGGCCCAGATGCGTTTGGCGCCGCAGGCCTTCGCCTTTTTCGCCCATTCTGTTAATTCTACGCGGCTGTAATTATAACGATACCATTGGGCCTTGCCGTGGAACCGGATATAGACGTCATCGGCTGTTGCAATGAGATCGTCAGGAAGCTTCGGCCCGCTACAGGAACAGAAAATAATCCCGGCCTTTTTAAAAGCCTTGTAGACATCATCGTTCCACCAGCTGGCATGCCGAAACTCAACGACATTCCTGTAACGGGGATCGAGCTGCGCGACAATGGCTTTCAGGCGTGTGGGTGTATAATGGAAGCTTGGCGGCGTCTGAAAAATGAAGCAGCCCATTCGTTCACCCAGTAAATCAGCAATATAGGAAAAGTCTTTCGTCAGTACTTTTGTGCCACTGAAACGCTTTATATGGGTGATCAGTTCGGAAACCTTAACCGTATAGATAAATTTTTTCCGGCCAGCCTGTTTTTTCCATGATGCGACATTGGCGAGTGTCGGCCACGAATAAAATGGCGCGTTTAGCTCGACGGTCTTGAAATTGCTGCTGTAATGGCCGAACCATTCTTTGGTCGGCATACCGTCCGGATAAAATACCCCACGCCAGTGCCAGTAGAACCAGCCCGAGCATCCTACGTTGATTATTGGGGGAGCTGAGAGATCTGATTTTTTCTCTGTATGCGCAAGGCGCGCTTTACGCATTTTTAGGACGCGGCCTGCATTGGCTTCCCGCTGCTTACGGCGACGCTCTGCCTTATTGGCGCGCCGCAATTCTTTGTCCGGGTCTGGAGAAGCTGTTTTTATCATGTTTAACCAAGAGAGTTGGAACTGATTCAGTTCCGGCGCGTAGGTATTCTTATTAAAGGATTGTAAGATGCCCGAACTTCCCGCCATGGAGAATTTTCGCCGGTCCATTGAGGAAGAGGCGTTAGCCAAGAAAATCTCGACCGTATCGGTCAAACAGGATCGTGTCGTCCGCATAAAACAGGTCGAACTTGCGCGGGCGTTAAAGGGAAAGGCTTTTGAGGAAACCTCACGCCATGGAAAACATGTTTTCATCCGCGCCGGGAAGGGTTCAAAATCGACATGGCTGGCTTTTCACTGCGGGATGACGGGCTATTTCATCTTTCCTTCGGACCAGCAGGATCAGCATCTGACCAAAGCGAAATTGCTGGTCGGCTTTCGGGATGGCAGCGCAATTGCTTTTTTCGACCCGCGAATGTTTGGCCGGGTCGAGCTTATCGATAATCCGGAAAATTTTATCCGGGACCATCATCTTGGCCCCGATGCGATGGACGTTTCCGCCGAGGAGTTTTCTGGTTTCCTGGCGGGCTCAAAGAAGCCGTTAAAGACATTGTTTCTGGATCAGTCAATTATGGCCGGGATTGGAAATGTTTACGGTGATGAAATCCCTTTTCAGGCAAAGCTCAGCCCCAAGCGCAAGACGAACAGCCTGAGCAAAGCCGAAGCGGGGCGCTTATATCGTGCCATGAGAAAAGTGCTCAAAATTGCAATCGCCAAAAAAGCCTATCTTGACCACTGGGATATGTTACCGAAAACCTGGCTTGTCCACTACCGCGAGGAAAATGCGCACTGCCCCCACTGTTCCAGCCCAATTGAGCATTATACGGCGGGGGGAAGGGAAGGCTATTTCTGTCCCGGCTGTCAGGTTTAGTTGAGGTGGGTTAAGAAACGAAGGCGGCCCTTGCTCGACAGTATTGTTAATACGTTCCGGAACATCATGAAGGACAGTTTAGCCAGTTGTTCGGTATCGCCAGCCTGCAGGAAGCCTTTGCTACCCGCAATATCGACCAGAGCTTTCCCGCCACGGCGTCGCAGGATCATCGTTATACATGGTACAATCCCCACCTCGGCCTGCGTTATGACGTTAATGCCGATGAGCAGATTTTTATGAATTTAAGCCGCAGTTTCGAGCCGCCGACCTGGGTTAAGGCAGCCGGAGCTATTATTCGGGTGAGGGGTGGGCATTTTATGCGGGCCTGAAAGTTCATTTCTGATCCGGAACTAATATTTTTGGGTGTTATGATTATTCTAACTCGGTGACAAGCCGGTTAGGGCCTGTTACAGATAGTTGCATCGCGCCATTGACCTGGGCTTGGCGCGCCTGAGAGTTTCATGTGCTCCCGCTCCTCTAACGGACAGGCAGCATATGTCGCAACAAGCAGCGATTTCACCAAAGAACCGTCTTCTTCTTAGGTTAGGTGAAAAAGATCTCGCTTTACTCATTCCTCATATGCAACGGGTAAACCTGGAGCAACGGACCGTGCTTTACGATGTCGGTGAATCCTTAAGCCATGTTTATTTCATGGAAGAGGGCGTTGCTTCCATTATCGCCATCATGGAAAATGGTTCTACCATCGAAGTCGGCATGGTCGGGCCGGAAGGTATGGTATCGGTTTCTGCCCTGCTCGGGGATAAGACATCAAAACAACATGTCGTTATCCAGCTTTCAGGTGTGGCACTGAAAGTCCATACGAAGCATTGCATAGCCGTGTTCGAGCAAAGCGCGCATTTCCGCGATGAAATCTTGCATTTCGCCAGTGCTGTTTTGGCCCTGAATGCGCAGACCTCTGCGTGCAACAGGCTCCATTCCGTCGAGCAGCGCTTTGCGCGCTGGCTTCTGATGTCAGCCGACCGATTTCAGTCGGACACATTACCGCTGACGCAGGATTATCTTGCCACCATGTTGGGGGTCCGCCGTCCGGGTGTTAGCGAAACGGCCGGCGATCTACAGAGGTCGGGCCTGATTGCCAATAGTAAAGGCAAAATCCAGATTATTGACCGCGAAGGCCTCGAACAAGCAGCTTGTGAATGCTACCGGAGTGACCGCCAGCGGTTTGACGATTTAATGTCCTGAAATACCGCCCTAAATATTGTCTATGTACGATAGCGGACAGACCGGCACATACTCCTCTGGTTAAATGCCTCATTATTAATAATGAGGGGGAAAATCCATGCTCCGCTCCTTTTTACGGACACGCAGCATATGTCGCAATCCCCTATTACACCTAATAATCGCCTTCTAGCCGGATTATCACAGGAAGATTTATCCTTACTTCTTCCCCATATGCAACGGATGGGGATTGAACAGCGCACCGTGCTTTATGATATAGGCACCCCTTTCGAGCATGTCTATTTTATGGAGCAGGGCGTGGCCTCCATAATTAACATCATGGAAAATGGGGCCAGCATTGAGGTCGGGATGATCGGTCTTGAAGGAATGGTGTCGGTTTCTGCCATGCTGGGCGATAAAACCTCAAAGCATCATGTGGTCATCCAGCTACCAGGTGTCGCGCTTAAAATTAATGCAGCGCGTTGTAAAGAAGCGTTCGAACAAAGCCCGGGCATTCGTAGCAAGATACTTCATTTCGCCAGTGCTTTCCTGAATATGAATGCGCAGACATCCGCATGCAACTGGCTGCATTCAGTCGAGCAACGCTTT
The DNA here is from genome assembly GCA_028290825.1 of Micavibrio sp. Lineage (GTDB taxonomy): Bacteria > Pseudomonadota > Alphaproteobacteria > Micavibrionales > Micavibrionaceae > Micavibrio. The sequence continues at coordinate 5,773 of JAQGJB010000001.1, forward strand.
GCGCGCTGGCTTCTGATGTCAGCCGACCGCTTCCGGTCGAACAAGCTGCCCCTGACGCAGGATTACATCGCTACCATGCTCGGCGTCCGTCGCCCCGGGGTATCGGAAACCGCCAGCGAGCTGCAGAGATCTGGGCTTATTGGTTATAAGCATGGGCTTATCGAAATCATCGATCGCGAGGGCCTGGAACAGGCCGCTTGTGAATGTTACGCCATTGACCGTAATCAGTTTGAAGAGCTGATGTCCTGATATTTATATTTATCTTACATTTGTCTGCTACCGGACAGATTAATATTCATGGCTTTTATTAAATGCCCCTCAACCGAGGAGTGTGTGCCGTGACTAAAAAAATCAATTTAAATCCTGCCAACAATATAACAAAATCCCAATCAAACAAGCGCGGCGATATTGGGCGACCTATAACATCGGCCCGTGGGTATGTCTGGATGACGGACTCGAAGGGTAGACCTTATGTTGCAAAAATCGATCAAAAGCAGTGAGGACAATGCTTCATAAAGCGCAGGATATCTCTGACGAAAATGAGTTTCTTCGTACCGCCTCGGTCGAAGACATTAAGCGTGCATTGGCTGCCCGTCGCCACGCGGAAGAGGCCTTAAAACAAAAAACGGCAGAGTTTGTTCTGTCTGAGGAAAAGCTCCGGTCGGCGCTGAAAAAAGCACAGGCGGCGCGGGAAAAGGCGGAGTCGGCCAGCATGGCGAAGACAGAATTTCTGGCTAATATCAGTCACGAAATTCGTACTCCTCTGAGCGCCATTATTGGTCTTTCTCAGCTGCTGGCGGAGAGTTCGCCATTGTCCCATAAGCAGGCAGAGTTTCTTTGCGCCCTTCAATCAAGCTCTGATTCTCTTCTAACGCTCATTAATGGTGTGATTGATATAGCAAAAATTGAATCTTGCATTGTCGAACTCGAGAATGTTCCTTTCAGCCTGGAAACTCTGATGCATGAAATTATCAGCATGATGGCGGTGAGCGTAGAGGGGAAGGGAATAAATTTTTCGTTTGAAGCGGAATGCATAAAGGACCAAATATTTTTCGGTGATCCCGGACGGCTGCGTCAGATCATCGTCAATCTATGTAGTAACGCCATTAAATTCACCGAAACGGGTGGCGTTCATATCAAAACGACATATCGTGCAGCAATAAAAGAAGATGTTAAAATAGTTTCTATTTCCGTAGCGGATACCGGTATTGGAATCGATCCTGATAACCAAAAAGCAATCTTTGAGAAATTCACCCAGGCGGATTGTTCAATCGCTAGAAAATATGGCGGGACAGGATTGGGACTGGCTATTACCGCGCAACTGGTTGCTGCGATGGATGGAACGATCAATCTTATCAGCACACCCGGAAAAGGCTCAACCTTCACGGTCTGCTTGCCTCTTTAGTTAGGGGGGCAACACGCCTTAACAACATGGGGAATGCCTTACTAGGTATAGATGAAAATCATACATCTGCTCCTGCATGCCGGAAATATTTCAAAGACTAGACTGTTGTTCGTTACGATTCGAAAAGTTATGAGAGGTAAGCGTGACTAAAGGGTTCTTTATAACGATTAGTGAACTGAGGAAGCCTCGTAAGCCGGCGGCTTCTATAGGAATGAAGTGGTCCGGCTTACCTGTAGAGGCACCCCGGGGATGGAAAGTTATTTATT
>JAQGJB010000055.1 GCA_028290825.1 Micavibrio sp.
GATAGGCTGCGCGTTCGTCCGGGTGAGAAAATCCCTGTCGATGGTGTTGTTATTGAGGGCCATAGCGCAGTTGATGAGTCGATGGTGACGGGTGAGTCCATGCCCGTGATGAAAAGAAATGAGGATCGCGTCATCGGCGGTACAATTAACCAGACCGGAAGCTTTATTATGCGGGCGGATCGTGTTGGGGCAGAAACAACTCTGGCGCAAATCGTACAAATGGTGGCCTCCGCACAGCGTAGCCGAGCACCTATCCAACGTATGGCCGACAAGGTTGCGGGATGGTTCGTTCCAGCAGTTATTTTTGTCGCATTCGTAGCGTTCATACTCTGGGCTGTATATGGCCCGGCCCCGTCGTTGAGTTATGCCCTGATCGCCGCTGTCAGTGTTCTCATTATAGCTTGTCCCTGTGCGCTGGGGCTGGCGACACCAATGTCAATTATGGTTGGGGTCGGGCGCGGCGCACAGTCGGGTGTCCTGATCAAGAATGCTGAGGCATTAGAACGAATAGAGAAAGTTGACACACTTGTTGTCGATAAAACGGGCACTCTGACTGAGGGCAGGCCGAAACTCACACAGATCGTTCCGGCAAACGGTTTCAATGAAACGGATATTTTGCGCCTGTCCGCTTCGCTTGAACAAGGAAGCGAACATCCACTCGCGCAGGCTGTCGTCATCGCTGCTCAGGAAAAATCATTGCCTTTGATAGAGGCAACCGCCTTCAACTCCCCCACTGGTAAGGGCGTAACGGGGACTGTGGATGGACGAGAGATCAGTCTTGGTAATATCGTCCTGATGAATGAACTAAAGATTGACGTCAACAGCTTAACGAAACAGGCAGACGATCTCAGGGCGGACGGAGCCACAGTGGTCTTTGTCGCAATTGATCATAAGGTTGCTGGTTTGCTGGCGATTGCCGACCCGATAAAGGCAACCTCCAAGGATGCAATCAGTCAACTACAAACCCTTGGCATTCACGTTATCATGGTAAGTGGCGATAATCGCCGTACCGCCGAAGCCGTGGCGCGAAATCTTGGTATCGACAAAGTCGAAGCAGAAATCTTACCCGATGAAAAAAGCAAAATCATTCAGAAGCTCCAAAAAGAAGGTCGCGTCGTAGCCATGGCCGGGGATGGAACAAATGACGCCCCAGCACTGGCCGCTGCCGATGTAGGCATTGCCATGGGAACTGGTACAGATGTCGCAATGGAAAGTGCGGGTATTACTTTGCTGAAAGGCGATCTCATGGGCATCGTCAAGGCTCGTCGCTTGTCAGAGGCAACGATGAACAATATCCGCCAGAACCTATTCTTTGCTTTCATTTACAATCTGGCGGGGATTCCAATAGCCGCCGGGATCCTTTATCCCACTTTCGGGCTTCTCCTCAGCCCCATCCTTGCGGCGGCGGCAATGTCTTTGAGTTCTTTCTCGGTGATCGCCAATGCCTTGCGGCTCAAGCTTTTAAAGATTTAACCTCACGGGCAGGGTTATTCTAATAAGGCTATAATAACGCGGGGAGAGATTAGGCCGTACCGGAGGAGGCTAAAATCGTCAGAGAAATTGATTTAAAAATCCCAGAAACTTTCATGATTTACAGCGGGCTATACGCCCTTATACTCCTTCGTACGATACAATACTATAATTGACATAATATAATTCGTAATGCGTGGGTCGGAGGTTCAATTCCTCTCAACGGCACCATTTCTCCTTTATCTTAAAGCTCCACGCCCGGGCGGTCCCCTGTATTACGGGCGATCACTTTAACATGCGTTGCGCCATGGCGGTGCAGGATATCGCAGGCGTCCTGTTCATCCTCCATGGCTGGCGTATTGATCCAGAGCAGCAGGCCACCTTTGGCAATTTGCTCTTCGATATCCTGATGATAATGATCACCGAGAACCTTCCCGAGGATGGCGCCAAAGGCCGCGCCGCCGCCGCCGCCGATTGCCGCAGCCATGATCGTCACTGGCAGGGCAACCGCCCCTGCCGCGATAGCCAGAGCAACCGCCCCGACATAGGCCCCGCCGCCAATAAGGGCGGCGCGCGCCAGAGCTTTTTCCTCCGGTCTTAAAGGTGCCTCATGAGGGGTCGTCGCATCCGAATCGGCGCGATCAGGTGAAACAGTCTTTTCGCCGAACTGCTCTTCGATTTCCGTTCTGCTCCCGAGAACGCTGACAGCGTGACGCGGGAAGCGGTGGTCAATTTCCACCAGGGCCTGATTAAGCGCCTCCATATCGGAAAACACGCCCACGGCTTCCCGTACGTTTACGGCGGGGTGAGGTGTCTGGATCGCAGGTGTCTCGTTAACGGCTTGAACGGTATCCATGATGGCTCCTTAACTGATAACTCTGTTATTCCAACGCCGGCCGGTAAATTCCGTTCCCTTAAGACCGCGGAAACAGGAGGTTTTATGGGCGATAGGAAAAGTTCCTTGATAAGTCAGGTATTTTTTTCAACTCCTGACCAGTTATTTTCGGCTTGCTACTTCCCTTACAAGGGATCGCCTGTAAACTGGAAAGAGAGTGCCTGAGCCCGGAAAGCCCGCATGAATCGTCTGAGTCAGTTTTTCAGTGAGAATTTTTATGCCCCGCATGGCTATTGCTTCATGTGGCTGCCGGAGATTGTCTGGCTTCACGTGATTGCCGACCTGCTGATTGCGCTGTCCTATTTCAGTATTCCCCTGGCCTTGTGGGTCTTTGCGCGAAAGCGCCCCGATATGCCGTTTAACAACGTCCTGATCCTGTTCGCGACCTTCATCACCCTCTGCGGCCTGACTCACGTCTTTGGCATTATCGTGCTGTGGCATCCTTTCTATGGGATTGAGGGATTGCTGATGCTGCTGACCGGGATTGTATCTTCTGTGACGGCGGTTTCTGTCTGGCGCATGATGCCGATGGCGCTGACCCTCCCCAGTCCATCGCAATTGCAGGAGATCAATCAAAAACTGAGCGCGTCTTATGACGAGATCGAACGCAAGGTACAGGACCGCACGCTCGAATTGCAGATGACCAACGTCGAACTGCGCGAAGCCATGGCGCAGGCCGACGCCGCCAGCCAGGCCAAGACCGAATTCCTGACCAATATGAGTCACGAAATCCGCACCCCCATGAACGCTATCATGGGCCTGACCAGCCTGCTGTCGATGAGTAGCCCGCTGACCTCACGCCAGGCCGAATTCATCAAGACGCTGCAGGTCAGTTCCAAGGCAATGCTGTCAGTCATTGACGACCTTCTTGATATCGGCCGGATCGAGGCGAGAACCGTTATTCTGGAACGCATCCCGTTCAATGTCTGGCAGGTTGTGATGGAGACGTACCGCATCATGCAGGTGCGGGCCAAGGAAAAGAACCTGACCTTTACCATCGACAGCGACAACCGCGACCTTGAAACACTTGTTTTTTCCGGCGACCCTGCGCGCCTTCGCCAGATTTTGATGAACGTCCTCAGCAATGCCATCAAATTCACCGATATGGGTTCGGTCAATATCCGGCTTGGCTGCACCGAAGCAGGCCATAAAAATCTCCGTAACATCACCATCGTCGTGACCGACACGGGTATCGGCATTGCGCCCGCAAAAACCGACCTGATCTTTGAAAAGTTCGTCCAGGCTGATTTATCGACCAACCGCAAATATGGTGGCACCGGCCTTGGCCTGACCATCACCCGCGCCCTTGTGGAACTGATGCAGGGCCGGATTACAGTCACCAGCACGCCGGGCCGCGGCAGCGCCTTCACCATCACCCTGCCCCTGGGCCTCAGCGACAGGCCCCTGCCCGTGGACGACAGCCATATGGCGAAAACCGGCCCGGAAGCGACAGGTCAGGCGAATATTCTTCTGGTCGAGGATTATGAGCCGAATATCCTGGTCGCCGAATCGATCCTCGAGGAATTCGGCTATCGCTCGGTTTCGGCCATCAATGGCCATGAAGCTCTGGAAAAATTCAGGGCGGAGAAATTCGACCTGATCCTGATGGATATCCAGATGCCGGGAATGGACGGGCTGGAAGCCACCCGCCTGATCCGCGAATACGAACAGGCCAACGCGTTGCACCGCATCCCGATTATCGGGGTCACGGCCCATGCTCTGACCGGCGACCGCGACCGCTGCCTCCAGGCCGGGATGGACGATTATATCGCCAAACCTTTCAACACCAGCGAACTCAGCGAAGTGTTGCGCGAAGCATTAAAGACAGGGCCTAAAATATGATCAGGGCCATTCGACGCGAGGCTTTGTTTTTCGGCATGCTTTTCGCCTGCCTGATTTTCTGGTTTGTCTTCCTGAAATTCTGCAGCGAGGTGATGGAGGGTGAAAGCCACGCCTTTGACCAGTCCATCGTTCTCGCCTTCCGCGACCACACCGTGCCGGACCGGATGCTTGGGAAACCCTGGTTTGCGGAAGCCATGCGGGACCTGACCGGGCTTGGCGGCGTTACGGTGCTCAGCCTGATTATCGTGGCGGTTGCATCGTATTTCGCGATCCTCGGGAAATACGGACAGGCGGCCTATGTTGTCGCCTCGGTGGTGTTGGGGTCTGTCTTCGTCAATCTGCTGAAAATCGGCTTTGACAGGCCGCGGCCGGAGATTATCCCGCACGGTTCCCACACCTACCTGCCCGGTTTTCCGAGCGGTCATTCGATGATCTCGGCCATTGTCTATCTGACGCTTGGTGCCATGCTGGCCGCGGCGCATCGGGGGCATGCGATGCGCGTTTACCTTATGGGGGTGTCGGTCATCCTCACCCTGCTGATCGGGATCAGCAGGATTTATCTTGGCGTGCATTGGCCAAGCGACGTCCTGGCGGGCTGGCTGGGCGGGGCGGCGTGGGCGTCGATGGTGTGGATTCTATATACCCATGCCAACCGGAAATTCTGGGCGCGATTACGCGGGGGAGAAACAGCAGGCGGTTTATAGACAAGGGTATGATCCGCCGCTATAACTCTGTCGTTCGATTTAACCGCTGGAGTAACACGCCATGGCCGCGACAAAAGCCACATCAAAAACCAAAGCCAAGAAACTCGCCCCCAAAGTCAGATACATGAAAGACCCCTGCGTCACCGACTACGTCAAGTGGACTTATGTCCCCGAGATCGGCCGCGGCGTGGTTGCCATGAAGAACGCGAAGAAAGGCACCGTCCTTGAACGTTCGCCAGTCGTCGTCGGGCCGAATGCCGACTTCAAAGCCAAGCATGGCCGCATGACAAAGGCCGATCACTATCTCCTGACCTGGCACGAAAAAGGCGAGAACCGCGAAACTGCGATGGGCCTTGGTTATCTGATGGTCTACAACCATTCCGACAACCCGAACGCGGAATTCCGTTACCGCTATCCGCAGAAGGAAATCGAAATGGTTGCCCTACGCGACATCAAAAAAGGCGAAGAAGTGACCCATGATTACGGTGGGGAAGGCGTCTGGTTTACAACCCGCGAACAGAAAGCGGAAAAAGAGGCCAAAAAGAAAGCCGCAGCGGAAAAGAAGTCCGTAAAAAAGCCAGTGAAGAAAAAGGCTCCCGCGAAGAAGAAATAACAAAAAGCCGGTCGAAATGACCGGCTTTTTATTTGTCTGTAGGGAACGCACTACTTGTCGGCCAGTTTCTTTTCCAGCCAGTGAATGCTGTATTCACCGCCAAGGAACTCTTCCTGTTCGAAAATCCAGCGGTGCAGCGGCAGGGTTGTCTTGACGCCTTCAACCACGGTTTCAGTCAAAGCGCGTTTCATGCGGTGAATACATTCCTCTCGTGTACGGCCATGAACGATCAGTTTCCCAACCATTGAGTCATAGTAAGGCGGAATGCGGTAGCCGGTATAGATCGCGGAATCGAAACGCACACCAAGACCGCCGGGGGCATGGAACTGGGTGATCTCACCCGGTGACGGCATGAAGGTTTCAGGATCTTCGGCGTTGATCCGAACTTCCATGGAATGGCCACGAAGATGGATCTTGTCCTTGTTGACTGAAAGCGGTTCACCGGCAGCAACGCGGATCTGTTCGGCGATCAGATCGATGCCGGTAATCATTTCCGTGACCGGGTGTTCAACCTGAATCCTTGTGTTCATTTCCATGAAGTAGAATTTGCCGTCCTGGAACAGGAATTCAATCGTTCCTGCGCCGATATAACCCATCTTGCGGATGGTTTCGGCGGCGAGGGTGCCGATCTCGTCACGCTGTTTTGCGGTGAGGACCGGCGACGGCGCCTCTTCCACCAGCTTCTGGTGACGACGCTGGGTCGAGCAATCGCGTTCACCAAGGTGAATAGCGTTGCCGTGGCTGTCGGCAAAAATCTGGATTTCAATATGCTTTGGACGCTCGAGGTATTTTTCGAAGTAGACCGTGTCGTCGCCAAAGTTCGCTTTCGCTTCAGACCGCGCGGTGCGGTAGGCGTCTTCAAACTCTTCAGCCGAACGCACGACCTTCATACCCTTGCCGCCGCCGCCCGATGCCGCTTTGATCAGGACCGGGAAACCCGCCTTGATCGCATCGGCAAGGCCGGTTTCAACACTTTCAATGGCGCCGTCAGAACCCGGAACAACCGGCAGGCCGAGGGCCATCACGGTTTTCTTGGCCATGACTTTATCGCCCATGGTGCGGATATGCTCAGGCTTCGGACCGATGAAGGCAAAGCCGTGATCGATAACCATCTGCGCAAACTGTTCGTTTTCAGACAGAAAGCCGTAGCCAGGGTGAATCGCATCCGCACCGGTCACAGCCGCCGCGGAAAGGATAGACGGAATATTCAGGTAAGAATCACGCGCCGCCGGTGGACCGATACAAACAGATTCATCGGCAAGACGCACAGCCATGGCGGACGCATCGGCGGTGGAATGCACCACAACGGATTGAATACCCATTTCGCGGCAGGCACGAATGATGCGCAGCGCGATTTCACCACGGTTAGCGATGAGGATTTTTTTAAACATGCTGATACTTATTCAATAACCATCATGACTTCGCCGAATTCAATCGGCTGGCCGTTCTGTACCAGGATCTGGGATACGGTTCCGGATTTGCTGGCCTTGATCGGGTTCATCACTTTCATCGCTTCGATAATGAGGAGTGTATCGCCCGCATTCACCTGATCGCCCTTCTTGACGTAGGAGGGCGCGCCGGGTTCGCCGGACAGGTAGATCGTGCCGACCATCGGTGAGGTCACGGCGCCGGGATGGCTGGCAGCGACGTTGGAGGGTGCGTTGGTGTTGGCTTGCTGCGGGATCGTCGGGTCGGACGGCATCGCGAAGGAAACGGGCGAGCCGGAGGCAATCATGCCGCCGCGGCTGACGCGGATAACCTGTTCGCCTTCGGCGACTTCGATTTCGGTCAGTTTGGTTTCATCCAGTAATTCGGCCAGTTTGCGAATAGCCTGTTCGTCGATTTTCATCGGAGTGCTCCGGGAAGGTAAAACAGAGGCTACTGATTAAAGAAAACGCCCCCAAAAGTCAAAGGATTCACGCCGATGGCGCAGGCATAACTTCAGATAAGTGTTCCAGAGCAAGGACATAGCCGTTTGGACCGTCCCCGGCGATGGTGTGGTCGGCCACCATTTCTATATAAGAGAGATGCCGGAACTCCTCCCGCGTCTTGGGATCGGTCAGATGGACCTCGATTATGGGAACGTTTTCCAGCAGTTTCAGCGCATCCAGAATCGCAACCGAAGTGTGGGTATAGGCCGCCGCATTAATGATCAGCCCGCGGATTTTGCCGCGCGCTTCCTGAATCCAGGTGACCAGTTCGCCTTCATGATTGCTCTGGCGAAAATCGATGGTGAGGCCGAGCGCACCGGCCTTGTTACGGCACAGCGCCTCGACATCGGCGAGTGTCGCCGGGCCGTAAAGCGCAGGTTCACGCACACCGAGCATGTTGAGATTAGGACCGTTGAGGATCAGAACATCAGTCATCAGTGTGCATCATGATTCATTGCGGGGTCCATTTTCATGTCTTCGTGAACGGCCCGTTCTTCCGGCGGTTCGGCGTTGTTGTCCGGCACATCGCCGGGCGCGCGCACATTGACGTCAACTTTGACCGCGCCCGCCTTGGCGAAGGTAAGGGTCAGCGGGAACTGGTCCCCAACTTTCAGAGAGCGCTTGAGGTCGAGCAGCATCACATGCACCCCGTCAGGCTTCAGCGAAAACGTCCCCGTCGGCGGCAAGGGGAATGAATCCACCTTGCGCATGGACATGACATTGTCATCAAGCGTCATGGTGTGAATTTCCGCTTTGCCTGCCGCCGGTGTCGCCGCATGCAGAATGCGGTCAGGTACGATTTCACTGTTATTCGGGTAGGTCAGCCTCATAAAGACGGCACCCGCCTTTGCGCCATCCGGCACGGCAAAAGCATAGGCATCGCTAACGACAATCGCCGGATGCGCGGTATCAGCCGCATGGGCCGCAGGCACGGACAGCAATGTGAGAGCGCACAGAAGAGATAGAATTTTCATGATAATCAGTTTCTCGCTTTCTTAATTTCGGCAGTAAAATCATCACGCAGCGTTTCAAGGGAGTTGGGCCCGAAAAGTGTATGCCGGTTGAAGTAGAAAAGCGGCGACATGTTGAGGCCGAGCTTTTTCTCGGCAGCAAGTTCCCGGTAAATATGCGTAACCATCGCGTCACTGGCGGCATCTTTCAGCAGCTTATCCGCGTCGGCACCAATACGGACGGCAATGGCCCGGACGTCATCGTCGCCAAGCACGCCTTCGCTGCGCATCAACTCTTCATGCATGGGGACGAATTTACCCTGCTGGGCGGCGGCCAGGGCAATGGAGGCCGCACGGAGGCCTGCCTTCGATCCGGCAGGTATGGGATGGAAAATAATGCGCGTATCAGGCTGCTCAAGCACAACGGACATCACCGTGCCGTTCACATCCTTGCTGGGGCGTGAGGT
>JAQGJB010000090.1 GCA_028290825.1 Micavibrio sp.
CTTGACCTGGAGAAGGCAAGCCCGCTGGTGCCGGCGTTTTTACCGTGATCCTTACAGGAGGGGGTTCGGTTGCCACCTTCGGCGATAGAATTGATGATCCTGCCATAAAGGCCGCATACAATCCAACGGCGGCGTAACCCTGCCATTTTTTGATGCCGCCCTTGTTCGCCCAAAGTGTCGCGGACATCAGGGTGGCCGATGCGCCCAGGGCGGCGAGATTAAACAGGCCGAGCGCACTGGCGGGTGTGAATTCCGGTGGTACGGGCGTGCCGCTGAGCGCGAGAACGGTTCCGGCGCCAAGGATGCAGGAGATGTTGCAGCCGAGGACATTGCCGATCGCCATATCCGTGTTGCCGTTGCGCGCGGCCTTGGTAGTGATGATCAGTTCCGTTGCGGACGAGGCCAGCGCCAGCGCGAAGGTGCCGAGCCAGGCCTTGTCAAAACCGCTGCTGGCCGCGATGTTCGTTGCGCTCTGGATAACAAAATGTGAACCGGCGGCCAGCCCGGCGAGGGCAATAGTTGTTTCAAAGGGATTTCTCCAGCGCGGCGGCGCAGGTTCAGACGGTGGGGCAGGCTGAAGCGGGGGCGCAGGTTCACGCGCCAGGGTGAACAGTTTCTTTCCGGGTTTCCCATCGTGATCGTGACCATCACCGCATTTGTGGTTCAGGCGCAGGGGGCGGCCTTGATCTTCATCGTCATGGTGGTGATGATCCTCATGGTCATGATGATCGTGACTGTGACCGCGACCGCTGTGGTCATGGCCGTGGCTGCATTCGCCCCCGGCGTGACTATGGATCAGCGATTCAGGGGCGACATTCAGCTCTCGGGCATTGCGGACGAGGTTTTTTTTATAGCCCCAGGCATAACCCGCGATTGCCAGAGCAAGTCCGATTCCGGCCTGCCAGTTCAGTTTGTCTGTGGCGAGTAAGCCGCCAAACCCGACCGTCACCGCGGCCATGGAGGCGGCATTGAATTTCCACATGGTGCCTTTGGATTTGTGGATACCGCCCGCCACGGCGGCGGCAGCGCCCATGATCAGGAAGATATGCGAGATATTCCCGCCGACCAGCGCGCCGATGGCAAGATCGCGCTGTCCCTGAACGATGGAACTGATGGTCATGCCGAAATCCGGGATCGCGGCAATTGCCCCAAGGGCGATGCCGACATTCAGTTCATTGAATTTTTTCGTCGCGGCGCGGGCCTTCTCAAGAAAAATGTCGCTTGAATCCACCAGCAGTTTCAGGGACAAGCCAAGGATCGCCCCGGCAACATAGGCGTTGCTCAGCAATTGCGGTGTCATCAGGGCGGTCGAGCCGAGCAGGGCCGTCAGCACGAAAATGCCTTTCGGCGTTTTCAACGGTTTCGTTACGCGGCTGACGGCGTCAAAAATTTTGCTGAGGCGGCTTTTTTCCATGTGCGGGGAGTTTATGGAGCTTTAGGCCGCATATCAATGTCTTCCGCTTAATCGGCTGAAAACTATAGATTTTTGCTTTTCGGCCGGTTGAGCCGCAGAAAAGCGCCGAGCCAGTTACCGGCGATCAGCGGCAGGGTCAGAACGATCATCATGAGAAGCATAAACGGCAGCATGGCAAAGCCGTTGCTGGTGAAAATGCCGACGACCAGCATTGTGACTGTCATGCCTATGCCGATATCGCGGCCCGATTGCCACGGTGCGGCAGGAAATCTCCAGCCCATAAGCGCGGCGACAATGATCAGGAAAAAATAGCCGGGAATAAAAAATCCCGTCTTCCAAAACGCAAGAGGGCCAGCGGGCAGGCTGAGGCACAGCCAGTAGACGACCCCGATCGCAAAAACGATCTGGAACCGTCTGCTGTTCAGGACATCGTTCAGCGCCATGATTACGCCGCCTGCTCCATTTTTTCCTGCGCCACGGACATCAGGAGTTGCATGGTGTGATAAAGCGGGGCGAGGGGATGGTCGTGTTCTTCCATCAGTTCTTCCTCCGCCTGGTCGGCCTTCAGGATGGCGGTGTCGGTGAGGAAATAGAAATGCACGTTGTTTGCGTCCGGCATCGGGGTTTCGGTGACCGCTTCGCCGTAGCCAGCGAAGAATAAATCGCCGCCGTTGACAATGGCGGAGGCCAGACCGGCAACATCATCATGTTTGCCCGCGCCGGTGATGTCGTCGCCCTTGCTGTTCAGCAGGCTGGCTGTGCCGTCGATCAGGGCGACCGCGGTCAATGTGCCGTCGTCATAGGTTGCTTCCATCACGATGCCCCAGACCATTTCGGCATGTTCATTTTCCGCGCCGACGACGTCTTTGGATTTCAGCTTGAAAACTGCATTGCGGGATTCTGTGGTCATGATCGGGTCTTTCTACACTTGGGTTAATTCCGGTTCAGGTTCCGGTCCATTGTCTTATCGCATAACGGGCCGGGCGTTCAACAAAATGATATAAGGCGGCGGACAGGGCCAGCGTGGCGCAAAAGCTTAACACGATCCATAGCCACGCATACCCGTATATCTCAAATAACCGCCAGAAGCCATAAAGGACCAGAACATGGATCATATAAAAGCTATAGGAAATTTCGCCGAGATAGGTCAAAGCGGGGTGAATGCGCGCCCCCGGTTTCAGGGATGATCCCGCACCGACGTGGATTATGCCTGCCAATATCAGGACAGTGAGGTAATCCGGCCGCTCCGTGTAAAGGCTCATACAGAGCAGCGCGGTCAGGACCAGTCCTGCCGGTATTACCGGCCCGATCCAGGGCCTGCGGGAACCAGCGAGGTAAAGCGCGATGCCGAGGACAAACTCCGGCATGATCCGGATCATCGTAAAGCCGGTGACCACATCGCCCAGCGTTATGTTGAGGTACACATATATAAAACCCATGCACAGGACATAAAGCCAGATGGCGAAAAGAACGACTCTGTCCATTCCGGTTTTCAGTAAGAAATGCAACAGAACGGGAAAACACAGATAAGCGAACCATTCGGCGCTGATCGACCAGGACGGTACATTAAAACTGAAAGGGCCGCCCGAGCCCCAGGCATGGACAAGGAAAATATTGGCTGCAAAACCGTTCCAGCTTGTTGTCGCGGTCCAGCCCTGTGCATGGCAAAGGCCCAACACCCCTGCGACCAGCAGCGTCAAAAAATGAACGGGGTAAATGCGCGCCAGTCGGTGGATCAGGAATTTCCGCGTTGTAAACGTTCCGTCCCGGAGCGGCGGGATATAGACATGGGCAAGGATAAAGCCGCTCAGGATAAAGAAGAAATCGACGCCCAAATAAGCTTTAGCTGCAAGGGCAGACAAAAGACCATCGCCATGCGGAAAGTAGACATGGATATGGTAGCAAAAAAGTGCGGCCGCCGCGAAGAAGCGCAGCGCGGTCAGGGGCGCGATAGTGTGGGGGTAGGTGCGCGGCAGGTTTCCGGCGGTCTGGCTCAAGCTGCGGCCTTCAGGATGTTCAGTTCTCTTCCGACCTCGGCAAACACCGCAATCGCCTTATCCAGTTGTTCCCGCGTATGGGCGGCGGACATCTGGGTGCGGATGCGGGCCTTACCCTGCGGCACGACGGGGTAGGAGAAGCCGACAACATAGACACCGCGTTTCAGCATACTGTCCGCAAACTTTGAGGCCAGCGCGGCATCACCGAGCATCACCGGGATAATCGCGTGGTCGCCCGGTTGCAGGGTGAAGCCCAGGGTGGTCATCTTTTCACGGAAATAGGCCGCGTTGTCCCGCAGACGCTGGCGAAGGGCGCCGCCGTTTTCCAGCAGGTCGAGGACTTTCAGCGACGTTGCGGTGATGGTCGGGGCGAGCGTATTGGAGAAAAGATAAGGCCGTGAGCGCTGGCGCAGCCATTCGATGATTTCCCTCGGGCCGGAGGTATAGCCACCCGATGCCCCGCCAAGGGCTTTGCCCAGCGTGCCGGTGATGATATCAACGCGGTCCATGACCTTGTGATATTCGTGTGTTCCTCGCCCCTTTTCACCGATGAAGCCGACGGCATGGCTGTCATCCACCATGACCATGGCATCGTATTTATCGGCCAGGTCGCAGATGGAGGGCAGGTTGGCGATAAATCCGTCCATCGAAAAAACACCGTCCGTTGCGATCAGGCGGAAGCGTTGTGATTGGGCGGCCTTCAGGTGCTCCTCAAGCTGTGCCATATCGTTGTTGTCGTAACGGTAACGCACGGCCTTGCACAGGCGGATGCCGTCGATGATGCTGGCGTGGTTCAGGGAGTCTGAAATAATGGCGTCTTCCTCCCCCAGCAGGGTTTCGAAAAGACCGCCATTGGCGTCGAAGCAGGAAGAATAAAGGATGGTGTCTTCCATGCCGAGAAATGTGCTGAGCCTTTGCTCAAGCGTCTTATGGATGTCGAGGGTGCCGCAGATAAAGCGGACCGAGGCCATGCCGTAGCCGTATTGATCGAGCGCCGATTTCGATGCCGCAACCAGTTCCGGGTTATCCGCGAGGCCGAGATAATTATTGGCGCAGAAATTCAGGACATGACCGCCGTTCTGGACCGTGATGTCCGAACTTTGCGGAGAGGTGATAATGCGCTCCCCCTTATAAAGGCCGTTCGCCTTCACCTCGTCGATGCTGTTCCGGATATGATCGGTCAGGCGGGTTTTCATGATAAAGATTCCTCACGCATTTGAAAATTTCAGCAGGGTGAGCGCGGGAATGGTCAGAAGACCATAGAAACACGCCCCGATCAGCAATGTGATATCCAGGCCCCAGCCAATTCCGACCAGAACCGCCAGCGCCGATGCAACGACGCCGCACGCCCCATTGATCCCCCAGAACCACGCGGTCATTTTCGGGGCCACGGACTGGGTCAGGCGCATGCCTGTCGGGAAGGCGTAACCCAGCAACAGCCCGCACGGCATGATCAGGCCGATGGTGATCAGGGTGCGGATGATGAAGGGTTGCTCGATAAACAATTTAGTCATGGGGTCGATGATCACAGCCATGGTTGCAATATATACGAATATCAAACCGGTCCAGACCATGATGCCGTGCCGTGTGCGGAGGGGGTGACGTTCCGAAAGCATACTGCCGAAGCCGGAGGAAAGGATAAGGCTGAACAGCACGATACCAAGGCTGTAGACAGGGTGGCCGAGGAACGTCGTCATAATCTGCATGAGAGAGATTTCAACAAACATGAACCCCAGACCGATCATCGCAAAATAGGCACTGCCAGCCCGCACGAATTTGGACGGGGCGTCGGCGAGCGCACCCCGGAAAGGCAGGATCAGCGTCAGCGTGGCGGCGATGACGGAGAACAGAATGATAATGTAAAGGTTCAGCGTAGCGTTCAGGTGTCCCTGCATCGTGTCACTTACGGCGCTGCTCTTTTCAAGATAGGCGGCTTTTATAATCTGTAGTGGTTTCATAACCTTTGCTTGGTTAAAAAAGAACGGCCGCATGTCCGAGGGTGGGGAAATGTCATAGGTTTCGTCCTGCGTTGCCTTCAATAATGCGGCACGATCTGCAGATTTATAAATCGCATTCAGGGCCGCGAACCGCGAAGGCGTGCGGGGCGAAATAAGAATTTCATATTTATATTTTGTAGAGGCTTTTTCGATTGCAGTGAGCTGTGCCGTGGTCAAAGCTTCAGGGGAAGCCACCATTGTTGCGATCCGGGCTGAGCGAACAACAATGATATTTTTCCATGGATCTTTTACGCCGCGGTCCTGCAGGGCGGCCATTGTCATGGAGATCATACGGCCGATTTCGTTGTAGGAGTCGTCTTTTTGCCAGCGGCTGACGCTCAGTGCGCCATGAGGGTTAAGGCTATTCATAAAAATTTTGAAAGCGTCAACGGTATAGATGCTGTTTTCCGACAGGGCGAAGGCGCCGGCACCCGTTGCCGCCCAAGTGTCGATCAGCGACATCTGGATAACGTCAAATTTTTCATTGTTACGGCTGAAAAAATTACGCGCTTCGCTGTTGATGATTTTTGAGTTGGGGAGCTTATTCAGATTGGCGTAGTTGGAATATTCCTGATTTTTGGTGAGTAGGTTAACCTGTGTCGCATTGACATCCATGGCAATCGTTTTCTTCGCACCAAAGTACCGCGCAGAAAGAAGGTCGCGCCCGCCGCCGACCCCGATGACAGCCACAGAATTGATACCCGGCATGAAATACGGAATATTCGTAACGTCGTATTCGAGGTATTTGAGTTTGCTCCAGCTAACCCCGTCGAATTTTGTAATCGGTGTAGAGGCATCGCCGTCAATCATCAGGTATTGATATTCGGCGGTGGTGTTTTTTGGCAATAAAGGGCTGGCGCCCCACAGAAATACCGGGTGCCCTTCCAGCTGGTTGATGACGGTTACACGGGAAATGGAATTCCACTTCTCAAAATTAATATGCTTTTCCGTCAGGAGTGCGCCTTTGGTCCAAAGGGGATAAATTAACGGTTTTGCCAACGATGCGTTGAGCAGCCCGCAAAGGATGATCAGCAGCCCGATAATTCCATGCCTGCGCGTCTGCCTGGTGTCTCCAAGCGTGAACAGATAACCGCTCAGTATTGCCAGGCCCGAGATGACCAGCACCGCAGAAGGCCCATCGATTGTCTGCATTAAGGCAAGAGCGCCCAGGCAGCCGGCGGAAGCGCCGATAAGATCCGCGCCGTAAACCAGGCCGACCGGTTTATCGGAGCGAGTCAGGCACAAACTGATCAACTGACCGGCATAATAATATGCGGCCGCAGTAACGCCGGCCACAAAAGGCAACGTAACAAGCAAAGTCTTAAAATCAGTGGAGATAATGGGAATGGCGATCTGGACGATCAGGGAGAGGAGGGTAATCACACCAAACCAAAAGGAGTTTGCGCGCAAATGTGCGGGCAGATTCTGGCGCTGGTCCAGTTCATTTCCTGCATAAACTTTTAGAGCGCCTAGTGTCAGGCCGAACATCGCGATGCTGATGACCAGAAAAGACAGGTGATACCAGGTAACGACGGAAAAAATACGCGACTGCAAAATCTGCAGGGCCATGACACAGGCGCACACCAGAAAAACACCACTAAAAAAAGCCCAGTTATTCTTCTGAATCATGACAACCCCATTTTTTATAATTTTTATCACCGACGCAATATGGTACAGGTATTTCTGAAAAAGAACATAAGCAAAGCATTTAAAATCTATGCAACTTCCCTCTGACCTGCGGGCGGCGATTGAGACGGTGACCGGGCGATCCAGCCTTCCGGCGCTGCGTGATGCGGCGGCGGCGGTTTCGGCGCGCTACCGCGGCAAGGCGCGGGTGGATGCGGCGATAAAATCGGAGGTCGAGGCGCGCGCTTATCTGGGAGCGCGGTTCCCGGCGACTTATGCGGCGGCGCATGAGGTGCTGGCCCAGACGGCGCGGGTGCGGGGCGATTTCACGCCGCGAAATCTTCTGGATATCGGGGCGGGTCCGGGGACGGTGGCGCTGGCCGCGCTTGCTGTCTGGCCGGAGATCGGAACGATCAGCCTGCTGGAGCCTAATCCGTATCTCCGCCGCGCGGGGCAGGTTATTTTTGAAGCGTTAGGCCTCGCCGGGCGTGTGCAATGGATTGAGAAGCCGGTGCAGTCCGCCGAACTGCCTGAAGCCGATATTGTCACCGCCGGCTACATGATGAACGAAATCATCCGTGATGATGAAATCGAAGCCCTCACCGCTAAGATATGGCAGGCCACGCGCGGCCTGCTGGTTATGATCGAGCCGGGAACGCCGGAGGGGAATGCGATTATCCTCCGCATTCGTGCCGTGTTGCTTCAACAGGGGGCGCAGATGGTTGCGCCATGTCCGCACCGTGCGGAATGTCCCTTGATCGGCACACCGGCCTGGTGCCATTTCTCTACACGGGTGGAGCGCAGCAAACTGCACCGTTCATTAAAGGACGGGGCTGTGCTCGGGTATGAGGATGAGAAGTTTTCCTATGTCGCGCTTGGCCGCGTGGCTGCTGGTCTTCCGGCGCACCGCGTCATCGGTTATCCGGCCGGGGCCAAGATCGTGTTGCTGCAACTCTGTAATGAGGACGGCACGGCCTCAACGGCGCAGATCGCCAAAAGTCACCCGCAGTATAAAACCTGCCGCAAACTGGACTGGGGCGATGCGCTTGATGAGGCGCTTTAAACCGTAATCTGTATCCCCAGCTCGACCACCTTGTCATACGGAATGCGGTAGAAATCCGTCGCCGAAGCCGCAGAGCGGGCGAGGGCGATATAGATGTGATCCTGCCATTCGGGAAGGCCGCGTTTGGGGTCGGAGATAATCGAGCGCTTGCCCAGAAAGAAGGAGGATTCCGAAAGGTCGACTTCCAGTCCCATGGCGCGGGCCAGGTTCAGGGCTTTCGGCACATCCGGAGTCTCCATGTATCCGAAATGGATGAGGACGCGGGTCATCGAGGAATTGATCGGGTCAATAACGATGCGGTGCGCGTCGGAGATTTTCGGCATTTCCGTGTTGATGATGGTCAGGACGATGTTGTGATCGTGCAGAACCTTATTGTGTTTCAGGTTCTGGATCAGCGCGATCGGCGCGTCGTGCGGGGAGGAGGTCAGGAAAATCGCGGTTCCGGGGACTCGGGCCGGGGTTTCGCGTTCCAGCCGTTCCATCAGATCGGTGAGGGCCACGGCCTGGCGGTGATCTTTACGGCGGAGGTAACGCGTTCCCGCAACCCAGACATACATCAGCAGGGTCAGCATCGTGGCGAGTGCCAGCGGTACGATACCGCCTTCGAATACTTTCAGCATGTTGGCCGAAAGGAAGACGCATTCCAGCAACAGGAAGGGCAGGACGAGGCAGGCGGCCAGCAGCGGGTTACGATGCCAGACGCGCCACATGACATAGAATGCCATCATAGACGAGACGATCATTGTGCCGGTTACAGCGATGCCGTAAGCGGAAGCCAGGGCGCTTGAGGATTTGAATACCACGCAGAGGAAAAGAACGCCGAGCAGTAGCATGCGGTTGATTTTCGGCAGATAAATCTGCCCCTCCTGCGATTCCGATGTGTGACGGATTTCGAGGCGCGGCATAAGGCCAAGCTGGATTGCCTGGCGGGTCAGAGAATAAGTGCCGGTGATAACGGCCTGGCTGGCGATGATGGTGGCCAGCGTTGAGAGGATCACCATTGGGATCAGCCAGGAATCCGAGACCATAAGGTAGAAGGGGTTTTCGATCGCCGAAGGATTGTGAAGCAGCAACGCGCCCTGGCCGATATAATTAAGGATCAATGCAGGAAAGACGAGCACGAACCAGGCAATCTGGATCGGCTTGCGCCCGAAATGCCCGAGATCGGCGTAAAGAGATTCTGCACCCGTTACGGACAGGAAGGCAGCACCGAGGACAATAAGGCTGAGTTCACCGTGATGACTGAGAAATTGCACAGCGTAATAAGGGCTGAATACCTTCAGGATGGAGGGGTCTTTTACAATCCACATGATGCCGTTGAAGGCCAGTACAAGGAACCAGACGACCATCACCGGGCCGAAGAATACAGATACTTTCTGTGTGCCGCGTTTTTGCCAGGAGAAAAGTATCAGCAGCAGGACGATAGCAATAGGCAAAACGACATGAGAGATATCTCTTTCCGTCATCAGGTTGATTCCTTCGACAGCCGATAAAACCGACATTGCCGGGGTGATTGCCGCATCACTATAAAAGAGCGCGGCGCCGACCATGCCTATGCCGAGGAGAATGCTGAAATCGCGCCTGCCTGGCGTTGCCGTCTTTAAGGCCAGAGCCATAAGAGATAGTGAACCCCCTTCGCCACGGTTATCGACGCGCAGCAGGAAGAGAATGTACTTCAGGGTGACGATCAGTGTGACGGACCAGATAATGATGGAGAGGATGCCGTAAATCTCCAGCGGGAGCAGGGCCCCACCGTGTGAAACGGCTTTTACAGCTTCACGAAAAGCATAAAGAGGGCTGGTGCCGATATCGCCGTAAGCAACGCCGATACAGCCAATCGTCAGGGCGGAGAGTTGCGCGGCGGTGGGTTTGGCCGTCTCATGATGGGGGCTGTCCAGCATCGGGGTGGCTTTAGAAAACATTTTTCGCCTGACTCTTTTCTTTCCGATCGAGGGTTATGGGCAGACTCGATTGACCGCGGAGATTACTCCTGTGTAGATTTGATGGCAAATTCTGCATTGCGGTATTTAATTCCATAATGCTTTTAAGGTTTGGTCTTACTTAAGGTTTACAGAAGCTTGCATAAATCCCCGAACTCAAGTATCAAGACAGTCGAAAAGGTTAATGCCCAAAATGAGCTTTGAAGAACTGGGCCTCGGACCTGAAATTGTCAGGGCGGTTACCGAACGCGGTTACACCACCCCCACACCAATTCAGGCCCAGGCTATCCCACATATTTTAATGATGCGTGACGTTGTCGGTCTGGCGCAGACCGGCACTGGCAAAACGGCTGGCTTCACGCTGCCGATGATCGAAATTCTCGGCGGCGGGCGCGCCAAGGCGCGGATGCCGCGTTCGCTTATTCTTTCGCCGACGCGCGAACTGGCGGCGCAGATTGCCGAACAATTCGACATCTACGGTAAATATCACAAACTCAGCAAGGCGCTTCTCGTCGGTGGTGAATCGATGGGCGAGCAGGTCAAGCTGCTGGAGCGTGGCGTTGATGTCCTGATCGCGACACCGGGGCGTCTGCTCGATCTGTTTGAACGGGGCAATATCCTGCTCAATGATATTAAAATTCTGGTGATCGATGAAGCCGACCGCATGCTCGACATGGGTTTCATTCCCGACATCGAAAAAATCGTTTCCAAAGTGCCGCCGCAGCGTCAGACCTTGCTGTTCTCCGCGACCATGCCGCCGGAAATTAACCGGCTTGCCGCTAAATTCCTGTCCAACCCGCGTCAGGTTTCGGTGGCGCCGCCGGCATCTCCTGCGCTGACCGTCAAGCAATCCCTGGTCTGGGTGAAGCCGCGCGACAAGCGTTATGTGCTGCAAAAACTTCTCCAGGCCGAAGATGTAAAGAACGCGTTCATCTTCTGTAACCGCAAGATCGAAGTTGATGCGCTGGTCAAATGGCTGGTGCAGAACAAACTGCCTGCCGCCGGTATGCACGGTGATATGGCGCAGTCGGTGCGGAACCAGACGCTGGCCGATTTCAAAAGCGGCAAGGTTGTTTTGCTAGTCTGTTCCGACGTTGCCGCACGCGGCCTTGATGTCGCCGGGGTTTCCCATGTGTTTAACTACGATCCGCCGATGCACCCGGATGATTATGTTCACCGCATTGGCCGCACCGGGCGCGCGGGGATGCAGGGCAGGGCGTGGATGCTGGCCACACCGGACGATGACAAGTATATCAGCCAGATTGAATCGCTGATCAAACGTAAGATCGATGTTGAAGAGGTCGAGGGTTTCGGCAAGCCGAGCGCAGAAGACAGCGGCGAAAGCGACCGCGGCAGCAGCCGCGGTGGTGACCGTTCCCGTCCGGGCCAGAATTCAAACGGGGGCCGTAATAACGACCGCCGCCCACCGCGCCGCGAGGAGCCAAAAGCCGCACCGCGCGAAGACCGCGCACCGCGTGAGGATCGTCCCGTCCGGCAGGAGCAGCCGAAACAGGAACAGCAACCCCGTTCGCCAAGCACCAGCCATGACCGTTCGCGGCCCGTTCCGCGTCCGGCCCCGCGCCGTGACGACGCAAAAGACGACGGCCCGAATAATTTCGGTGACGATCTGCCTGGCTTCCTGAAGCGTTAGGTTTCGTTTTTTATTCCGTCATCGCGTTTTTCCTATTTCCGTTGCGTAAAATGGAAACAGACCTGTATGACACACCGCTAAATCCTTATCCTGCCTTGACTTTGCGGCCCTGATTTTTCACAATCTGGCGGGGTTTATAGATGTCGAATTTCCGTACGGCTTTCCTGACGAGTGTTCCTTTTGCGTTGCTGATGGCGGCTTCGTCCCCGGCTGCCGCGGCGGATGCTGTGCTGTCGGATGGGGCGATCCAGCTTTCCGACAATTATGCGGCCAGTCTGAACGGCGCAAACCCGAACGATGCCCCGATATCCTTTTCTGCCGACAGCATGACCCGCGATGAAACTTCCGGTACCATCACGGCCCACGGGCATGTTGAAATGGAACAGGCTGGGCGGATTCTGAAAGCCGACCAGGTCGTCTACAACATAAATAACGGCAAGATGAATGCCGTCGGCCATGTGGTGATGCTGGATGCCAACGGCGATGTGCATCTGGCCGACACAATCGACCTGTCCGACCAGATGAAAGTGGCCAATGCCACAAACATGCGCTCCACCATGAAAGACGGCAGCCGTATGTGGGCCGAGAACGGCGAACGCATCGCCAAGGAAAAGACCACGCTGACCGAGGCCGCCTACACGCCGTGCGAACCATGTCTGAAAAACCCCGATAAGCCGCCGATCTGGCAGATCAAGGCCGGGGAAGTGAAGCATGATGAGCTCGAACACAGTATTGTCTATAAGAACGCGACCTTCGATGCTTTCGGCGTACCGATTTTGTACATGCCTTATTTCAAGCACCCGGATGGAACGATCGCGCAAAAAAGCGGCTTCCTGACCCCAAGCTTCGGTTATAAATCGCGTCAGGGCGCGATGATCACGAACAGTTATTACTGGGGCATATCGCCTTATGAGGATGCCACGTTCGGTATTACCGCGATGACGGCCCAGGCACCGCTGGCCTTCGCCGAGTACCGCAAGCGTTACGATAACGCCCAGATCAAGGTCAACACATCGATGACCTATTCGACCCGCGTCGACGATGTCAACGGCAACGACGTTATCCGGGATGAGCAAACGCGCGGGCATTTCTTTGCCAAGAGCCTTTATGACATCGACAATAAATGGCGTGCGGGCCTGAACGTTGAATATGCGTCGGACGATCAGTATCTGCGTCAGTACGGGTTCAGCGACAAGGACGTTCTGGAAGACCAGCTTTATGTGGAGCGTTTTTCGGGGCGTGATTACGCGGTCGGGCGGATGATGGCGTTCCAGGATCTTCGCACCCAGTCGCAGAAAACAGACCAGCCTGCGGTCCTGCCGCAAATCTCAGCGAATTTCCTGGGTGAGCCTGCAGCGCTGTTGGGCGGGCGGTGGAGTTTCGATGCGTCGACGCTCGGCCTGCTGCGCACGGGCAGTGGTCAGGACCTTAACCGTCTGACGGCCGAAGGCGGGTGGCAGCGCCGCCTTGTCTCCGATACCGGTTTGCTCACCAAGGTTGATTTCAGCCTGCGCGGCGATGCGTATTATGTCGCCGACCGCCAGCTTGACGCCGCGGTTTACGGCAGCGACAGCACCACGGTGCGCGGTTTCGCCCAGGGTAACATCGTCACTTCCTATCCTGTCATCCGTCCTTTGGGGGAACATAGCCATGCAGTGCTGGAACCGATGGTGGCGCTGACCGTTTCGCCGACGATCAACCCCGACAATCACAAAATTCCGAATGAGGACAGCCAGGACGTTCAGCTTGATGTCAGCAATCTGTTCGAGCCGAACCGTTTCCCCGGCTATGACCGCATCGAAGATAAAATTCACGCCACATATGGCCTGCGGTCCGGTGTCTATGGCGATCAGGGCAGCAAGGGCGAAGTTTTCGTGGGGCAGTCCTATCGCCTGTCGCAATCCGGCAACCCGTTTCCGGGCGGCTCCGGCCTTGATACCCAATATTCCGACCTGGTCGGCCAGATCACGGCGAATTACAAAAACCGCTACAGCCTCGATTACAAATTCGAACTGGACAGCAACGATTACACTGCGCGCCGTCATGAAGTCGGGGCGGGGCTGAACCTGAACCGGTTGCAGTTTGGCGTGACGTATCTCTTCGCAAGGCCTATCGCGGGAACGACGCTGCTTGATAACCGCGAACAGATCGCCGGAACGGCCAGTTATGCGCTGAGCGATTCCTGGAAGGTGCGGACATCGGCCACCGAAGATCTGGGGAAAGACCGGGGCCTTCGCAATGCTTTGTTCGGTGTCGATTACCTGGGGCAGTGTTTTAATGTTACCGGGAATTTGCAGCGTAACCTGACCGATGATTCATCGGGCACCAGCAGCACGGTCGTCGTCTTCCGCCTCGGCCTCAAAAATCTCGGCCAGTTCTCGACTTCGGGGATCAACCTGGATAATAAAACGTCTTCAAGCTCGACCAGCCCTTCGGCAAAATAGGGTTTTACCTGTTTAAATCTCACCCTCGAAATGAAAATTCAACTGCACCGGTTTCGGGTTCATGTTGAGAAGCGGGTGGCCGCTGATCGTGATGTCGGAATCCACACCTTCCTCGGCGCTGCTGACCGTGACTTCAATGCGGTCATAGGCAAAGGATTTGAGGATTTCGGGAGCGTTTTTGCTGGTGGTTTCGATCTGGGGTGAGAGAGCTTTGCTGTCGAGGGAGAGGACGCCCGACGTTGCGCTGCGGATCAGGCCCTGTTCGATGACAACGCCGCCGCGGTCGTTGCCGTGAAGGTTGAGAAGGCCGGTCAGAAGGCCGTCGGTGTTGATTTTTTCAACGCCCAGGACATTGGCGAAGTTACGCAGCGCCGCTTCCTGAATATCGAGGTCGAAACCGGCTTCGGTTTTGCGCAGCATCGCATTCATCCACACTTTACCCTGCGTGTCGCTTAAGGACAGTTTGCCGTTATCGAACAGACCGTGGATCTGTTCGGATTCCGCATGGTAGGTCATGTTGCCGCCGGGTTTCAGGGCGGAGGCGGAGGCCGTCGTTCCGTCCGGGGCGGCGGTGGAGAGCATGCCGTTGATCAGGCCGCGCATATCGGTGGTGCGGGCCATGATGGTGGCCATATTTTTTGCCTTCATTCCGATTTTCATGTCCATGGCGACGGAGGTGCCATCTTCCATCCCGGCGGCCTGCAGGCTGATGCTTGATTCCTGTGTCGTGCCCTGAACGCTGAAGGTCGCGCCGCGCAGCTGGGCGGTGTAGACCTTGGCCGATCCGGCGTCTATTTGTGCGCTGACGGACCAGGGCGCATCGGCGCGGGTCTTATTAAAGCTCAGCCAGCCGCCGACGCGTGTCGCAAGGATTGCGCCGAGGTCAATGCGGCAATCCGCCACTTCGAAGTCGAGCGAAGCGGCACCGCCGGGGGCGAATTCGCCGGTGACGCTGACCTGGGCCTTCACCTGTTTCTGGTCTGACCACAGAGTGGCCAGCAATTTGGCGGAGCCGTCAGGGTTGAGGGTCATTTGGCCCTTTGCCTGCAAATGAATGATCCCGGCGAGGGGGAGGATCAGGTCAAGCTGGGCGGAATTGAGCACGACATATTTAATTCCCTGTCCGCGCAGGGAAGAAAGCAGGGCAGGCATATCGATCGGGAAGTTCATGCGGTTGATGTCCGGCAAAGCAT
>JAQGJB010000009.1 GCA_028290825.1 Micavibrio sp.
CGGCGGTTTTACATGCCTGCACGATCGGTAACCTGGCGTTTATCGGCATGCAGGCCTGTGTGATGGATGATGCAATAGTGGAAGACGGCGCGATGGTCGCGGCGGGGGCGCTGGTCACGCCGGGCAAGCGGGTTTTGTCGGGGCAGCTATGGGGCGGAAGCCCGGCGAAGTTTATGCGGGATCTGACGGAGCAGGAGCGGGGGTTTTTGAAATATTCGGCAGATAGGTATGTTGGTGTGGCGAAGACGTATCTGGCTGGGTAAATAGTATTATCCTCCCGACTATTGGTCCCAGCCTCCGCTCGGATGACGGCGGCTAGAGAAATCAGGATCTAGTTCGCCTTGACCCTTACATAAGATCCCGGAGCCGGTTCCATCGTATGCTTCGGCTGCCGTGCCGGGATTTTTTCGCCGTTGTAGGTTTCGATCCATTTTTTCCAGTCGGACCACCAGGAGCCGTCGTGTTGTACGGCGCGTTCGAACCAGGTTTCGGGCAAGGCGGTTTTTTCGGCGGACGTCCAGTAGCCGTATTTATTGGCGGTGGGCGGGTTGATGACGCCCGCGACATGGCCGGAGCCGGAGAGGGTGAACTTTACCGGGCCTTCGAAAAGGAGGGAGCCGGCATAGGTGGCGCGCCACGGGGCGATGTGGTCTTCCTTGGTTGAGAGGAAGTAAGACGGGGTTTTGATTTTGTGAACATCGATGGCCGTGCCGTCGATTTCGATGCCGCCGGGGACGATCAGTTTATTGTCGCGGTACATGTTGCGCAGGTAGAAGCTGTGCATGTTGGCAGGCATGTTGGTGGAGTCGTCATTCCAGTAAAGAAGATCGAAAGGGAACGGTTCCTTGCCCATCAGGTAGTTGTTGACGACAAAGCTCCAGATCAGATCGTTGGCGCGCAGCAAACTGAACGTGTCTTTCAGGCTTTTGGCGTCGAAATAACCCTTGTCCTTCATGCTGGCCTCGAGGGCCGCGATCTGTTCATCGTCGATGAAGACCTGAAGGTCGCCGGAATTGCGGAAGTCGATAAGGGTGGTCAGGAAGGTGGCGGAACGGATGCGAGCGGCCTCGCCTTTGGCTTCGAGCCAGGCGAGCGTGGTGGTGAGGAGGGTGCCGCCGATGCAGTAGCCCATGACGTTGGCTTGCTTTTCACCGGTTTCGCGTTCGATGGCGGTAAGGGCGTCGAGGATGCCTTCATGCATGTAGTCGCTGAACGATTTGTTGTTCAGGGCGGCGCTCGGGTTCGCCCAGGAAACGACGAAAACGGTGTGGCCCTGATCGACGAGGAATTTAATGAGCGAATTTTCCGGGCGCAGATCAAGGATGTAGAATTTGTTGATCCAGGGCGGGATGATCAGGACGGGCGTTTTATAAACATCGGGCGTGGTCGGCGTGTATTGCAGGAGTTCAATGAGGTCGTTGCGGTGGACAACCTGTCCCGGCGTGGCGGCGACGTTACGGCCCAGTTCGAAGGCGGAATAATCTGTGGTCGAGATTTTCAGCTGGCCTTTGCCACGTTCAAGGTCTTCCATCATGTTCTGGAAGCCCTTGATGAGGTTTTCGCCTTTTGAATCCAGTGTCGCCTGGATGACATCGGGGTTGGTCAGCAGGAAGTTACTAGGCGACATCGCGTCGACGAATTGCTTGGTGTAGAATTCGACCTTGCGCTGCGTTTCCTGGTCCAGGCCGCGGGTTTCATGAACGGTTTTGTTCATCCACTGGCTGGTCAGCAGATAGGATTGCTTGATGAAATCGAAGAGGGCACTTTCGTCCCATTTTTCTGATTTGAAGCGCTTGTCGGTTTTTTCCGGAGTGTAGAGTTTGCGGGCCGGTTGTTCGCCCAGGAAGGATTTTGCGCTTTCCTGCCACAGGGTCATCCAGTCCTTGGCGTATTCTATCTGCATTCCGGTGAGGCGTTCGGGGTCTTCGTACAGTTTCTGGAAGAAGGCGACATAGGCCTTTTGCACGTTCATCGGGTCGAGGGCGCGGAGGGGGGCGTTCCAGTCGATTTTATCCATGAACTCCTGCATCAAAGGGTGGAGTTTTTCCGAGGTCTGGGCGAGGATGGCGCCGAGGGCCGCCGGGTCGGGGTGGACCAAAGGCGGGGAATTCGGGATCTGCCTTTTCGGCTTTTTCGGTGATTTCGCTTTATTTTCGGCCATGGGGTTATGGTGGGGCGGAAAGCCCTTAAAATCAATGGGAAAAACCGCTGTATGTGGGGCTTAAGGGGTTGAACTGGACCTGTTTTTGCGTAAACATCCGACTCTCAATTATGACATTACGGAACCCTGTATGATGAACCGGAAAATTGTTTTAGCTGCCCTGATGAGTTTTGCGCTTGGCGCATGTTCGACCGTAAACGGGATGGGCGACGATATCAGCCACCTGTTCGGCACCAAGCAGCAGGCGACGGTTGAAAAGGTTTCCAGTGGTAATTCCACCGACGGCGCGGACTGGGTCGATGCCAAGGGTATGTCGCTAAAGCCGCCATCCAATACTGTCGATCTCAGCTATAACCGCATGGCGGGTGAGGTTGTCAACACCAACAGTTCCGTCCAGTTGTTCAGTCTTGACGGTCCCCCCGGTTCACCGGCAATGCCAGTGCAAAAGATCGACCGCCGCAGCGCAGGCACGGGGAATTTCGGGATGAGTGGTGTGCCTTCGTCAACGGACAACAGCGTGACGGTCTTCCCGTTCAGCAATGATATGTACACGCCGGGCGTGAAGCCGGGCTTTAACGGCTATGGCCGCCCCCCTGAACCTGGCAGCAATAACTATCTCGCGGGCAAGAGTGCAGATGATTTTGCGCCAATCGGCGTGGTCGCCGCGAACACAATTTATTTCGCGCATGGTTCGTCGGCCCTGAGCGCCGGGGCGCGGCAGAAGATTGCGACGATTGCACAAAGCTATTCCGGCGGAATGGTCATGATTGACGGCCACGCCAGCCACCGCACCGGGGTCAAAGATCCGGTGAAGGCGGAACTGGTCAACTTCCAGATGTCGATGAAACGCGCGATGGGCGTGATGCGGACCCTGATGAAGGATGGCGTTCCGGCCAAGGCTATGAAAGTGACGGCGCATGGCGATGCGGAGCCAGCGGTACCCGAGACAGACCGCCAGGCGGAGAGCAAGAACCGCCGCGTTGAAATCAACACACGGTAACCGGATATGACCGCACCGCTTCGCATCGGGATTGCTGGCCTCGGCACGGTTGGTGCCGGTGTCGTGAAGATGTTGCAGCAGAATGCGGAACTGATTACCGCGCGGGCGGGGCGGCCGGTTGAGGTCACCTGTGTTTCAGCGCGGGATAAAGCCAAGAAGCGCGATGTCGATCTTTCACATTATCAATGGATCGATGCGCCTGAGGCAATGGCTTCGGCGGACGTCGATATTGTTGTCGAGTTGATGGGCGGGTCCGAAGGGACGGCGCGGAATCTGGTAGAGGCTTCGCTTAAATCCGGGAAGGCCGTGATTACGGCGAACAAGGCGTTGCTGGCGGAACACGGGCTCGCGCTGGCCGCGCTGGCGGATGCGGCGAAAGTGCCTTTGATGTACGAGGCAGCGGTGGCCGGGGGTATCCCGATTATCAAGGCGCTGCGTGAAGGGTTTGCCGGGAATAATATTGGCGCGGTTTACGGGATTCTGAACGGGACCTGCAATTACATTCTGACGACGATGCGGGAAACGGGGCGCGGCTTTGACGACGTTCTGGCCGAGGCGCAGGCGAAGGGTTATGCGGAAGCGGACCCGGCCTTTGACGTTGACGGGATCGATGCGGCGCATAAGCTTTCGATTTTGACGGCACTGGCGTTCGGGGTAAAACCGGCATTTGGCAAGGTAGCCATTCAGGGAATTCGCCACATTACCGCTGATGATATGGAGCATGCGCGTGATCTTGGCTACCGCATCAAATTACTGGGCATGGCGCGACGGATGAAAGACGGGGCGATCGTGCAGACGATGGAGCCGACACTCGTGCCACAGGACAGCCCGATCGGGGCGGTTGACGGTGTGTTCAACGCTGTGTTTGTTGAGGGGGATTTTGTTCACACATCGCTCCTCGTCGGGCGCGGTGCGGGGGAAGGGCCGACTGCTTCGGCGGTATTGTCCGACATCATCGATATTGCGCGGGGCAAGACGGCGCCGGTTTATGGGGTGCCTGCCGATACCTTAAAAGATGCGAAATGGGGCGGGGCGGCTGATATTCATTCGCATTTTTATATGCACCTGAAGGTCATTGATAAGACCGGGGTGCTGGCCGACGTAGCGGCGATTTTGCGCGATCATAATATTTCGGTCGAGGCGATGATCCAGCGCGGACGCAACCCGGACCAGCCCGTCCCGATCGTGATGACAACGCATGAGACGCGGTATTCCGATGTTCTGGCGGCGTGTGAAAAAATTTCCGGCTTGAAACTGGTGCAAGCGAAGCCGACTGTACTGCGGATTGAACAGTTCTAGACCTTTCCCTGATTACCGAGATGCGGTAGAATCTCTCTGTTCACATAATGGAGAAAAGCATCATGTCTGCAGCCGAGCAACAGAATTACACGCATATCACACCGACGGAAAAATTCAGCATGGACCGCAATCTGGCGATGGAAGCCGTGCGGGTGACCGAGGCGGCGGCGCTGGCCGCGTCGCGTCTGGTCGGGCGCGGGGATGAGAAGGCGGCGGATGCGGCGGCGGTGGATGCGATGCGCGAGGCGCTTAATTCACTGGGGATCACCGGAACGGTGGTGATCGGTGAAGGCGAGCGTGATGAAGCGCCGATGCTGTACATTGGTGAGAAGGTCGGATCGGGCGGGCCGGAAATCGACATTGCGCTCGATCCGCTGGAGGGGACGACGATTACCGCGAAGGGCGGGCAGAATGCTCTGGCCGTAATGGCGATGGCGGATAAAGGTAGCTTCCTGAATGCGCCTGATACCTATATGCAGAAGATGGCGATCGGGCCGGGGCTGCCGACGGATATTCTTGATCTCGATGCGCCACCGGGTGAAATTCTGAAACGTCTGGCGAAGGCGAAGGAGGCACGGGTGGAGGATCTGCTTGTCTGCATTCTTGACCGGCCGCGTCATGATGCGTTGATTGCTGCCGTGCGGGCGAGTGGCGCGCGGATTGCGTTTATCCAGGACGGTGATGTGTCGGGCGTGATTGCGACGACAGGCCCGGATACCGGAATTGATATTTATATGGGTACGGGCGGTGCGCCGGAAGGTGTTCTGGCGGCGGCGGCGTTGCAGTGTACGGGCGGACAGATGCTGGGGCGTTTGATCTTCCGTAACAAGGACGAGATTGCGCGGGCGGAGAAATGGAATATCCGTGACCTGAACAGGATTTATGCGCTCGACGACCTGGCCAAGCCGCAAAACGTGATGTTCGCGGCGACGGGTGTGACGGACGGCGCGATGCTGAAAGGTGTGCGGCGCAGGCCGGGCGGGGCGACGACGCATTCCATCGTTATGCGGTCGAAATCGGGCACGGTGCGCCGGATCGAAGCGACACATAATTTTGTGCGCAAGGCCGGGATTGAGCAATAAAGACATATTTTTTTGGATTTAGGTGTTCTGTTAGAATTTCGCATTGAAAGAGCAAATGAATATTAATTTGCAGGATGACTGAAGCCGAAAAACCCGGCTGGCGATTATTGATCACATCCGAGCTCGACGGCCCTGATCTTCCGGTCAAACGGATTGTTGCGGCGTTGCGCGACAGGGAATCGAGACCTTTGTTGACGGGGCGCATGAGCCGGGGCAAGAGCCGTACCCCGACCATATGTGCCGCCTGGTCAGCTGAGTTTTCCGAAAGATATTGATGCGGAATGGCCGGTCAACAGGCTGCGCCTTCCCCTGATCAAAAACGCATGGCTTTGGTGTTTACTGCTCTGAATTCGAAGGACAATATTTTTTGCGCTTTTCGTCGCATCTTTATAATAATCTGGGCCAGTATCATGATCTGGCGGATGCCCTGGCACCAATGCTGAAGGATTATGCGCCGCGGGGTGCTTTTCCACAGTCGCAGACAGCACCGCCGACAATATAATGCCTCAAACCTCTGATCTCTTGTTATAATCCAAGTCTATTTATAAACAGACTGGATTGCACAAAATGAACACGACAATCGATTTTCTCATTCTTGCGGCACTTGCCGGGGAACTGGGGCTGGTGGCGATCAATACGATTGCGCATTGCCTGCGGGTCCGCGGTGTGGGCACGAAATCCATTCTGGCGGCGTGTGCGCTGAGCCTGCCGGTCTGGGCGGTGATGGTGTTCTGTCTGGCGGGGGAGTTGAATTTCCCGTGGCAGTATCTGGCCGCGGTCGTTATGTGGATGGGTCTGAGCTACGGCGTAAAAATCGGCACACGGTTCTCGGTCGGAACGCAGGGCGTAGGCGAAGGCATGGCGATGCGGTTTGTGTTCGCGGCGCTCTTCGCGGTGCTGATCGATATGGTTGTGTTCGGGGCACAGTATAGCAGCCAGCTGATGATTACGCTGGGGCTGTTCTTTGTTGGCGGTCTTTTGCTTCATGGCAATCGTTTCAAGATGGAACTTGCGCCGGCCAAGCTGATCAAGGTTCAGTACAAGCTTGGCTTCGCGGCGGGGATTGCCCTGGCCGAAGTGGGTGCGTTTGCGGTGTTCAAATATGCGGCGTCGTTACAGGGGAACGGGTATGCGCATGTTGCGGTGTTTATGCTGCTGGCCAGTGCGATGTATCTTGCGTTCGGGGCGAAGGCGCTGAAGCATGACAAGAAAACCGGTTATATGTCACTGTGTGCGATTGGCGGGTTTGCGCTTCTGGCGGTTGTGGCGGGGACGGCGAACGGGCTGGCTCTGGCCGGGTTGCCAGTTGCGCTGTTCACCATGTTTGCCCTGCTGCGCGGGGCGTGGTTTGCGATGTGCGATATTAAGACAGGGACGGTTCCGTTTAATCCCGTGACAGCGGCGGGGATTGTTTTGATAATTGCAGCGTTGATTTCGACGGTTATGATCACGAGCTTTTAAAGATGGCTGATACGGTCCTACGGGTTGATCGTTCGCTTCTGCTCTCGCGGTGGGTTTTCCCCGCGGTGCAGGACGAGCATATCGCGCGCATGGTTTCCGTGCATGAGTTGCCGGAGATTGTGGCGCGGTTGATTTCGTCGCGCGGGGTGACGCCGGAGGAGGTTGAGGGGTATCTCAGCCCGAAGCTGGCGCGGGATTTTCCGGATCCTTTTAAACTGAAAGATATGGATGCGACGGCGGACGAGGTGGCGGAGGCCATTATTCTAGGGCGAAAGATTGCGTTGTTCGCAGATTTCGATGTGGACGGGGCAACGTCGACGGCGATCCTGGTGCGGTTCTTCCAGGGGTGTGGTGTTGAACTGCCGTTTTATATTCCCGACCGTATGGCGGAAGGGTATGGGCCGAATATCAATGCGTTGAAGAAGCTGAAGGCCGACGGGGCCGAACTTGTCCTGATGGCGGATTGCGGGACCACGGCGTTTGATGTTGTCGAGCAGGGGCGGGCGATTGGCCTCGACATTATTATTCTGGATCACCATGAGGCGGAGGAGAAATTGCCGGTCGCCAATCATGTGATCAATCCGAAGCGGCGGGATGATGAGAGTGGATATTCGATGCTGGCGGCGTGCGGTGTGTCTTTCATGCTGTGTGTGGCGGTTCAGAAGACGTTGCGCGATAAGGGTTTTTTTGCTGAGCGGGCAGAGGTGAACCTCAAGAATTTGATGGATCTTCTGGCGCTCGGGACCGTGTGCGATATGGTGCCGCTCAAAGGGCCGAACCGGTTATTTGTCAAGGTCGGATTCGAACAGATGGCGAAGCAGGCGAATGCCGGGATTGCGGCGCTGTGCGCCGTGGCGGGGGTGACTACGGCGCCGAATGCTTACACGTGCGGATTTGTACTGG
>JAQGJB010000081.1 GCA_028290825.1 Micavibrio sp.
AGCATAAATCCCGGATCAAGTCCGGGGTGACGGCGCAATCTTTCCATATGCTGCGATGTACATAAAATCAGTTTATTTCGTCATTGCGAGCCTTCAGGCGAAACAGTCCAGGAGTACTTTGAGTAGCTCTGGATTGCTTCGTCGCTGCGCTTCTCGGAATGACGGAAAAAAGTATTAAATATCCAGATCCTGGGCGAATTCAGCATTTTCCTGGATGAACTTGAAGCGTTCCTCGGCGTTGCGGCCCATCAGGCGTTCGACGAGGTCATCGACGCTGTTCGATGCGGGCAGGGTGCCTTCGCCGAAGGAGCCTTCATCGTTCGCATTTGGAATGGTGACGCGCAGCAGGGTGCGGCTCGACGGATTCATCGTCGTGTCTTTCAACTGCGCGGCGGGCATTTCGCCGAGGCCTTTGAAGCGGCTGACTTCGACCTTGCGGTTTTTGAATTCTTTCGCCATCAGTTCTTCTTTATGCGCGTCGTCCTTGGCATAGACGGATTTGCCACCGGCGGTGAGGCGGTAGAGCGGCGGGAGGGCGAGGTAGAGATTGCCCTTTTCGATCATCGCGCGCATCTGCGTATAGAAGAACGTGACGAGGAGGGAGGCAATGTGCGCCCCGTCGACATCGGCGTCGGTCATGATGATGATGCGGTCGTAGCGCAGGTTCTCAACTTTGAAATCCTTGCCCGAGCCTGCGCCGATGGCGAGGATCAGATCCTGGATTTCCGTGTTCTGGCGCATCTTGTCGTTCGTGGCGCTGACCACGTTGAGAATTTTTCCGCGCAGGGGCAGAACGGCCTGTGTCATCCGGTTTCGGGCCTGTTTCGCCGAACCGCCTGCCGAGTCACCCTCGACGATGAAGAGTTCGGTGTCGATCGATCCAGTGCTGGAGCAATCGGCCAGTTTACCCGGAAGGCGCAGTTTACGCGTTGCGGACTTACGGGCCTGTTCTTTATCTTCGCGGCGTTTCAGTCGGTCTTCGGCGCGTTCGATGATGACGTCCAGCAAAGCCTTGCCCGCGACGGTGTCGCCGGACAGCCAGTGATCAAACATATCCTTTACAACGGCGTTGACCCATTTTTCGGCTTCCGGATTGGACAGCTTGTCTTTGGTCTGGCCCTGGAATTGCGGTTCACGGATAAAGACGGAGAGAAGGACCGTGGCATCATTCATCACATCGTCGGCGGTGATAATAGAGGCTTTCTTGTTGCCGACCATTTCGCCGTAGCCGCGCAGGCCTTTGGCCAGAGCAGCGCGGAGGCCCTGTTCATGCGTTCCGCCCTGCGGTGTCGGGATCGTGTTGCAATAGGAATGGACGAAGCCGTCCTGATGATCGGTTGGCCAGGCGACGGCGAATTCAACCTTGCCGGCGTTTTCGGGCAGTTTGGCCTGACCGTGGAAGGCATTGACGGTTGCCGTGCGGCGATCGCCGAGTTCGCTTTTCAGGAAGTCGAGAAGGCCGCTTGGGAAATGGAAGATTTCCTGTTGCGGGACCTTGGTTCCTTCGACCAGTTCCGGGTCGCAGGACCAGTGAATGGCCACACCGCGGAACAGATAAGCCTTGGAGCGGGCAAGGTGATAAAGTGCGGCAGGGCGCAGGCGCGCCGTAGCGCCGAAAATTTCCGCATCGGGGTGGAAGGACACCGAGGTGCCGCGTTCCTTGGTGTTGCCGACGACCTCCAGTTTTGAGGTCGGAAGGCCGCGCGAATAGGTCTGGCGGTGGACCTTGCCATCGCGTGATACTTCGACGATCAGTTTGTCCGACAGCGCATTGACGACGGAGGAACCGACGCCGTGCAGGCCGCCAGACGTTTCATAAGCCTTGCCTGAGAATTTGCCACCGGAGTGCAGCGTGGTCAGGATGACCTCAAGCGCGGATTTTCCGGGGAATTTCGGGTGGTTGTCGACCGGGATGCCGCGGCCATTGTCTTTTACTATAAGTGTGCCATCGTTTTTCAGCGTCATGTCGATGCGGTTGGCGTGGCCCGCAACTGCTTCATCCATCGAGTTATCCAGAATCTCACTGGCCAGATGATGCAGCGCACGTTCGTCGGTGCCGCCGATATACATGCCGGGGCGTTTACGGACAGGCTCCAGCCCCTCAAGAACCTCGATGTCCGAGGCGCCGTAGGATTCTGGTTCTTTAGCCTTTGTTTTTGCGAACAAATCAGACATAAATTAAACGTATTCTTCTCATAACATTAGATGATGGTAGAATACATATTTGAAATGTAACCCGATGGAAACCGGAAAAATAATGTCTTCAGCCAATTCAGCACAGGAATCTTTCGAATTACCCGCAGAGCTTCGCGACAGAATCCCCACGCTGCGTACTTTCCCGATGCCGGCCGATGCCAATGCCAACGGCGATATTTTCGGCGGCTGGATATTATCTCAAATGGATTTGTCGGGCGGGGCGCGGGCTTATGAGTATTGCGGGGGCCGCGTCGTGACCGTCGGGATCGAGGCGATGACATTCTATAAGCCGGTCTTTATTGGGGATGATGTCAGTTTTTATACCGATGTCGTGAAATCCGGGCGTACATCTGTTACCATCATGATAGCGAGCTGGGCCAGGCGTCGTCACACGCGCGAGTATGTGAAGGTCACCGAGGGTCTGTTTACATTCGTCCACATTGACGAGAACCGGCAACCGAGTGTCATTGCCAACGAACAGAAGTGATTTGAAATGAAGAATATTCTGATCTGCGGGATACTGTTCCTGTTTGGGTTTATTGCTGTCGGCACGCATATTGCCGGCGCGCAGAGCATGGATCTGACTAAAATCCCCGAACTTGCCGATTTTCCGCTGAGCGATGCCGAAATGGCGAAGACAAAAATCGTCCATGAGGAACCCAACGGCGATAAATTC
>JAQGJB010000024.1 GCA_028290825.1 Micavibrio sp.
CGCCGAAGATCCGCTGGAACGCTGGCGCCGGATTCAGGAAGAGCGCACCAAAAAAGAACAGCAGGCCAAAGTGGAGCCTGCCGCCGCGACCCCTGCCGCCGCACCGGTCGACCCTTATGCCCAGCAAAAGCAGGGCCTGGCTCAGAGCATGGCAACGCAGATGCAATCAATATTGCAGTCCCAGGATGTAAAAGAGCCAAAAACAAAGACTGTCACCCCACCGGGCTGGCTGAAGCAGCTGCGCCAGGATCAGGAAGAGGAAGCGAAAAAAGTTGCTGCTGCATCGGCTGCTACGGCAGCAGCGAATGCAGCCCCTGCCGCTCCGGTTGAAATTCTCATTGAGCCGGGCAAAATTGAATATGCTCAGCTGATCATCGAAGCAAACTCCGACACGCCGGGGCCCGTCCTTGCAGAACTGGCCAGTGGGCCGCTGGTGGGCGACCGCATGATCGGATCTTTCAGCAAGCAGGATGAATTTCTCGTTCTGAAATTCGATACAGTCGTCGTCGATGGTGTCGGGCTTTCGACACAGGCAATTGCGCTGGACCCTGAAACCTCTCGTCCGGGTGTGGTCACTGATGTCGATCATAAATATTTTACCCGCGTGATTCTCCCTGCTGCCGCTGCCTTTATCAGCGGTATCGGCGGTGCGATCTCCACCAGTGGATCAACGACCGTTGCCGCTGGGCAGGGGACAGTAACCACCGCGCAGAATGATCTGAATTCCAAGCAGGAATTTTTCAAAGGTGTTGAAAAAGCTTCTGATAAATTTGGTGAGGTTCTGACTCAGGATGCGTCAAATACTCAGGTTCGAGTGCGGGTTGCTGCTGGGACAAAAATTGGCGTCCTGTTTACGAGGCCCGTGAACAAGAACCCTCCGGGCGGAGCAGTTATGGCGGACACCACCCTGCCGGCCGCGCAGCCCGTAGCTCAACCGATTCTTCTGCAGCTTTCGCCGCAACAATTCCAGGCTCAGCCACAGCCACAGACGACTCAGGCTGCCGCTCCGGCAGCGATCAAACAGTAATTCTAAATTGAGGACTGCCCATCATGTCAAATAATGGCGACGATTTCGAAGACGATCTCGATCCAGCAGAGGTTGATACCTTTGATGAGGAGCAAAGCGCCGTTGATGAAGGCTGGGATGAGTTTGAAGATCAGCCGGGTGAAGAAAACCTGGATGATGAAGATGATTCGGGTGAACCTGCCGCAAAGAAGAAATCCGGCGCTTTTAATAAAATTCTGATCGGTGTCGCCGTTCTTGTTGTCGGCGGCGTGATCGCCTTGCAGTTTGGCAAAGGAGCACCTGCACCTGTCACCCCGGCTCAACCCTCACCTGAAGCCTCCGTTGCAGCAGCAGAGCCAGCCCCGTCAGGGATGCTTGGTTCGGACGCCGAGCTTACAAAAATGGCTGAAATGGCAAAGCGTAACAGCAACCAGCCTGCGCCGGAAGCGTCAGCACCCATTGCTACCGCAACCCCACCAAGCGCCCCGACTCCGGCAGCCCCATCAGAGCTTGCCACCCCGGAAGTCGTTCAGGCCCTAACGCCGACAGAAACACCGAATGTCCCGACGCCGCCAATGCCGACCTCCGTATCTGCGCCGGAAAAACAGGCTGACGCGCCGCCGGCCACCCCGGACGTTCTCGATGCAACACCGGCTCCAGTAAAAACGGAAGAGGCTCCAACCCGGATGCCTAGCGCGAATGACATGATGCTGAAATCATCGCCCTCGACAACACCTGACGTTACCCCCGCGCCTGCTCCGACGCCATCCGGCAATGCCGATACGGCGGCACTGAACATGAAGATGGACCAGATCTTATCCCGCCTGACCTCCCTTGAGGGTGAAGTAAGTACCCTGAAACAAAAACCGGACACCAGCGGCCAAATGGATAATTTGAGAGCCTCTGTCGATACGCTGGAAAAAAGAATTGCTTCCGGCGTGGTCGTGC
The DNA here is from genome assembly GCA_028290825.1 of Micavibrio sp. GTDB lineage: Bacteria > Pseudomonadota > Alphaproteobacteria > Micavibrionales > Micavibrionaceae > Micavibrio. The sequence goes on from JAQGJB010000024.1 coordinate 1,955, forward strand.
CCAAAGCCGCTAAAAAGACCGCAGATGTGAAAGGGCCGGTTACCGCCAGCGCAACAGAGCCGACAGAAAAACCTGCCCCCCAGATTCTCGGCGCTGCCGATTCTGACCCTGAAATAAACCCTGTTGCCGGTCAGGTTGCTAAAAAGGCGACGGCCAGACCTGTGAAGGTTTCAACCAGCTGGGTTCTGAAAGGGGCTCAGCCCGATCAGGCAACCGTCGCTAAGGCCGGTGAAAGCGATAGCCGCACAGTGCGTGTCGGCGACACACTGCCAGGGATAGGGCGGATTACTGCGGTTGAGTTCCGGGATGGCCGCTGGTCCGTCATTGGCACTCAGGGCCGTGTCAACCAGTAGAGGTGAAGCGGAATGAAGAATAACTTCATTTTTGCACATATTTCTGGTATAACTGTTTTATCAATAAAAAATTAACTGTCTCGCGGTAGAGTCATTAGGTAAGGCCAGTTCTTTCAATTTGGGTAAAATTTTACTCAATGTGAATTAAACATAATAAAGGCCAGCCAAGGTGACGTGTGTAATAAGGGTTCGCTTTTTTAGCGGGGGTGTGTCGAGTATGATCGGCATTAAAACGATATCTAAGGCTTCTGTCTTGCTTGTTTCTGCGCTTATCGCGGGCTTGACTGTCTCTGGCCATGCTTTTGCTTTTAGCCCGACCATGGGTGAAAGTATGGATAATTTGGTGCAAAATTCGAGCGATATCCCCGAATTACTGTCGGCCTTTTCCTATATGTGCGGAATTGTTCTGGCTTTTCTCGCCATCGTCAAACTCAAAGATCATGTTATTAATCCGAACCAGACGCCGATGTCGGATTCGATTAAGCGTTTCCTCGCTGGCGGCGCATTCTTTGCTCTGCCGACAGTAGCCGAGGCTGCTCAAAACGCCTTTGGCCAGTATTTTGGTGGCGGGCTCTGGGGAGATTTCAACGCGACCCCGACCGGCGCCGTTGGCGGGCTTGATGACATTATGGTCAACATGATGACCGATATCTGGCCATCTGTTAATGTGCTGATCAGTGTCTTTTGTTATCTCGCTGGCCTGATCCTTGTGATTATAGGTATTTCACGCTTGCTGAAAACCTCGCAGGAAGGCGCCCGCGGCCCTGCCGGTTTCGGAACCATGATGACATTCCTGGTGGGCGGCATTCTGCTTTCCTTCGACGCCATGCTCGGCGCGTTTTCGGAATCGTTCTTTAACAACAATGGTAATTTGCAGACCTTCGCCGTGCTTCAGTTCTCTGATAATACGACGGACATGACGCACGTCAATAACGTAATCGCCGCCTGCCTGGCCTTTATGATTATTGTTGGATTGATAAGTTTCGTACGCGGCTGGTTTATTATCCGCGATGTTGCCGAAGGCAACCATCAAGCTTCGTTGATGGCCGGTATGACGCATATTTTTGGCGGCGCACTGGCGGTTAACTTGGGACCTGTTCTGAATGCCGTACAATTGACTTTCGGTTTGCAGCAATATGGTATAATATTCAGTTAGTAAAAACCAAACAAGGTAAGAGGAGGACTGTAACTATGACTAAACTTATTCGCCGTAACCTGATGCTTCTGGGTGCTGCACTTTTCGCCGTGACAATGGTCACAGCCGGAGATGCAAACGCAACTGGTACGCAGGATTTCAACTCAATTGCTTCTGCGATCATCACATCCACATCGGGACTGCCATTCCTGCTGTCCAGCTTGGCTTACATGTTCGGGACTCTGCTCGCAGTGCTCGGCATTATGAAGATCAAGGATCACGTTGAAAACCCAGGCCAAACCCCGCTGAAAGACGGTGCTATCCGTCTGCTCGCCGGTGGTGGTCTGTTCGCAGTTCCTGTTGTGTCCACAGCAATGCTGAACACAGTTGGTTCCGGCGGCAGCGTCAGCCAGGCAAGCGGTCTCGGCTCGCTGACATTCAGCGGCTAATTATCTAAGTATTTATGCAAAAGCATAACTATCCTATCGTTCTGGGCATTGCGCGTTCTAGCAATGCCCAGAACTTTTCCGGCAGCGACGGCAAGTCAGGCGGTTCCGAACTCAGGCCCGAGATCAGGGCAAAAGTTCTGGAGCGTGACGAAAACACTTGCCTGTGCTGCGGCTTCAAATCCCAAAAATATCAGGACATTTTTTTCAAGAACGGTGTTCCGGGCGATCATCGTCTCGACAATCTGGGTACAGCCTGTATTTTCTGTCACCAATGTTTCAATCTCGATCTGGTCAACACCATGCGGTCAGGTGTTCTTATCTGGTTGCCGGAGATTGACCAGATGACCCTGCATCACATTGCCCGTGCTGTTTATGTCGCGCGGATTTCGCAAGGCCCTGTTGCTAATGCTGCGCGTCAGGCCCTGGATGTGTTGCTGGCCAGACGGGAACAGGTACGCTCGCGCATCGGTACCGACGACCCTTATATTCTTGCCAACGTATTACGCGATTATCTGGGCAACAAGCATTATGAAATGCGGCAAAAAAAGCTGGAGGGGATCCGTCTTTTTCCCCTTGATCGCCGTATTATCCGGGAAGCAGATCTTGAGTTTAATCAGTTTCCGCAAATTCTTGCCTACTGGCGGTCCAAAGATGGACCCTTCGGCGGCAAAATTCCGGCCCAGTGGGTCGATATGCTGATCAATATCCGCCAGCCCGCTGACGCCTCGCCGGAAGGTCTGATAGAATCGTCCGCTGATCAGGTGGCCTAACCTACTTTAGGGCTTTGGTTTATAAAGAAAAATAGCTATAGTTTTCAGGTCTCAACGGCAGTGATTCCCCATGTCTTTTCTAAGTAAACTTACCATGCCATTCCAGATCGCCCTCCGCAAATCGGTGGAGAGCTTCATACGCCTTGAGACGGCGGATGACGAAACAACCCTGGTGGCAGAAGATGGATCACTGCTGACCCTGGTCCGGATGGACGGTAGCCGCCAGATCATCGGTGAAAAGGAATATGAGCATATCATTGAATCGTCCACCATCAAGATCGGTGCCCGTTTCGACCGCGCGGGTCATGCATTGCAGGTGTTCTTTATCCGGGATCCCGGTCGTATCGAAACCCAGCTGCGCCGCGTCATCCGCCCCAGCCGCCTGACCGCCCAGGCGAGCGAGCTTGATCTCGATGACCTTTTTGAAGAGCGCGTCAAACACCTCTCGCATTACCTTACCTATGAGGAATGCTTCTTTGTTCTCTGGACCCGCCCATCCGTCCTGACCAAAAGCGAACTGCAGCGTTCTGCAGCAGAGCTTAAGGAAAAAAAGTGGGTATCGGCCTCATCGGCGCAAAATCCGCTGGCAGCGATCGATCCTCTGCGCAACCGTCATAAAAGCTTTACATCATCGATCCTGGGCTCGCTCAATGAACTGGGCCTGAAGGCTTATGTCCTCGAAGTCCATGATGCCTTGCGTGTTATCCGCGATAATATCTATCCAAACAAGAGCAATGAAAAATGGCGCGCTTCGCTTCCGGGCGATCCAATCGCGCCGCGCGCGCCGCAATCCCAGCATGATTATTCCGATGTTGTCTGGCCCGCCATCCGCCAGCAGCTTAGTGTCGGCGATGCGCGGATCATTAATGAAACAGCCGTGCAGATCGGCAATCAGATCTGGGCCGGCGCTGATATGTCGCTTGGTCCTATGGATGCAAGCCCCTTCCCGATGCTATTGAACCGCCTCTTTGAAGCCAAGGTGCCTTACCGCATTTCCTTCCTGATCGAAGGCGGCGGCGCGCAGTCTATGGCGCTCCGGGCCATGACCTCAGGCCTTCTGAGTGTGACCAATGCCCTCAATAAACAGATCAAGTATTCTCTGGAAGGGCTGGAGCAGCTGGCACGCCGCGAACCGGTTGTGCGTTTGCGTATTTCCTTCGCGACCTGGGCGCCGAAAGGCGACCTCGACCTTCTGGAAGATCGTCTTTCAACACTTATTCAGTCGGTGGAAGCCTGGGGTTATTGCCAGGTAAGTGAATTCTCCGGCGACCCTCTCGATTGCGTAATGTCTTCGGCCCTTGGCATCCATTGCGCCAGCACAGCTCCGGCAGCCGTTGCGCCGATGTTCGAAGTCATGAAGTTGTTGCCGTGGCAGCGTCCATCATCACCCTTCGACACCGGGTCAATGCTGTTCCGGACACCGGATGGTAAGGTCTGGCCTTATCAGACCGGTTCGAACCTGACGACCACCTGGTTTGATCTTGTGTTCGCGCAGCCAGGGGCTGGCAAATCAGTTCTGATTAACTCTCTGAACCTTGCCACCATTCTGACGCCGGGTCTGAGCAAGCTGCCGTTTATCGCCGTTGTCGATATCGGCCCATCCTCCTCGGGTCTGATCTCCCTGCTGAAAGAGGCCTTGCCCGCCAATCGCGCGCATGAGGCAGGATATTTCCGTCTGCAGATGGCGCACCAGTATGCCGTCAACCCGTTTGATACGCAGCTTGGCTGCCGTTTCCCTTTGATGGATGAGCGCAGCTATCTGGTTGAGCTGATGTCGCTGCTCTGTACGCCGCCGGGTCATGACAAACCGTATGACGGTATTACCCAGCTCGCCGGCCTTGTCGTCGATGAAATGTTCCGCTGGCGGGACGATCAGTCGGCGAACGCGGAACCGCGTCCCTATCTCGCGCGTCTCGATGCCGAAGTGGACGAGGCCCTTGCCAAACATAACGTCCACCTGCCCAGCGATCCGTACTGGTGGGATGTCGTCGATAAGATGTTCGATCTCGGGGAATATCACATCGCCGGTATCGCCCAGCGTCACGCCGTTCCAACCTTAAGCGATTCGATTACGGCCTCGCGTCGCCCGCAGATTCGTTCTTTGCTTGAGGAAACTTCTGTCGGGTTCTCGACCGAAAGCGTCATCAATGCGTTCGAACGGATGGTGACTTCGGCAATTCGCGAATTCCCGATTTTGTCGTCGGTGACACAGTTCGAAATTACCGGCACCCGCGTCTGTTCCCTCGATCTGATGGATGTTTCGCCGCAGGGTGACGAAACCGCCAACCGACAGACGGCGCTGATGTATCTTCTCGCCCGTCATGTTCTGGTTCGCGCCTGGTGGATGGGCCAGGAATCGCTGCAATTCGTACCTGAAAAATACCGCTATTATCACGAGCAGCGCCTGCAGGATATTGCCGAAACGCCAAAGCGCATGTGCTATGACGAATTCCACAGGACATCCAGTTCGGGCTCCGTCCGCGCCCAGGTGATTCGTGACGTCCGTGAAGGACGTAAGCGCGGCGTCCAGATTATTCTCGCCTCGCAGCTTCTCGACGACTTCGACCAGGATATGATCGATCTTGCAACCGGGGTCTGGGTTCTGGGTACGGCGATTTCCGATGCCGCCGTGCAGGATGTGCAGGACCGTTTCGGGTTGACCGAAACGGCGAAGAACATCATCCGTTATAAACTGACCGGCCCAAAGGCGGGCGGCGCCCCGGCGCTCTTTGTACTGGGCACCAATGAAGGCCGTTATGAACAGCATCTGATCAACACGCTCGGCCCGGTGGAGCTTTGGGCCCTCTCGACGTCTGCCGAAGACGTCGCTATCCGAAACCGCCTTTATGGCCGGATCGGTGCCGGGCGCGCCCGGCAGGTGCTGGCCGGTGCTTTCCCGGGTGGTTCGGCCCGGACGGAGATTAAACGCCGCGTTCTGATGCGTTCGGAAAAAGGTGGCAACGAAGCAAAATCCGCGCTGGCTTCAGCCATTATCGAAGAAATCGTTGATGAACTGGTCAAGACCTCCACGAAGAAACCCGAGGCGCACGCGGGCGATAATAAGGGCCTGTTCTGATGGCAAAGGCATCTAAAGATCCCTCTGCACCGAAGAAGAAATCCAGATGGCTCCTTTATACGGGCATAGCCGTCGGTATTATCGGCCTCATCGTCTGGACGGTCATGCAGCCGCGCTATGGCTCGATCCAGTTTGGAATCTGCAAGGTGTTTATCGAGAAGACCTTATCCTACCCGCTCGATTACCGCGTCGTCTCCGTCTATGAAAAGCCGAACGAAGTGCGCATGGAATACACCTCGACCAATGAATATGGCGAATACATTCTGCGTCAGGTTTCCTGCAGGTTCCGGCCCGATCCGGTGACTGTCTGGGCCCTGACCGAGGTTCTTCAGAATCGCGTCAAACTGCCCGAAGAGATGGTTACCCCCTTCAATGCGACCATTCCCGGCATCATTGCCAATCCCCCGGATCTGGCCCTTCCCTATGAACCGGGCGATAACCTGATGAATCTGCAGCGTTAAGCCGGGAAATACCTGAATATATTACAGATTTCTTGCATTTGAGGCCGGATTCGGTAATAATTTTCATATGCTGTGGTCCGGGTAAAAAAAGGCACGATATAAGTGGCAGAACCAGGACCTGGAAAAGACCAAATCTTAAAGCGAAAGTTTTAAAGCCGGTCTTAAAAGCGAAGAGGAATGTGATGGCGTCGGAAATATCCATATTCGAAGACGGTATATTTAACCCGCCTGTACAGAAACTGCCTCTGGCGGTTCTTCCAAGCCTTGCGGAATCCATGAAGGTGACGCTGGTCGCAAATACGGAATCCCGGCTCTGGCTGATCCATGACCGACCTTTCAATGATACAATCGTCTGGGCGGAATACGATATCGATAGTGCAACGCTCTCCCTCATTATGCGCGATGGCCGCGTTCAGCCGCTTGGTCTGACCATTCATCCGCCTGCCCGTAAAGTGATGCGCCACACACGGCAATTATTCACCATGCTGGTGAAAGACGAGCAGGTTCACGATTCCTATATCCTCCCGCTTCTGGTGCGGGAAACTGGTTATTACAAGGCTTAAGCCGAAAGGACGAAACTATGGCACTTGATGCACAAGACAAAAGAGATCTGATCGGTATGCGCCTTATCCTCGGCGCACCGAAAGTAGCGGACCTGATTGTTGATATGGATAAGCAATACGGCGATCTCCCAGAGATGAAGGCTGTGAATGCGACGTTCTCAAAACTGGCCAAGGGCGACACAGATAAGCTAAAGCAACTTAACACGGCACTTGAAAAAGACCCCGGGCTTGCCGGAAGGATCAAGGCCGGCCTCGGAAAAGACCCTGAAGGCTTCCGCACAAACTTCCTGCCTGCTGTGTTTAAAAATCCGGAGAATGCGTCTGCGCTGCTGACCCAGCAGGCACCAAAGGTTCAGCCAAAGCCGCCAGCTCCAATCACAAAAGAATATGATTATCCTGAACCGGCTGCTGTTGTCGCTGCCACGAAGGATGCCACAAAGGCGGCTGCGAACGCACCGGGTAAGCCAAAACCAGCCTCGGGTCAGTCTGCAACCCAGCCGGCGGCACCAGCGCCTGCGGAACATGCAAATGAGGCGAATGCCCGACTGGCCGCAAAGATGGACCAACTGACGGCCACTCCAGGCTATGATGCGTTAATGAACCGTGTAAACGAAAGCCCGCAGTTGACCGACGCAGTCAAAGCGATGATGGCCTCAAACGGTACGGCAGCAGAGCGGGAAGAATCTGTCGATCTCCTTTTGAAAAAGACCAAGGAGAATCCAAACCTCTTTAAAAACATTGTAAAGACACTCGATACCACCCCTGGTGCCGCAAACACCTTTGCAGGCATGGTCGCCAACGACCCTAAGAATGCGCTGAACATGATGTCGAACATGGGGGGTGATGAGGGCCCACTCGGTGCTCTCCTTGGCGGGGTAGGCGGGATAAACGGCATCAAAGGAATTATGAACCAGCTCATCAGTGGCCTGACGTCAATGGGATTGGGCGGCATCGGTAATTTCCTCGGAAAGTTATTCCAGGGACTGATCGGTATGGTGGGTGGAAAGTTTGCAAGCGCGGGCGATAATCATCTGGTTGTTGCCAGCAATGTCGGCACTACACAATATAATGAGGCCGTTGTCGCAACAAAGGCGCAGCCTGCATCGGTCAGTGTTATCGATGGCGGCGGCCAGCTTTCCACCGCAAACCCGGCAGCAGCCACGGCCGCAACCCAGGAAAAAGCCAAACCTGTTGCAGCCCCTGCGCCGCTGGCACAGGCCTAGGGTTTCAGAGGTCTGATTTATTCAGGCAGGGCCTGTGCCGGTGACGGTGCCGGCCCTGTTTCTTTCGGGGTGGGATTATCAGATGGCGTAGCGTCAGGCAGGCTGACGGTCCCCAGATTTTTCATGTTTTCCGGCTCCACCATCTGGCATCCCTTGGCAGTAACAGGCGCAGGCATGAAGGGCAGCAGCCTTTGTGTATTGCGGATGTTTTCGGCAAAACTCAGGACGCGGCCGGTCATGAATCCAGGCGATACAATCCGCTCCGTCATCTGTTTCAGGGTGATGTCTTTATCATTCCCCAAAACCCCAGCCGCGAAATCCTGGGCCTCGGCTGCCGAATTATCCGGATAACCGATGCCGCCGCAAACCGCCGAGGCGCTCAGGACAAAAGCCACCTGACGGTAGATCCGCGCCAGTTCGACCCGATCGAGGGACTTGTTTTTATTACTGTCAACCAGATCGAATAACGCCTTATGGCAGTGAGTAGCACTTGGGAACCCGCTTTGCGTTACGCCCGCACAGCCCTTGAAGGCGGTGTCGAGTAAAAAGACCGCATTAACCTCGTCCTGACCGAAATCCGCACCGCTGTCGAAAAGTTTTGCGCAATGTGCATATTCACGTGCGATGCGGTCTTCCAGGCTGCCCCAGGCGGATTTCAGGGGCGCTTGTGGATGAACGTCGATCATGCGGATTTTCATCAGCCCGTCATTGGTCTTTTTGATCAGCATCGTGTTGTTCATGTTGGTGCGAAGCTGGAACAGGGTATCGCTGTCATCATCTTCCTGCCGCCAGCTTTGAACGGCCCCGAGGCTATAAAGGCCGGGCCTGTAAAATAACGCATAATGGGGCGAAATAATCGAGGCTTCGCGCGCATCGGTGCAATCCGGTGAACTCCACACCCCCTGCAGACCGGTGGGCACTGGCGTTTCATTATGGGGTCCCTCGCCCGGCACAGGCGTGCTTTGCGCCAATGCGCCCAGGGGCAGGGCGCATAAAACGCAGAGAATGAGCAGAAACCCGGGCAGTCCGCGCGTCATGACGATTTAGCCTCACGGATCAGGTCGGGCAGAAGACCGGCGGCGCCCATCGCCTGATGCATGAAGAATTTTTTTGCAACGGGAATACGCGCCACCATGCGCAGCCCCACCTTCCGCAGACCGGGCAGGGGTGTGATGTTATTGGAGAACAGGCGGTTCAGTCCGTCCGTCGCCCCGGCCATGGCCATGTTATCAAAGCGGCGCTGGCGCTGGTAAGTCTCGAGCATGGTGTCATCACCAAGATCAGTTCCGGCATCACGCGCGGCTACGAGGCATTCGCAAAGCGCTGCAACATCGCGGAAACCCATATTCAGGCCCTGTCCGGCAATCGGGTGGATGCCGTGCGCCGCTTCGGCGATCAGGGCAACGCGCGGCGCGATGTAGGTGTGTGCATGCTGCAGGCCGAGCGGATAAGAAAAGCGCCCGCCGGTTTGTCTGACGCGTCCGTAATTATCTGGGAAGCGTGCGGTGAGGGCGGCATCGAAGACATCCTTCGGATAATGCAGGGCTGAATCCTTATCGGCGCAATGTTCGGTCCAGACGACGGAGGAGCGGTGTCTGCCATCCTTATCCGGCGTCATCGGCAAGGTCGCAAACGGGCCCTGATCGCGGAAATGTTCAACCGCGACATTATTATGCGGGCGTTCATGCGTAACCGTACAGATCACGGCGCGCTGCTCGTACATCCAGCCGCGCGTCCCGATCCCTGCCCATTCGCGCGTAAAGGAATTGCGGCCATCGGCACCGATCACGAGGGGCGCAGAAAATCTCCGTCCGTCTTTGAGTGTGGCGCGCACGGCAGAATCATCACGGTCCAGTGACACGATCTGCGCCGGGGCGACATGCGTAACGTTTTTCAATCCCTGCATACGGTCGAACAGGGCCTTGCGGATCAGGCGGTTTTCGATGATCCAGCCGAAGGATTGATTGCCAACTTCCTCGGCACCGAAACGCAGCAATACGGGCGAGTTACCATCGAGAATATCGATGGTGCGGATTGGACAGGTATTCTTTTTAAGATCAGGCCAGACACCGGCACCCTGCATGACTTTTTGCGAACCCCAGGAAATTGCGGTGGTGCGTCCGTCGAATTCTTCTTCAAGCTGGGTGACCGGAATTTCACGGTCGATGCAGGCGACTTTAAAACCCTGTGTGCCAAGAAGTGCGGCCATAGTTCCACCCGAAAGTCCGCCGCCCACGATAAGCACATCAAAGTCTGATGCGTCCTTATCTCTGGGCTTTGTTGCCTTTGTCGCAATGCGGCGTGGATGGTTGTGAATATCTGCAGTCTTTTTGCGGGTCGGGGCCATGGCATTTCCTATCGGCTGTAATATAACCCTGTGCTTATAGAGTACCAGCCTAAAAGGAGTTTTTGGCATGAAAATGGTGATGGCGGTGATCAAGCCGTTCAAACTGGATGACGTTCGTGAAGCCCTGACCGCTATCGGGGTCGAGGGCCTGACTGTGACGGAAGTGCGCGGCTTTGGCCGTCAGAAAGGCCGCACCGATGTCAGCAGCGGTTCTGCCAGCGAATACACGCCAACTTTTCTGCCCAAGGTAAAGATCGAGGTCGCAATTGCCGATAATCTTGAAAAGAAGGCCATTGAAGCAATCCGCAAGGCGGCCAACACCGGGCGCATCGGCGATGGTAAGATTTTCGTTTACGATCTGAGCAGCGCCATGCGCATCCGCACCGGTGAAACCGCCGACGAAGCTCTTTAGCCTTAAATCAGCTTAATAAAAACCCCCGCTTGCAAAGCCGCAGCGGGGGTTTTTGAAATTCGATTCGCTTTATGAGATTGGCGCGTCAACCTTCACCGGCAGATCTGCCGCAATCGGCTCATCTTCCAGCATTTCGATCATGCCACTTGGCTGGATCGCGAAATTGGCGATGAAGAGAGCATTGGAATAAAACACAACGGCGTCGCACAGAAAGAAGCCCTGTTCGTTCTTGCCTTCATAGGTCGCGGGACGGACAGTGCCTTCGATCACAGACAGTGTTTTCGGGTCCATGTTCTTCGGCATATCCGGGTTGTTCATATCTTCGGCGATCAGGAACGGGCCCTCCTCTCCGCGCACGAAGAAGCAGAAGAATTTCAGGTAATCGAGGACATTGTCTTCGGTGATCTTGACGGGGGCCTTGGCATTCACTTCATGAATCGGCGGCGATGTGCCGTTCAGGCGGAAGAGGTTGCCCTGTTCGGTCAGATAGAAAATGGTCAGGTGGCCGGGCGACCACATTGGGTCCTGCACGCGCACCAGCACGACATTGTCGTAGAAGGGCAGCTGACGCCAGGAGACTTTGGAGGTCTGCGCCGACACTTTGTATTTGCCGTCGATCGGGTTGATCTGGTCCAGGAAACCCTGAAGATATTCGCCCTCGACCGGGGCCCAGTTGTCGTCGTTGTACATGACGAATTTACCTGCTTGAAAGTATGCGTTAAAACCAGACGCTATCATGAAGAGAGCGGCGAAAAGGCGCAAGCCCCTGATTTTGTGGAATCTCCGAATTTGAGAATTTAGACTTTCCAGGATAACGGCAAGCAGCGAGTTTACAGAATGCATGCTTTGAGTACCTTCCAAACCTCAAAATCCCGAATTTCCGAATCACGTTGACAGAATGGCCCACCCCCTATATAAAACCCCTCTGTTAAAGACAATTTTCAAGATTTACCGGAGCGAAAGCGATGAAACGCCCATATCAACCAAGCCGTATCGTACGTGCCCGCCGTCATGGTTTCCGCAGCCGTATGGCCACCAAAGCAGGCCGTGCCATCATCAACAGCCGCCGCGCGCTGGGCCGTAAGAAACTGTCCGCTTAATTTGCGTACAGGTCCGGATTTTAAGGACCATGAAAGCCAGCAAAGCCCAGATTGAAATGATCGACCGCCTGAAAAGGCGGTCTGATTTTTTGCGGGTTCAGGGCTCCGGGAAAAAATGGGTTTCCACCACCCTTGTCCTGCAGGTCACCGAAAACGGCCTCGAAAAACCTCGCTACGGCCTGACCGTCAGCAAAAAAACCGACAAATCCGCCGTTATTCGCAATCGCATCCGCCGTCGCCTGCGCTCTGCCGCGCTGGAGGTTCTGGTCCCTCTGGCCAGGCCGGGCATGGATTACGTTCTGGTCGGACGTCCTGCCGGGGCGACAAAGGACTATGCCGACATCGTCAAGGACCTCACCTGGTGCCTGAAACGGATGGAGTTATTACAATGATCGTAAAGCTCCTCTCCCTGCCCATCAGGTTTTACAAGGTGTGGATTTCACCCCTGCTTGGTCCCGGGAATTGCCGCTACCATCCCACCTGCTCGGCTTACGCGCTGGAGGCCCTGAAAATCCACGGACCTGTGCTGGGATTGTGGCTGGGCGGTGCGCGGATTTTATCCTGCCATGCCTATAGCCGCAGACCCTTCCATGATCCGGTGCCACAGGCTATAACCCCCGTATCCTCCGCAACCGAAACGACAGAGAACAAGTAAATGGCCTATAATTTCAAAGCCCCGAACGAGCAGATGCACCCGGATGACCGGCGGAACCTGATTATCTTTATTGTTGCGGCGCTGGTCATTTATCTCAGCTTCGACCATTTCGTGCTTCAGCCGAAAATCAACTCGATCCGCCAGGAGCAACTGGCATCGCAGGGTCTTCTGAAACAGACGGGTCCGGGCGGCGAAGTGGCGGTTTCCGAAAAGATCGAAACCCGTGATCAGGTTGTCGGCAATGGCCAGCGTATCCGGATGGATAATGGCGTCGTCTTCGGCACCATCGCCACCACGGGAAACCGTATCGATGATGTTCTGCTGCACAAATACTTCAAGACTCTCGGCGGCAAGGAAAATGTCGAGGTTCTGGCACCTGCCGCGACCGCGCACCCGAAATACGCCGAATTCGGCTGGGTGTCCGAGGGCAATGCCGTAAAGGTGCCGGACAAGGATACCAACTGGGGCATCAGCGGCAACCGCGACCTGTCGAAGGACAAACCCGTTACCATGAGCTGGTCCAACGGTCAGGGCCAGACTTTCGAACGGACCCTCACCCTGGATGACCAGTATGTCATCACCGTTACCCAGCGCGTTCATAACACCACGAATAAAGAAGTAAAACTGTTCCCCTATGCTTTGATCGCGGGCATCGGCCTGCCTGAAAACTTCGCCCCGCAAAGCATCGTCCATGAAGGCGCGATCGGCTATATCGGTGAAAAGTTGCATCAGTCGAAATACAAAAAGATGGATGAGGAAGGCGAAGAATCCTTCTCCGCCAGCAAAGGCTGGGTCGGCATCACCGAGAAATACTGGCTGGCGGGATTGATCCCGGCGCAGAACGAAAATGTGAAATACAGCTTTAAAAGCACACCCGCCCCCAACGCTCCGAAAACCCACCGTTACCAGGTGGACATCATGGGCGGCGAACGCACTGTGGCCGCGTCCGGCAGTACGGAATCGACTGTTCACCTCTTTGCCGGGGCCAAGGAGGTCCGCGTTCTTGATACTTATAAAAAAACGCTTGATGTGCCGCATTTCGACCTGGCCGTGGATTTCGGCCTCTATTATTTCCTGACCAAGCCGTTCTTCTTTATTCTCTCGCTGCTCGGCCACATCACCGGGAATTTCGGCGTAGCGATCGTAATCTTCACCTGCATCCTGCGCGCGGCGATGTACCCGCTTAACAACACCTCTTACCGTTCGTTCGCCAAACTGAAAAAAGTCGGGCCGGAAATGAACGCGCTGCGCGACAAATACAAGGATGACAAGGCGGCGCTGCAAAAGGAACTGGTGGGTCTTTATACCCGCGAGAAAGTGAACCCCGCCGCCGGATGCCTTCCGATCCTGCTGCAGATTCCGATTTTCTTCGCTCTTTACAAGGTATTGTCCGTCACCATCGAAATGCGTCATGCACCGTTCTTTGGCTGGATCCACGATCTTTCCATCGCCGATCCGACGACGGTTTTCAACCTGTTCGGCCTGATCCCCCTGCCGTTCGCGCTGCCTGCGTTTCTGATGATCGGGGCGTGGCCGTGCCTGATGCTGCTCTCCATGTTGCTGCAGCGTTCGATGAACCCGCCGCCGCAGGACCCGGTTCAGGCCCAGATGATGCGCCTGATGCCGTTCTTCATGACCTTTGTTATGGCGAAATTCGCCGCCGGTCTGGTTATTTACTGGACGGTCAGCAATATTCTCGGCGTCGTCCAGCAATATATTATTTCCCGCCGCATGGGTGTCGAGGTAAGCTTCTTCGGCCGCACCAAGGCGGAGCAGGAACTGGAAGAAAAGGTCATCCACGGTCCCGACGTTCATCCAGAACTGGAAATGATCGAAGGCGAGATTGAGGACGCGATGTCCCCGGTGACTTCACCCAAAGGCCGCAGGAAGAAGAAACGCTGATGTCCGACGACAAACCGGCAGAGAAATCCGCACGCAGTATTTTCCTGGGCAATTGCGATTTTATCGCAGGGGTGCAGGATATCGACCAGATGGATGAAATCGAATTCCCGGAAGGGCTTCCCGAAATCGGTTTTGTCGGACGGTCGAATGTCGGTAAATCGTCCCTGATCAATGCGCTCACCAACCGCAATGCGCTGGCGCGCGTGTCGCACACGCCCGGCCGGACGCAGCAGCTGAACTTCTTCAACCTCGGCAACCGCCTGATGATGGTCGATATGCCGGGTTATGGTTTCGCGAAAGTATCGAAGGGGATGCGCAAGGCGTGGGATCACCTGATCTTCACCTATCTGCGCGGACGCCCGGCTTTACGCTGCGTCTTTGTGCTGGTCGATTCCCGTCACGGGATGAAGGACAGCGACGTCGAAGTCATGACGATGCTGGACAAGGCGGGTGTGTCCTACCGCGTGGTGCTGACCAAAACAGACAAGGCCGAAGACCTGGATGCGATTAAAGCGTCTGTGACCGAAGCCTTGAAGAAACGCGCCGCTGCCTTCCCGGTCATTTATGCGACCAGTTCGGAAACCGGTGACGGCATTGAAGAGTTGCGCCAGGCGGCGCTGGATTCGGTCAGCGGCTGATCACAACCGAATAAAATCCGTAACGCGGTCCTGTCTCGCTCACGCACTGGGCGGGCCGGTTGCAGGCCGAACAGGCGGAAGCATCGAAATCCACATTGCTGCCGCTGTGCACGGGGACGCCCGGCGGGCTTTCCTTTGCGATCAGCAGATTGGGGATTGTGTTGTTCAGGACCGGAATATCCCGCGACCCGGTCATGCGCAGATTGATGCGCTGGCATATATCCTTGCTCAGTTGATAAGCGACAAGGATGACGTCGTTATCCGAAGACTCGCTCCACCCGACATTGCTGAATTCGCTTAAGTACCATCCTGCCTTGGGATTGGTGCTGCTCTGCGCTATCGCCCCCGCGGGAATCTGCGCCAGGGTCAGGCCGCCGCCATCCGGGTGAAAAACCTTGTTGATGCTGGGGGCTGAGGTAAACCCGATCTGCCCCGATTGCGTAAAATTAAAATCTGATGGCGACGTACCGGACATAATCATCATGTCCAGCGCCTGTTTCACCTGGGATGGATAGGCGATGATGTCCCCGGCGATAATATCGGCGCGTTCATTGGTGATATGCCCGCCCTCGGATGAATCGTTCTGGCGCGACAGGACAAAGGAAAGCGCCGCAAACAAAGCCACCACGATCAGCACGTAAATAGTGGCATTACCGCGTTGTTTCGCGGTATGGGAGGTTCGGAAAAATCTGGTTTGGCGGGTCATAACAGTGCTATTCTACAAGTCTTACACAAAAACGCGAGAACAAGATTTCCCCGACGCAGATTTAAGGACAAATTGATGGGCCTGCAAAATTTTTCGATCGATATTTTATCGCTCTCCATCGGTCTGGGGATTGGCCTGGTGCTGGCGCTTCTGCTCGCGATTGTGCCGTTCCTGGCGCTGAGCCGTGAAAAATCCGCCCTGCAGGCGCGATTGATTGCCGAAGAAAATGCCGAAAGCAAAACCCGCGACGCCTTCACGCTTCTGGCGCAGAGCGCATTACAGGGCGCACAGGAAAACTTCCTCGTCCTCGCCGCCGAAAAACTGAAATCCGCGCAGAAGGACGGCTCGCATGATCTTGAGAAGCGGCAGCTGGCCATTGCCGAAATGGTCAAGCCGCTGCAAAAGCACCTCGAAACCCTGGGCAGCACGGTGGAACAGATAAAGGGCACCGACCTTGCCCTTCACAACGAACTGAAATCCCTGACCCGCGAAACCGCGAAACTGGCGGGCGCGATGCGCGACCCGACGGCGCAGGGGCGCTGGGGCGAATATATCCTTGAAGGTGTGATGGAACATTCCGGCCTGATCAAGGGTGTGCATTACGTGACGCAGGATACGATTGCGGCAACCGGGCACAGGCCCGATCTGATCATTAACCTGAATGACGGGTTGAAGATCGTGGTCGATTCCAAAACACCGCTCAATGAATTCGCCATGGCGCTGGACCAGACCCGCAGCGAGGAAGAGTCGCTGGCGCTGATGCAGCGCCTCTCCGGCACGGTGCGCAGCCATATTCAGGCATTGTCCAAAAAGGGGTATTGGGAGAATATCGATTCCGAAAGCGTGGATTTCACCGTTCTGTTCCTCCCCTCCGAACCGCTGTTCAGCATGGCGATGCGCGGTGATCCGGGTCTGGCCGATCTTGCGGCCTCCAAAAATATCATCATTGCCTCCCCCACGCTGATGATGGCACTGACCCGGGTCGTGAAGATGGGCTGGCGCCAGGTCGATCTGGCCAACAACGCCCGCGCGATCTCGGAACAGGGTGCGGTGCTATTCCAGCGTCTGACGGTATTTGCCGATCATCTGGGCAAGGTCGGCAAGGGGCTGGCCGGGGCAGTGGATCATTATAACAGCGCCGTCGGCTCGCTTGATCGTATGGTCTTCCCGGCAACGCGGAAACTGCAGGAGCTGGGAGTGCAGGATAGCGGCAAGACTCTCAACGAACCACCGGTTATCGCTGAAATGCCTCGCCGCCTGACCGGCACCGAGACTTGACGGCAACGGAAAATAGCTGAATAAAGGCGCATCATGACACAAATGAAGCTGATTATCATTCCTGACCCCGTACTGAAAGCCGTTGCGAAACCGGTGGACCGTGTCGATGACGACATCCGCAAGATTTTCGACGATATGCTGGAAACCATGTACGAAGCCCCGGGCATCGGCCTGGCCGCGAACCAGGTGAACCTTCTGCACCGGGTCATCGTCATGGATACCGAAGTACGCGAAGGCGGCGAGGGCAAGAAGCCGGTCTTCATGGCAAACCCTGAAATCATCTGGGCTTCGGAAGAACCAAGTACGATGGAGGAGGGATGCCTCTCCATCCCCGGCCAGTTCGCCGATGTCACGCGCCCGGCAAAGGTGCGCGTACGCTATCTCGATTACAATAACGAACAAAAAGAATATGAGGCCGCAGGCCTTCCGGCGCATTGCGTCCAGCATGAGATCGACCACCTGAACGGTGTCCTGTTCGTGGACTACCTCTCCGGCCTGAAGCGCAACATGATGATCCGGCGCGTGCAGAAAATGATGAAGGGTTCGGAATCCCTCTGACGATGACAGATCAGCCGCTTCGCGTTATTTTCATGGGTACGCCGGATTTTTCCGTCTCGGCGCTGCAGGCGGTTCTCGATTCCCGGCATACCGTTATTTGTGTCTATACCCAGCCGCCACGCCCGAAGGGCCGGGGCCAGCAATTGCAAAAATCCCCAGTGCATCTTCTGGCCGAAGCCGCCGGAATTGAAGTGCGCCATCCGAAATCCCTGAGGAAGGACGCGGATGCCCGTCAGGCGCTTATCGACCTGAAGGCCGATGTGGCCGTTGTCGCTGCCTATGGTCTGATCCTGCCAAAGGATGTCCTCGATGCACCGCGCTACGGCTGCATCAATATTCATGCCTCGCTTCTGCCGCGCTGGCGCGGTGCATCGCCGATCCAGCGTTCAATCCTCGCCGGTGATGAGATGAGCGGCATAACCGTCATGCAGATGGAAGAGGGGCTCGATACAGGGCCGATGATTGCAAAAGAATCAGTGGTGATAGGCCATGCGATGACCACGACGGAGTTGCATGACGCGCTTTCGGCAATAGGCGGGCGCATGATCGTGCCGGTTCTGGATACGCTGGCCCGGGATGGCCGGGTTGAGGCCGAGATCCAGGACGATTCACTGACCTGCTACGCCCCCATGCTGACCAAGGAAGATGGCCGCGTCGACTGGACAAAAACCGCCGCAGAAATCGACCGGCAGGTACGCGCCCTGAACCCTTGGCCGGGCGTCTGGGCGGTAACGCCCGACGGAAAACGTTTTAAAATCCTGCAGGCTGTTCCCGTGGCAGATATCGCGGAGGGTAGCCCCGGCACCTTGCAGGACAAAAGGGGTCTTGTCATCTGCGGCGACGGCACGGCCCTGAAATTGCTGAAGATACAGCCGGATAACGGAAAGCCAATGGATATCGCTGCGGCCCTGAACGGTGGAATATTTATAAAGGGTATGATTTTTTCTTAAGGCCATAACAGGGACGATAATAATGCATAAGAAAATCATCATGCCCTTACTGACCTGCGTGATCCTGCTTCCCTGGCTTCTGGTTTTCATGAATTACCGCCTGCATACCGACATGGCCTGGCTGACCATTGCGGCGAACCGCCTCCTGGATGGCGGTACGATGAGCCGCGATTTCTATGAAACAAACCCACCGCTCAGCATTCTTTATTATGCCGTTCCGGCACTTTTTTCGCGCTTTCTGCCGGTCCCGCCTTATCTCAGCCCGTTTTTATGGAGCGCCTGCCTGATCGTTCTGGCGTCCTGTGCGGTTTATCGCCTTATCCGCAGGCTTGATTTTTTTCCTGCCGGATCGGAAATATATTTTACCTGCTGCTTTGCCGCCGCCGCGATCATTGGGCCCGGTTATTATTTCGGTGAGAGGGATCATATCGTCATTATAGGCCTGTTCCCATTTCTTCTGGTGCAGGCCGCAATCACAAAAAAAATTGCATTGCCACCGCTTTTAAAATGGCCGGTCCTCATTTTGGGGTCGGTCGCCATTCTGTTGAAGCCGCATTACGGTTTTCTGCCAGCCATGATGTTGCTGCACCGGATGGTGAAGCAAAGGCGGCTTGTTGCATTTGATGTGGATTGCCTGACACTCGTGTTCGCAAGTGCAACCTATATCGGAATGATATTTGTTTTTTTCAAGGATTTCATCACGGTTATTTTCCCAGATGACCTGGCGCTCTATGTTCTTCGGCAGACAACCTATGTTGCCGACTATAGTGCTTTCCTCGTCCTTGTTTCGGCGTCGGGGCTGATGATCGCCGGGCTAATCCTTAACGGGAAATACAGGGCATCCGCGCTGTATTGCGGGCTGATGGCCCTGTGCTGCGTGGTTCCCTTTTATACCCAGTTCAAGGGTTTTGAATATCACGCCATTCCCTTCCTGGTGTTAATGTCGCTGATGGTATCTGCAACACTTTATGGCCTTGCCCGCACTGTTTTACCGGGAAGTTGGCAGGATGGCGAGGGGGTACCCGTTGCAACGCTTGGAATTTTTCTTGCCGTTCTGACATTCACGTTTCACACCGGCAAGCATTATAATACGCACCGGGATTACAAAAATTCTCCGCTGGCACAAATCATGAAAGATTGCGGACAGGACTGTTCCTTCTACATGGTCTCAACCATGGGGGAGATCATGCTTCCCCTGTCAGTTTATACGCAACAGGAATTCCCCTCCCGCTTCGGGAATGCGTGGTACCTGGAACCCATCCTGTGGCGGGAGGCATTACTGGAACAGCACCCGGACGACAAAGCGCTCGCCGCGGAACTGGCGCATTATAAAAGCAAATACACCGCCCTATTCGCGGACGACCTGGGGCGCTATAAACCAGATCTAATCCTGATCAGCGATTGCAATATTTTCGCGGCGACAGAGGCCCCGTGTGATAGGTCTTTTGAAGAGTTTTATTCCGGCAATGCGGCGTTCCGCCGGGAATGGGCCGGCTATAAACGCGACGGTACATTGACTCTGAACTGGGACGATTATTTCCGCGGGCTGGAAGGCCCGTCACCCGGCCGGAAAACATATGATTTTAAAATTTACCGCCGGACAATCCCGTATTAACCGGGTGTGTGGGGTTTCGGCATGATGGCCCGGATATAATGCGCAGGTCCCTGAATCCTGACCGGCCCGAGAATTTCCGCGATTGCTGCGCTTTGCACCAGGTAATCAAGATCGATACCGGCATAACGGTTATAAAGATTGATCGCCTGCCACACGAAGCCGGGGCTGTGATGCACCTGATTATTTTCGTCGTGCGTTTTTTTGCTATGAACGGCATGCGCCAGTTCATGAAGCAGCGCCAAAAGGGAACGGTGGCGGAATTCAATCGTATGGCTGTCGGAGTCATATGTTGAACCATCTTCGTTCTCATCTGCGGTGTCGACCCAGATAATTTTCGGGCAGGGTATATCCAGATCGCGAGAAACTTTACGGGCAATTTTTTGCGCAGTGGCCAGAGTGGCGATGGGAGCATCGAAATCCGGGATTAGCATTTTATCCTCCCACGCATAGACACTGCGTTGCTGGAGATCCTTGGCGGCGAAAAGTTCTTCAGGGAAATCTCCGGATTCCTGGATGGCCTTATAGGACCGCATCGAAGAGGGGATATCAAAGAAAGACTGCGCATCGATCAGGCCTGCGGGATTGCTCCGCCTTAACCACCCGACAATTGCACGCGGCAGATTTTGGCCAAGACCGGGCCGGAAACCCCGGATCAGAAAGGCGTCGACGTCCGGATAATAAAGATATTCTTTGATATCCAGGTTCTCCGTCGTATCCAGGTCTTCTTTTTTCATAACGATTATGTTATATCCCTGCAGACATATTTTTTTACAGCAAACCTGAAACGCGCGATCAATGCAACACCGCTGGAAACTGATCATCGAATATTGCGGCACGCCCTATTCCGGCTGGCAACGGCAGGAGGAGGGGGTGCGCTCGGTGCAGGGTGTTGTGGAAGATGCCATTCATGCCTTCTGTCAGCAGCGCCTGACCATCCATGTTGCCGGGCGAACCGATGCCGGTGTTCATGCGCGGGGGCAGGTGGCGCACTTCGATCTTGATTACGGTGACCGCGCGCTGACCGGCTATGACCTGACCAAGGCGCTCAACGCGCATCTGAAAACGGAGGCGGTATCGGTCATTTCCGCCGAAGCGGTTGATGCGGAATTTCATGCCAGGTTCGGGGCAGTCAACAAGCTTTATGTCTACCGCATCGTCAACCGCAACGCCAAGCCTGCGCTGGAAGACGGCAAGGTATTGCATATCCGGCGTGATCTGGACATTGGGGCGATGCAGCTGGCCGCAAATCGTCTCTTGGGTAACCACGACTTCACCACGTTCCGCGCCAGCGAGTGCCAGGCCAAATCACCCGTCAAAACGCTTGACCGCCTTGATATCGAGGCTGTCGCCTATGATGACGAAGGCGGACGCGAAATCCGTATCTATGCCGAGGGGCGTTCTTTCCTGCATCACCAGGTGCGCAATATGGTCGGCACGCTGGCCCTTGTCGGGGAAGGTAAATGGACTCCGGACGATGTCGCGGCGGCGCTTGCGGCCTGCGACCGCACAAAAGGCGGCCCCACCGCCCCGCCGGACGGGCTGTATTTAATGCGTGTTGATTATAAAGCGGAACTTTAAGCCCGCTTCACGCGTTGACTCCTGAATCAACCTTCTTCAGGAGAAAATTATGAGAAAACATTTTATCGCTCTGGCCGCCGCAGCCCTGTTATCGACCACCGCAATGGCAAACGCCGAAACCACCGTAACCCGGACCAGCGACGGCGCATCCACAACGGTCACCACCAAATCCACGGATGGCACAACAACGCATTCGACAACACGCACCACCTATTTCAACAGCCCTCTCGATATGAACCATAACGGCATTATCGATTCGACGGAATTCAGCCCCTATGTTTACAGCGCCTGGGATTTAAACCATGACGGCTATGTCAGTCAGGATGAATGGGCGGCTGTCTCCGGGCGCTGGTACGGCGGCCCGGCCCAGACCGAATACCGCAGCTATAACTATTGGGACAAAAACGGCGATGGCCGCATCACTTCGGATGAGGTCAACACCAATATCACCGCGACCAAAATTTACGGCGCCTGGGATATTAACAATGACAATATTATCGAGCCTGAAGAATATGCCGCGGCAACCTTCCGCCAGCATGATCTGAACGGCGACGGTGCCATCTCG
This sequence comes from Micavibrio sp., assembly GCA_028290825.1. Classification (GTDB taxonomy): domain Bacteria; phylum Pseudomonadota; class Alphaproteobacteria; order Micavibrionales; family Micavibrionaceae; genus Micavibrio. The sequence goes on from JAQGJB010000024.1 coordinate 24,289, forward strand.
GTCACTGAATGGACCAATAGCCAGTAATAAAACGGTTATTTCAGGAAACGCTGCAGGATGTCGCTATAGATGTCCTGCAGCGTTTTTAAATTCTCGATCGTGCAGAATTCATCGATCTGGTGAATTGTCTTGTTGGTCAGGCCGAATTCAACCACGGGGCAGTATTTGTGAAAGAACCGCGCATCCGATGTTCCGCCATGGGTGGTCATCGCCGGTTTGCGCCCTGCGATTTTTTCAACCGCTTCCGTAACCAGCATGGCAAAGGGGTGGACATGCGACGTCAGGAAAGGCGCGGCATTGGAGGTTGTTTCAAGCGTATAGGGCACATCTTCCTGATCAAGGATTTTACGTAGCTGGTCTTCCAGTGTTTCTGCACTCCATAGGTCGTTGAAACGGATATTGAACTGGGCCGTACCGGAGGCAGGTATCACATTGCCCGCCTTATTTCCCACATCGATCGTGGTGATTTCGAGATTGGTGGCGCTGTAATGAAAATTACCCTGATCGAAACGGTGCGTCGATAAAGTTGAAAGCAGCCTGACCAAACCGTTTAAGGGGTTCTGCGCCAGATCGGGGTAGGCAACATGACCTTGAATACCATTGACGCGCAGCGCGCCCGACAACGAACCGCGGCGGCCTATCTTAATTTCATCGCCCAGCCTGTTCGGATTGCTCGGCTCCCCCACCAGGCAGACATCAGGCAGATGATTGTGATCGCGCATCCAGTCCAGAACGCGCGTCGTTCCGTTGATGGCCGGACCCTCTTCATCCCCGGTGATTACCAGGCTGATCGATCCGGGGTGCTGGCCTGCCTTCGGGATTGCGGCAATAAAGGCGGCAATATTGCCCTTCATATCCGATGTGCCGCGCCCGATTATTTTTCCGTCCACGATGTCTGCGGCAAAGGGCGGATGACTCCACGCGGCGTCATCGCCCGCCGGTACCACATCGGTATGACCGGCAAAGCAAAAATGCGGACCCTCGGTCCCGCGCCGGGCAAAGAGGTTTTCAATGTCCCCGAATTTCAGCCGCGTACAGATGAAGCCAAGGGGTTCAAGGGCCTTCACAACGACATCCATCGCCCCGGCATCGTACGGCGTTACACTCGGGCAACGCACCAGTTCCTGGGTCAGGGCGACGACATCAATCATATTAATCCCGCAGCAATTCATTGATCGCGGTTTTGGACCGTGTCTGTTCATCGACACGTTTCACAATCACGGCGCAGGACAGGCCCGGTCCGCCCTCCTTACTGGGCAGGAAGCCGGGGACGACGACGCTATAGGCCGGAACGCGGCCAATGAAAATATCCCCCGTTGCGCGGTCGACGATTTTTGTCGAGGCGCCGAGGAAAACACCCATGGAAAGGACTGCCCCGGTTTCAACCCGGACGCCCTCGGCCACTTCGCTGCGCGCACCGATAAAGACGTTGTCTTCGATAATCACCGGCCCGGCCTGTAACGGTTCCAATACCCCGCCGATGCCGACACCGCCGGAGATATGGCAGTTCTTACCGATCTGCGCGCAGGACCCGATGGTGGACCAGGTATCGACCATGGTTCCCTCGTCGACATAAGCCCCGACATTGATAAAACACGGCATCAGAACGACGCTTTTCGCGATATAGGCCGAATGGCGCACCACACATCCGGGCACGGCCCGAAATCCCGCCTCCTGGAAATCGTCCTGGCCCCAGTTGTGAAATTTAGAATCAACTTTATCCCACCAGCTGGCACCACCCGGCGCGCCTGCAATCTGTTTCATGGGGTTGAGGCGAAAGGATAGCAATACCGCTTTCTTCAGCCATTGATGCACGTGCCATTCATCGTCCTGCCGTGTCGCGACGCGGGCTGCGCCGCGATCGAGAAGATCAAGCGCGGCTTCCACCGCATCGCGAACCTCGGCGGTTGTCGAGGTGCTGATATTGTCGCGTGCATCCCAGGCGACATTGATAATGGATTCCAGAGTGTCGGGCTGCATCGCAGACTTAGGTGCTGTTTTCATGCCCAAAGACTTAGCAAATAATAAGCCGCAGCGCCATCATATTGCCCGGTTTGACTGGACAATATGGGGATATGCGTTATCCTTTGCCGACTGAAAAACTCTTACAGGTGATCCTTGATGAAATCTTCCTCCCTTAAAGCTCTGCACTTTCTGGCCGTGCTGGCCGGAACGATCCTGCTGACTCAGCCTGCACTGGCCAAATCCGCCAAAGCTCCTGTGGCCGGGAATAACGTGCAGAAAATGAATTATGAGGTTTACGCTGGGGGTATCAACGCCGTTGATTCGGAACTGAACATCACGCTGCAGGGCAAGGACCGCTACAGCTTTGAAATGTTTGCCGCCACAAAGGGTTTTCTGAAAGTGCTGGCGCCGTGGAGCGGGTCTTTCGAAACCCATGGCTGGCAGTTAAAAGATAAGGATCAGCCCGAATTGCACCGTTCGGTCGCCACCTGGCGCGGCGATGACGAGATAAAAAACTATTCCTATGCGAAGGATGGAAAATTCGTCGCCTACAGCATCAAGGATGACGAAAACGACGGCAGCAAAAAGCCTGTTGATCCCGAATTGACCGAAAACACCACTGATGCGCTGACCGCCGTGCTCGCCGTTATGCGTCAGGTTGGTGAAGGCAAGGCCTGTGCCGGTTCCTCGGAAGTGTTCGATGGCGACCGCCGTTATAAAATGACCTTCGTATCAAAGGGCACGGAAGATCTGAAGGCTACGAAATACAACGTTTATGAAGGCCCCGCCGAAAAGTGCACGGTTGAAGTTGCCCCTGCGGGCGGCAAGTGGCATGAAAAACCGCGCGGCTGGCTCTCCATCCAGGAGCAGGGCCGCCAGCACGGGCAACTGCCCACCGTCTGGTTCGCCAGAATGCAGGCAACCGGCCCGGCCGTACCGGTTAAGATCATGATCAAAAGCGATTACGGTGCCATGTTCATGCACCTGGCCGGTTACAGCAATGGGACGGAGAGCCTTTCCGCCGAAGTGCGCGGTGAAACCAAATCTGAACGCGCGGGCGCAACCCGGATCGGGGATAATGTGGTAAAGAAAACATCGGACAATGGGTCCGCGCCAAAAGCCGAAACCTCCCAGAACAGCAAGGGGACACAGGGCGGAAATAACGAATAATGACACCGCCTAAAAGCGGATCGGAAACAGGGGCCTTCGCCCCTGTTTTTACTTGTAACGCCCCGCAATATCATGTGAATTGCCAAAATCATTCAATTGGCCAAGATGACCTTCGGGTTCTAACAAAGGTTTTAATATGAAAAAAAGACCGCTCGCCTGCGTCATCCTGACCGCCGGGGTAGGGAAACGGATGAAATCCGCGACCCCCAAAGTCATGCATGAAATCGCCGGTCAGCCGATGATCAGATGGCTTTTGCAATCCGTCGAAGAATTGTCGCCGGAAAAAATCATCGTCGTTACTGCTCCCGATGCGATCAGCGTCGCACAGACCGTAAAGCCGCATCTGACCGTGGTCCAGCAAAAGGCGCTCGGGACTGCCGATGCGGTAAAGGCCGCGCTGCCTTTGATCGAGGGTTTTACCGGCGATGTGCTGGTGCTGCTCGGCGACATGCCGCTGCTCTCCGCCGCGATGATGCAAAGCCTTATCGAAACACGTGATCAGGCGGATACGGGTATTGCCGTGCTCGGCGTCGAATATAAAAGCCCGCCCGCTTTTGGCCGACTGGTCCTGAACCCTGACAAAACGCTGAACCGCATTGTCGAAGACAAGGATGCCAGCGCCGAAGAACGTCAGATCAAGCTCTGCAACACAGGCGCATTCTGTATTGACGGCGCAAAACTGGCCGGATGGCTGGCAAAGATCGAAAACACGAACGCGCAGAATGAATTTTACATCACCGATCTTCCAGCGATTGCGGCGCGAGACGGGTCAAAGACCCGCGTTTGCCTGCTGGGAGACGCCGAGGAAGTATTGGGCGTAAATTCACGGGCCGATCTGGCAATTGTCGAGCTGGCCATGCAGAAACGTTTGCGTAAACGCGCGATGGAAAATGGCGCGACACTGCACGATCCGGATACGGTTTTCTTCGCCTGGGACACAAAGATCGGGCGCGATGTCGTGATTGGCCCGAACGTTGTCTTCGGCCCCGGCGTTATCATTGCCGATGGTGTCACCATCCTTGCCTTCTGCCATATCGAAGGCGCGCGCATTGATACCGGCTGCACCATCGGCCCTTTTGCCCGTCTGCGCCCAGGCACGCATCTCTGGCCGAAGGTCAAGATCGGTAATTTCGTCGAAATCAAAAATGCGAATCTGCACGAAGGCGTGAAGGCCAATCACTTGGCTTATATCGGTGACGCCGATATCGGTGCGGGAACGAATTTCTCCTGCGGTGCGATCACCGTGAACTATGACGGCTTCGACAAACACAGAACAATTATCGGCGAAAACACCATGATCGGCAGCAATGTCAGTCTGGTCGCACCGGTCACCATCGGCCACGGCGCCTTCATCGCGGCGGGGTCGACGATCACCAGGGACGTTGCGCCTGATGCCCTCGCGGTCGAACGCGCCGACGTAAAACAGATTGAAGGCTGGGCGTCCAGCTATCGTAAAAAGAAGAGTGTAAAATAATGTGCGGAATTATCGGTATCGTTGGTAAAGAAGAAGTGGCGCAGCGTCTGGTGGATGGTCTGCGTCGCCTGGAATATCGCGGCTACGACTCGGCCGGAATTGCGACGCTGGATCATGGGAAGATTGAGCGTGTCCGCGCGGAAGGGAAGCTGATCAATCTGGATGAGAAGCTGAAAACCGACAAGCCCCGTGGCACAACCGGTATCGGTCACACACGCTGGGCAACGCATGGCGGACCGACGGAACGCAACGCGCATCCGCATGCCTCCGCAACGGTGGCGGTTGTGCATAATGGCATCATCGAAAATTACGGCGAACTGAAAGCAGAATTGCAGCAACGCCAGTACCGCTTTGAAACTGATACGGATACCGAAGTGGTGGTGCATCTGGTTACCGACAACCTGAAACAGGGTATGGCCCCGCTGGACGCCGCGAATGCGGCCTTTGACCGGCTGGAGGGCGCCTATGCGCTGGCGGTGATTTTCGCCAACGAAAATAATCTGATGGTCGGGGTCCGCAACGGACCGCCTCTGGCTGTCGGCTATGGGGAGGGGGAAATGTATCTTGCCTCCGATTCCTACGCGCTGGCGCCGATGACGAAGAAAATTTCCTTCCTCGAAGACGGCGACCGTGTCCACGTAACCTGCGAAGGGGTAACCGTTTATGACCGGGCCGGGAATACGCTGAAACGTCCGATCCGCATCACCGCCCAATCCGGCGCGACGACCAGCAAAGGCGAATACCGCCACTTCATGCTGAAGGAAATCCATGAGCAGCCAAGTGTCATTGCCGACACCCTGAACAGTTTCGTCAATCCGGCGACGCTGCAGATCACCTTGCCGCCCGAAATCGTCGAGGCGCTGGATTCCGCGTCGCGCATTACCCTCGTCGCCTGCGGCACGGCGTTCTATGCCTGCATGGTTGCCAAATACTGGTTCGAACAGGTTGCGCGCATTCCGTGCGAAATTGATGTAGCGTCCGAATTCCGTTACCGCGAGGCACCGATGCCGCAAGGCGGTCTGGCAATCTTCGTTTCTCAATCGGGCGAGACAGTCGACACACTGGAAGCGCTGCGCTACTGCAAACGCCAGGGCCAGACTATTCTCTCCATCGTCAACACGATTGAGAGCACGATTGAACGTGAATCCGATCTGGTCCTGCATACCCTTGCCGGTCCGGAAATCGGCGTGGCCTCTACCAAAGCCTTTACAACACAGCTGACGACGCTCGCCTGCCTCGCGCTGTCCGTTTCAGCAGAGAAGAAATCGCAGAGTACGGAAGCTCTTGGCGCTATGGCGGAGGCCCTGCGTCATCTCCCGGCCCTGGTCACAAAAGTATTGAAGGATTGCGTCGCGCCGATTGAAAAAATCGCCGCCGATATCGCCGAGGCCCGCGATGTCCTCTATCTCGGGCGCGGCCTTATGTATCCGATCGCGCTGGAAGGGGCGTTAAAGCTCAAGGAAATTTCCTATATTCATGCCGAGGGCTACGCCGCCGGTGAAATGAAACATGGCCCCATCGCCCTGATCGACCAAGATGTACCCGTGGTGACGATCGCCCCGGCGGATGCCCTGTTCGAAAAAACGGCATCGAACGTCCAGGAAACGATTGCGCGCGGCGGGCAGGTCCTCCTGTTCTCGGATCAGCCCGGCATCAACAAGCTGGCGGAAAAATGCCGCTGGTCCGTGGTAATGCCCCAGGCTCACAGCTTCATCACACCAATCCTCTATGTCATCCCGGCGCAGTTGCTGGCGTACTATGTTGCGGTGTGTAAGGGAACGGATGTCGACCAACCTAGAAATCTGGCAAAATCGGTCACAGTTGAATAAATTCGCTTAAATTTTTTTGAGGCATTCGGAA
>JAQGJB010000025.1 GCA_028290825.1 Micavibrio sp.
GAAGCAACGTATTTGAAAAACAGCCTTTTCAAAGCAGATTTTTCTGCCTCGATAAGTTCGATAGTATCGTGTTCATTTTTTTCCTTTAGCCAGGCGGTAAAGTCACCGATGGCTTTAGCGGAGCCAAAATCTGACATATTCGCAGCAATCTGCGCGATCATTTCCTTCGACAGTCTAAGCGCGTTACGATGCCAGAGCGCAAATTTCAGCAATTCCGTATCGGGAGCTGCCGGATCCACAATGCTCTCAGAAAAAAGCTCACGAGGTAAAAGAGGGTAGGGGGCCAGCGCCTCCCCCGGCAATATGCCTGTCTCGGAAAAGCTTTTCAATTTTCTCCAGTAATGCTGGAATTGTAAGCTTGATTTGAGCGATTCATTGAGAACTTCGATATTCAGCGTTCTTTCCCATCGTCTTCCCTGCGCGTTCAGGTTTATCACGATCCAGGGTTCGGTTTCCCCGACATCCCCATTTGATGTGAATATTGCACCTGCGGGAGGGACGCCATGTTTTCTGGCGGCTTTTTTAAAGGCGTGTAAGAGTTGGTTTTTTGCATCCGGGCTGAACGGCGATGTTTTCCTGTCAAAGCCGTACAGCACAGACGCGCCATTTGTATGGCCGACGGCCTGGCAATATTTATATAAGGCCTGACACGGATGTCTCTCTATAAACATTTCATTTTTGGCATTGGTAAGTTTCATGTCATCAGGGTCGCATTCATCGAGAAGGGTTTTCATCATCGCTTCTACGATCATGGATTTGCCCCCGCCGCCTGAGCCTGGAACCAGGATGTATGGGATGTTTTCCGGATTTTGCAAAAATCTATGGGGCAGGCTGTGGGCGATAGCCCTGGAAAGTTCAATCAGTTCTTCCCTGGAATGCGTTTCGACATTCAGACTCCAGTTTTCAGCATTATTTGGCAAAGTTGCCATGGGCACCCTGATAAAACATTGGCAAGCAATATGGATAATGCATAGTCGAGGGAAAATCAAGAAAAAACTCTACCCTCAATCCTTTATTGATCTCGCGTGGCTGCCATGCGGCCCCTCCCGGGAACTAAAGCGTCTGCAGTTTGTTTGATAACAAACAGAATTTCATGCATCAGGAGAATACTTTATGAAACCGCTTTTCTTTGCATTTGTGCTCATTGCGCTTGTCATCCCGTCGATGGCCTTTGCAGCGTCGGCCGACGAACAACGGGCAGCCATTCAGAAAATGGAAACCGCTACGCTCGAAAAGCTCTACAAGGAAAAGCCGGACACAAGGCGTGAGATTCAGGAAGCAGAGGGTTATGCCGTATTCTCCAACGGGGAACTGGCTGTAATGTGGCTGAGTGGCGGTTACGGCCACGGTGCTGCGCATAGCCGGGACGGACAAACGATTTATATGGAGATGGCAAAGGCTGGTGTCGGCCTCGGGCTTGGTGCAAAAGATTTCAACACGGTCTTCGTATTCCATGATCCGGATGCCTTCCGCAAATTTACCACAACGGGCCTCGATCTTTCCGGTACCGCCGATGCTGCGGCTAAGGCTGGGGTCAAGGGAAATGCAGCAAGTGGTGCGGCCGATGTTATCCCGGGTGTTCGTGTTTATCAGATGACCGATAATGGCCTGATTGCCCAGGCGATGGTGCAGGGGACAAAATACTGGCGTGATGATTCACTGAATACAGCCGTCAACCAGACAAGCCACTAATATGGATTAATGCCCGCCCCTTTTTTTGGGCGGGCATTATCTACAGGCCTAATTATATACCTAAAATTGCATAACAAGGTTTAATTTGGGGTTGGTCCCTTGTCGCGGGCTCACGGAAAAGACTACTCTCAGATCTGTTTATAGTTCTGCCGGATGGGTTTTTTATGATCCTTGATAAAATTCTAAAGCAATCTTACGAGAAACGCGCACTGGCTTATTTCATGGCTGTCGCCATGGTTATCCTCGTCGTATTTCTGCGCATGGCTGTGTATGAAATATCAGGGCATAAAGCGCCTTACGGACTTTTCTACGGTGCAGTTCCCATTGTCGGGATCATCGGCGGGTTCTGGCCTGCATTCCTGACGACTGTTCTGGGCGCACTGATCGGTCATTATCTCAGCATCACCGGATGGCGGTTTGAAATAAATCCCCTCGATCCACCGGCAATGATTATCTTCCTCTGCACGGCAGTGATCATCAGCCTGTTGTGTGAGGAATTGCGTCAGGTGAACCGTGCGAAAGAACGTGAGGCAGAAGCAGCGCGGGGGGAGGCGGCGGAGCGTGTACGCCTGGCCCAGGAATTAACCTCGATGGCTTTTGCGCGTACGGCTGCCGAGGAACGGTTTCGGATCGCGCAGGAAGTATCGCCCGTGGGCTTTGTCCTGCTGGATACGATCCGCGACAGTCATAGTAATAAAATCATTGATATGCGGTGGTCCTATATCAATCCTGCGGCCAAGAAGATTTTGCCCGAGGACGCTGATACGGGTAAATGCCTTCTCGAGGTTTATAAGCCGACCAGTGATCTCGAGCAGATGCTGGCGCGGTATGAGCGCGTCATTTCCCTGAATGAGGCATGGCAGGGCGATATTCCGTGGTATATATCGGAGTTCAACGGCTGGCTGTCGATCCGCGTGGTTAAGGTTGATGACGGCGTTGCCGTTTCATTTTCCGACATCACCCAGCAGATGCAGTTGCAGAATGATTTAAAAGTCAGCAACGACGAACTGAAAATCAACGATCATAAGAAAGACGAATTTCTGGCCATTCTGGCGCATGAACTGCGTAACCCCCTGGCACCGATCAGAAACGGTCTGAGTATTCTGGAGCGGGCGCAGGATAAACCCGAACTGGGGAAGGAAGTGCGGGGGATGATGAGTCGGCAGGTTGACCAGATGGTTCGTCTGGTCGACGACCTGATGGATGTGTCGCGTATCAACCGTGGCCGGATCAACCTTAATAAAATACCGATGCTGCTTGGCGATGCGATTGAAAATGCGATCGAAACCGCGCAGCCGCTGATTGCCGCAGGCGGGCATAGGCTGGATGTGGATGTTGGATCGGGGGCGGTTTACCTGAATGGTGATATTGTCCGCCTGTCGCAGGCCTTTGCAAATCTGCTGAACAATGCGGCAAAATATACGGATAAAGGCGGGGTAATTGCCTTAACCCTGGGGCAGGAGAACGGCTTCGCGGTGGTGACGGTCAAAGATACGGGCATTGGCATATCGGCCGAAATGCTGCCGCGCCTGTTCGAAATGTTTTCGCAGCATGACGGTTCGCTGGAGCGGGCGCAAGGCGGTCTGGGCATCGGCCTGTCGCTCGTAAAAAATATTGTCGAACATCATGGCGGTACTACACGGGCGGAAAGCGAGGGGATCGGAAAGGGAAGTGTTTTTACAATTCGCCTCCCATCGCAGGCCCAGCCAGCCGCCGCCGCTGCTACGGGCTATGCGACGGATGGTGCCGAACAGCTTCCGTTGCGGGTTCTGGTGGTTGACGATAACGCAGAGTCGGCGCAGACCCTTGGCTGGGCTATCGAGCTTTCCGGGCATGAGGTCAAAATCGAAACCAGCAGTGAGAAGGCGTTATCATTGGCGCGTGATTTCGTGCCCCAGATCGTGTTGCTTGATATAGGCATGCCAGGCATGAATGGGTATGAATTATGCGCGGCGATGAAACAGATTCCGGGACTGGAGCAGGCAGTTTTTATTGCGCAGACTGGCTGGGGCCAGGAAAAGCACAGGCAGCTTTCAAAAGACGCCGGGTTCGATCATCATCTGGTTAAGCCAATCGATAACAGCAGCTTACAGAATCTTGTTTTTCAGGCAGGGAGATCAGTCAGATAAAAAATCAGCGCAAAGATAAATTCTTTGCGCTGATTTCATCAGACGTCAGGATAATCGTTACTGTGACTGTCCCGGTTGTTGGCCTGCCGTTTCGGTTGCGGCGCGAGCATTTCGGTTGCCGCGTGCCTGACCACCTTTACGTCCGGCCTCTGCAGCGCGGGCTGGATCATGTTTAAAGTTGCCAGGCGAATTGGATCCGCCTTTGCTGCGGGATTCGGCGCTCAGATTGCTGCCGCGGTTGTTGGTTGTACCTTTTGGGTCCGTCATTTTGCTTCTCCTTCAGTGACGATTTCGCATGCGTGTTGCCAACCTTTCATCCCGGAAAACGTTCCATCAATAAAATGAAGCGCGGTGTAAAAACAGAGGCTGATTTCCTGGGTTTTTTATTGCGTAGGGAGGTATAATCGCCATCCAGATAACCCGCAGTGAGAGTTATAATTATGGATGAAGATGTAAAAATTGATCGTGAAACCATGGGCAGGCTGGGGAAGGCTTTGATCTTCATCTGCGGGGCGACCAATCCGGCGGCGATTGCGCTTAAAACCGCGTCCGAAACAGGCACGGCGGCCGACATTAAAAAGGCCCGGACTTTATTCCTGAAACTCAAGCCGGGCGAAAGGCGCTCGGCGTTTGAGATGATTGCGGGTTAGGCGCATGAGGTTTTTTTTGGGCCTGATGATGTTGATCGGACTTTCTCTCTCTGCCTGCAAGCCGGATGCTGATCCGGCAATCGGGGGCTGGCTGGGCCTCTGGACAGGGCCGGAAGGGACATCGCTTGTCGTCGGAAGGACGGGCGGGGAGTATGAGGTTATAATCAGGAACCTTGACGGTCCACGGCGTTTTACCGCTGTTCCAGACCCCACCGGTCTGCGTTTTACCAGGGATGGAGTGGGCGAAACCTTGCATCATGGCGATGGGAAGGCCACGGGTATGAAGTGGCTCAGTGGCAAGACAAATTGCCTGATTGTGAAAGCGGGGGAAGGGTTTTGCAGGGGGTCGAAACAGCCTCGTTAACTTGACATAATTCATATTTGTGTTGTCAGTTAATACGAAGTTCTCGGCCCTGATGAAGCGGGAAGAGTTGTGGTGAAAAATGCCGCGGCATTTTAGTCTTCAATCTTTCAGTGATTTCTGCCCAATAAAAAACCCCCGTCAGGGGGCTTTTAATGGCGGACAGAGAGAGATTCGAACTCTCGGAGGGCTTACACCCTCGCCGGTTTTCGAGACCGGTGCTTTCAACCACTCAGCCATCTGTCCGTGCCGTGTTTTGAAGTTGGATATCAATACTGAGAATAAGGGAAAAAAACAAGGGTTTAACTGGCTTCGGCGATTACGTTCAGGAATGCATCTGCGTATTTGTCGAGTTTTGACTGGCCGACGCCCGGGATCTGGGCGAAAGAATCGCGCTGCAGCGGGCGGCGTTTGGCCATGGCCAGCAGGGTTTTGTCGTGGAAAATGACATAGGGCGGCAAGTTGTTGGTTTTGGCAATAGAGAGGCGCAGGGCTTTGAGCTCGGCGTAGAGGGTTTTATCGGATTCTGTTTCCAGAATTTCGTCTGTGCCTGAGGCCCCGGCTGAGGCACGGTCGCGGTGGCCGGTGCGTTTCGGTGGCAGACGAAGATTGAGGGCGGGCTTTTCCTTCAGGAAGGCGGCGCCATCGGTGGTGATTTTCAGGCCGCCATGGCCCTCCATATCGACAAAGACAAGATTGGCGGCAACCATCTGGCGAATAAAGCTGTCCCATGCCTTGCGGTCGAAATCGGTGCCGATGCCCCAGGTGCTGACCTGATCATGACGGTGTTTTTCGGTTTGCGGTGTTGGGGTTGCGGTCAGGACATCGACAATATGTTTTGCACCGAACATGTTGCCGGTTCGGTGAATGCAGGAGAGAATTTTCTGCGCCGGGATCAGTCCGTCAACTGTTTCCGGCGGCGTGTTACAGGTATCGCAGTTGCCGCAGGCCGTGTGATCGTCACCGAAATATTGCAACAGAACCTGGCGGCGGCAATGGGCGGCTTCGCAGTAGCCGAGCAGGGCGCCGAGTTTGTGATGCTCCACCCGCTTCTGTTCATCCGGTGCATCGGAGCCAGCAATCATCTGCCGGCGCATGGCGACATCCTGCAGGCCGTAAAGCATCCATGCAACTGCCGGAAGACCATCGCGTCCGGCACGTCCGGTTTCCTGGTAATAGGCTTCGATGTTGGATGGCAGGTCGAGGTGGGCAACGAAACGCACATCCGGTTTATTAATACCCATTCCGAAGGCGATGGTGGCGACGATGATAATGCCTTCGTCTTTCAGAAAACAGTTCTGGTTCGCAGAACGGATTCGGTTATCAAGCCCGGCGTGATAGGGCAATGCGGTATAACCCTGATCTGCAAGCCAGGCGGCTGTTTCATCGACCTTTTTGCGGGAGAGGCAATAAATGATGCCGCTTTCGCCCTTGGCCTGGGTCTTGAGGAATTCGAGGAGTTGTTTTTTTGAATTGTCCTTGACCGTGACGTCATAGCGGATATTAGGGCGGTCGAAACCGGCGAGGAAAAGTTTGTCGAGGTGAAGCTGATTGAGAATGTCCTTGCGCGTCGGTTCATCTGCCGTGGCCGTTACGGCAATGCAGGGCACATGCGGATAACGTTCGCGCAGGTTGGAGAGCATTCTGTATTCAGGACGGAAATCGTGACCCCATTGAGAGACGCAATGCGCTTCGTCGATCGCAAAGAGGGCGATGTCGATATTATCGAGGAGCTGCAAAACCTGGTCGGTGACAAGTCGTTCGGGTGCGACGTAGATCAGGTCGAGCTGATTGCTTTCTAACGCGCGGAGTGTTTCCTGCATTTCCTGATAGTCGAGAGAAGAGTTCAGTGTGGCGGCGCGCACCCCAAGCTCGCGCAGGGCGCTGACCTGGTCCTGCATCAGGGCGATGAGCGGCGAGACGATAACACCCACACCGTTGCGGCAAAGGGCAGGGATCTGGTAACAGAGCGATTTTCCGGCACCCGTCGGCATCAGCGTGCAGCAGGAACCACCGTTCATGATGTGATCGATGACTTCCTTTTGCTGGCCCCGGAAGGAATCGTAGCCGAAGACGGTTTTAAGGACCGTTTCAGGCGTGAGAATGTCCGGCTGTGTGGCAAGCGAAGGCATGCTCTAGTTTTATCATCTGCGGATGAACGAACCAAGTACGCTTTATAGAAATATCCACAAGGGCTATTGATACATCAGGGACAAATATTTTTCACCCCGGTCGCACAGGAAGGTCAGAACTGTTTTAATCGACGGATCGCGTTCCTTTACGAATTTTGCGGCCCAGTAATTCGCACCGCTGCTCGGGCCAGCGAAGATGCCTTTTTCTTTGGCCATTTTCTGGGTTTCATCGATAGCGACATGGCTGTCGACACTGATCACCTCGGTTACTTCGTGGCGGTGGCGGTCGTAGATGGTGGGGATGAACCCGTCCGAGATACCTTCGATTTTATGGTCGGCGACGATGCAGCATTCGATGGTCTGGGATTCTGTCGGCTCCATCGCGAAGACTTTGATGTCCGGGTTGTGCCATTGCTTGAGGGCTTGTGCGACGCCGATCAAGGTGCCGCCGGTGCCGACGCCCTGGACGATGGCGTCGATTTTCATGCCGGGGGGAAGTTGTTCGATGATTTCGCGGCCCAGCCATTCGCGGTTTTCCTCGACGTTCCATTCATTGTCGAATTGTTGCGGGCAGTAGAAGCCGGGTTGCTGGCCGAGGCGGATGGCTTCGGCGCGGGCTTCGTTCACCTGGAAATGTCCGACGAGGCGGATTTCGGCACCGAAGCCGCGCGAGATGCGGACGCGTTCGTTGCTGTAGCCGTCGGGCATGACGACGATCATCTTGTAGCCTTTGGCCGCCGCGATCATGGAGAGGGCGTTGCCGGTATTGCCGCTGGTGGCTTCGACAATGGTGTAGCCGGGTTTCAGCAAACCTTCGGCTTCGGCTTTTTCAATCATGAATTTAGCCATGCGGGCCTTGATCGAGCCGGAGGGATTGAAATATTCCGCCTTGGCAAAGATGCCACCGCCTAGGTCGAGCAAAGGTGTGTTGCCGACGCAATCGAGAATGGAGGTTTTGGGATCTTTTGATGTGTTCTGTATCATGAACAGAGGATCGGTCAACTGAGGACGGATTTCAAGAGTGGTGTGTGTTGCGGTTG
>JAQGJB010000032.1 GCA_028290825.1 Micavibrio sp.
ACGCGCCATTCAGAAATCATTGGAGGGATTGATGGAGGGGACAACCGTATTCGCCATCGCCCACCGCCTCTCTACCATCGCGCACATGGACCGCATCCTCGTCTTCCAGGATGGACGAATTGTCGAGGAAGGCCCGCATGACCAGTTAATCCGTGATAAATACGGCCTCTATGCCAAGCTCTGGGCCATGCAGTCCGGCGGCTTTATCGCCGTTGATAAGCCAGAACGGCAGTGAAACGGCCGCTGCCTTTTTGTTCCCTGTAAAACATAAAATATTAAACTGGTTTTCAGAGACCGCTTCCCTATTTTTATAGTGTGGCTATTAAACGGAGGCGACAAGCATGCAAACAAAAAAAATCTTCCTGATGACCGTGGCGATGATGACGCTTTCCGGGTCAGCCCACGCCCAGACCGCAACTCAGGTTCAGCAGCAGAAAACCGAAGCCGCCACCGCGGGTCAGGCCGCCCGCACCAATGCCGCCACCGCGGAACAGGCGCAAAAAACCCAGGCCGCTGCTGCCGACCAGGCCCGCAAGACCGAAGCCGCCGCGCAGCCACAGGCCGCAGAAACCGCAGCCCGTGTCCAGGAACAACAATCCCGCGGTCAATACCTCAGCGATGACCCCGCCGCCAGTGCCGCCGTGCAGACCGGCAACGTCAATCTTTACAACGCCAATCCCTACATGCCGTATTATCCCGCCTTCACTTCCGGCCAGGGCGTGGCGCCGAACAATCCCGCCCGCGCAAATGAAATCAATCAGGCGCAACAGGGCACGGCCAATACAACGAATTCCCCGAATGAAAAAAGGCTGCAGGATCTTTTCAACGCAATCGATACTGACCGCAACGGCCTGATCACCATGACCGAATTTTCGATCTATTATAAATCTCCGCCTGACGACCCGCGCTTTATGGGCTATGACGCCAACCGCGATCTTATGATCTCGTATTTTGAATTTCGCGCGCCGAATGTCACCGGCGCGGATGTAAGCATACCAACGCATTAGACATCACTATAAAACGTTGATTTGAAACGATTTTTAAGCCTTGCCCTTTGTCCGAAATGCTTTTAATCTCACAACAATAGAAATCCCGTCGCTCGCGACGGGGTTTGTTTTTTAAGGGGGAAGATAAGAAAATGGATAAGGTTCCGATGACACAGGCCGGCTTTAACAAGCTGGAAGCCGAACTGAAAAATCTCAAAAGCGTTGAACGCCCTGCCGTGATTGAATCAATCTCGGAAGCGCGCGGCCACGGCGATCTGAAAGAGAACGCCGAATACCATGCCGCCAAGGAACGCCAGAGCTTTATCGAAGGCCGTATTAAGGAGCTCGACGGTGTTGTTTCCGCCGCCAACATTATCGACATCTCGACCCTGTCCGGCGAAACCGTAAAATTCGGCGCAACCGTCAAACTGGCGGATGAAGATACAGGCGATGAAGTTCAATACCAGATTGTCGGCCCGTATGAATCAGACGCCGATAACGGTAAAATCTCCACCACCGCCCCCATAGCCCGCGGCCTGATGGGCAAGAACGTCGGCGACAGCGTCGAAATCCGCACACCGAAAGGCGTGAAATTCTACGAAGTGCTGGAAGTCTCTTACATCGCTTAACAGAATCTATTTCGTTATTGCGTGCGCAGCTAAGAATTAAAGCTCAACCGGAATTCCTGAATCATGTTTGGTCGTCTGTACGGCCAGCGATGATTTAACCGACGTCACATTCGGCGCGGAGGTGAGTTTCTCAGTCAGGAACTTCTGATAGTCGTCCCAGTCCTTGGCCACGATCTTCAAAAGAAAATCAGTTTCACCGGCCAGCATATGCGCCTCGCGCACCTGCGGCCATGATTTGACCAGAACATCGAACTGCTTCAGGTCGCTTTCCGCCTGCGATACCAGTTTCACTTGTGCGAAAACCGTAACCCCGTACCCCATCGCAACGGGGTCGAGGATGGCATGGTAGCGGAGAATGAACCCCGCTTCCTCCAGCGCCCTGACACGGCGCAGGCATGGCGGCGCGGAAATACCCGCCTTCTTGGCAAGGTCGACATTGGTCATGCGACCGTCACCCTGCAGATGGAAAAGAATTTTCCGGTCAATTTTGTCGAGCTTAATACGGCGCATAATGAATCTTCAAAAAAATGTTATTCGGTATCCACTTGGGTTGATATAAAGTTGCGGTGCAATACATGCAAGAACTTTCGATTAACATTAGGGCGATTGAATATGTCTATCCTTTGCTGGGTCGTGACAGAAGGCTTGCCTGGTCCTGAAAATCAGTGCCTCGGCGTCGCCCAGGCACTGGACGTAACACCTGTTATCAAACGCATTATGTTGCGCCAGCCGTGGAAGACCCTGACCCCATTTCTGGGTGGTGAGACAGACCGCACGTTCTCTCCTCTGGGGGATAAGCTGCAGCCGCCCTGGCCTGACCTTGTCATTGCCTCCGGTCGTCGGTCAATCGCCGCTGCACGCTATATCAAACGGATGGCGGGCAACCGCACCTTTGTTGTTTATATTCAGAACCCTCACATCTCCCCCTCGCAATTCGACCTTGTCGCTGTGCCGATGCATGACCGGGTTCAGGGACCGAATGTGATTGTAACAACGGCTGCCCCTACACGCATTACGCCGGACCGCCTTGATGAGGCCCGCGATTACTTTGCCGACCCATTCGGTGAAATGCCCTCGCCGCGCCTCGCTGTCTGTATTGTTGGAGACAGCCCCTACCACATGACCACCGCCGTCGCGGAAAATCTCGGCGCCCAGCTCCACAAGCTGGCCAGCGAGCGTGGCGTATCCCTTATGGTCCGCACCTCGGAAATCACCCAGGACATTGTGGATACGATAATCGAGGAATCCCTGCATGATGATGACAATGCCTGGGTCTGGGACCCCGAAACAGAAAACCCCTATCTCGGCTTCCTCGCCTGGGCAGATTACATTCTGGTCACAGGCGACAGCGTCTCCCTGATCTCGGAAGCCGCAGGTACAGGCAAACCTGTCTACATGATCCCCTTGGAAGGTCATTCGGCCAAGATCGAACGCTTCCATAAACATATGATGGAACGCGGAATTCTCCGGGTTTTTGATGGCATTCTGGAAGACTGGATTTATGCACCGCCAAATGATGCCGTTCTGATCGCGGATGAGATCAGAAAACGGCTTAAAACCACCATTTCCCAGTGAATTAAGCCTTTACCCCTGACCTTTAACAAATTAAGACTATCTCATTCAACGATTAAAGCGTCATCCCGGCGAAAGCCGGGATCTTTATCCGTTACATGAGAGAGGTCCCGGCTTTCGCCGGGATGACGAGGGGCAGAAAGTACGACATGACCACCACACACACCAAAGTTCTTATCATAGGCTCCGGCCCTGCCGGTTACACCGCTGCCATCTATGCCGCGCGCGCCAATCTCTCGCCTATCCAGATTCTTGGTTTGGAACCGGGCGGACAATTGACAATCACCACCGATGTCGAAAATTATCCCGGCTTCTCCGATGTCATTCAGGGTCCCTGGCTGATGGAACAGATGAAGGCCCAGGCCGAACACGTCGGCACAAAAATGGTCTATGATTTTATCAAGGATGTCGACTTCACCAAACGCCCATACACTGCCACCGCGGACAGCGGCGATGTATTCACCGCTGACACCATTATTATCTGCACCGGCGCGAAGGCCCGCTGGCTCGGCCTGCCGAACGAAGAAAAATTCCGCGGCCTCGGCGTTTCCGCCTGCGCCACCTGTGACGGATTCTTCTTCAAGGGCAAGGAGGTCGCCGTCGTCGGCGGCGGCAGCGCCGCGGTTGAGGAAGCAATCTTCCTGACCAATTTCTGTTCGAAAGTCACGCTCATCCACCGCCGCGATACCCTCCGGGCCGAAAAGATCGCGCAGGACCGCCTGTTCAAAAACCCCAAGATCGAAGTCATCTGGGACACCGTGGTTGAAGACCTTCTCGGCGACGCCACGGGCCTCACCGGCCTCGCGCTGAAAAATGTCAAAACCGGCGCCGCCACGACTTTCAAAACCGACGGCCTGTTCATCGCCATCGGCCATGTCCCCGCCACCGGCATCTTCGTTGATAAGGTAAAACTAGATTCTGAAGGGTATGTCATCACCGCCCCCGATTCCACGGCCACCAATATTCCCGGCGTCTACGCTGCGGGCGATGTGAAGGACAAACATTACCGCCAGGCCGTCACCGCCGCTGGCATGGGTTGCATGGCCGCGCTTGAGGCGGATCGTTACCTCGCCGCACAGGAAGCGGACCACCAATTGAAAGCTGCTGAGTAACAATCATAATCGTCATCCCGGTGAGGCCGGGGTCCATAATCAGGATGCCTTTTATTCTATAACTTTAGCCTCCTGATGTTGAATTCCGGCCTTCGCAGGAATGGCAGAAAAATTTAAAAGAAGGACGTATAAAAAATGGATTGGGACAAACTGCGCATTTTTCATGCTGTCGCCGAAGCCGGAAGCTTTACCCATGCTGGCGAAACCCTGAACCTCAGCCAGTCGGCGGTGTCGCGCCAGATCAGCTCGCTGGAGGAATCTCTCGGCGTTACCCTCTTCCACCGCCACGCGCGCGGCCTCCTGCTGACCGAACAGGGTGAGCTCCTCCACAAGACCGCCCGGGACATTTTCGGCAAGCTCTCGATGATCGAGGGCCAGATTTCCGATTCCCGCCAGCTGGCCGAAGGCCCGATGCGCATCACCGTCGCCGAATTCATCGGCTCCACCTGGCTGGCCCCGCGCCTCGGGCAATTGCGCGACAAGCACCCCGATATCCAGATGACGGTCCTGCTTGATGACCGCATCCTGAACCTTGGCATGCGTGAGGCCGATGCCGCCATCCGCCTCTATAAACCGGAACAGCCGGACCTGATCCAGCGCCAGCTCACCACATTGCGCTTCTATCTCTGCGCCTCGCCTGATTACCTGAAGAAACACGGTACGCCCAAGGACATAAAAGAATTACGGAAACACACTTTGATCGGTTTCCCGGAAAACGTGCCCGCCCCGTTCTCCAACCCGAACTGGCTGTTCCGCCTCGCGGGTGTTGATCCGGAAGTTGATAATAACCTATTGATGCTCAATTCCATGTACGCCATCCAGCGCACTGTCGAAAGCGGTGCGGGTATCGCTGCGCTGCCGCACTACATGATTCGCGGAAATCCCAACCTGCAGACAATATTACCTGAAGCAGAACGCACCGGAGTCGAGATGTATTTCGTCTATCCAGAGGAGCGCCGCAATTCCAAGAGAATCGCTATTCTCCGCGACTTTTTGCTCGAAAGTCTCAAAGGTGAGGAATTTTAGAAGTTATATTTGAGATTATTCCAAGTTTAAAAAACCACTTCTTAGAGCGATTCGTATTTTAGATTCAAAGACTTACCGTGAAGTTATGCATCAAAAGCATATCAGCCATGAAAATATCGGTATAGACGCCGAGTCATCGTTCGTTATATAAACCCCTCATCGGCGCTTCGGCGCTGATGGGATCTTCCCAGATCCTACGTCTCCCAGACGTGAAACCTCCCTGTTCAACTCGCCGGACCGTAATGGTCCGGTTTTTTTTTGCTCTTTCGGCAACGCACCATAAAGCGGGGCTGACAATGCCGGGCGGTTAGGAGTAAAATTAAACGACGATCCCTGCTTCCTCCGCGCTGTTGCCAGACCACATGGCTTGAAAGACAAGAGTACGACTTTGCACACGCCCCCCGAAAAACGCACCATTGCCCTGTTTAACTACGGTGGCGGCATGCGCGGCCTGATCCCTGCACATCTGATGACGCGGATGGAGGATATGACCGGCCTGCGCATGGCCGAAATGGTCGACATCTTCACTGGCCCGTCCACAGGATCGATTTTAAACGCCGCCATGACCCTCCGGCATCCGGATGAGCCATCCCAGCCTAAATACCGCGCCCGCCACATGGTGCGTTTCTATGAGCGTGAGGGCGCCGAGATTTTCCCGGCTGACAGCTTCCGGGAATTCCGCGGCCTGATGCGCGACCTGAACAACCGCACCCTGAAATTTAACAAATTCGATTCAATCCTGAAACACGGCCATTACGATCCGGGCAATCTGTCGGCGGCCCTGCGCGCTTTGCTCGGCGATGCTTATTTAAAAGATTCGCTGCGCAGTTTGATTATTCCTACCTATAACATCGACGGCCAGCTAAAGGTCGGCGAGGACCGCGTGGTCGACCATGGCGGCCGTGCCGTCTGGCTGAAGAACATCCGCACCGGCTATCCTGCCGAAGCCGCGCGCAATACGCCTGATGTGCGCCTCTATGACGCGGTGATGGCCAGTTGCGCCGCGCCCACCTATTTCCCCTGCCACCATTTCATGATGCAGCAGCCAGGCCACCCGGAGAATACTTATATCTCCGGCATTGACGGCTGCATCTTCGACAACCCCTGCATCACATATATGGGCGCCGTTCGCCAGCACGTACCAGAAGATCATAAACTCACCATGATCGTCCTCGGAACCGGCAATACCAACAAATCGATCCGCAAGGATGACTGGAACCGTTTCGGCGCGCTTGGCGTTGTCGATCCCGCCAACGATCTGCCGCTCATCAACATTTTCTTCAACGGTCCTGAATCGGCCCTGCTCGATGCGTTCGAGGCAGAAATGAAAGAGAATCTTTTCGTTCTCAATAAACCCCTGCTCGGCCCCGCCGATGACCGCACCCCCAGCGCTGAAATCGATGATGGCAGTCCCCAGAACCTGAAACGCATGCGTTTCTTCGCCGAAGACATCCTCGAGGAAAACGCCAAAGCTTTCGATCAGATCTGTCATATCCTGGTCGATAACCGCGACCGTAAATCCCGCGAATTCGAAACCCGTAAGAAAAAAGCCCGGATGAAAAACTTCTTTACACTACTCACCGGTTCCGACGACACGGAACGCCGGGAGAACTAACCTGCCGGGAGCCGCACCGTCAGAACCCGGTAAAACCCCGTTTTCCACGCCGCTAAACCTTGCCAGCCCTCCTTATATTATGTTTACATGATTTAACCTTGGATACCGTGCATTGCACCATGGGAAAATCATGACAAGTCCTTGAAGCTTCTCTAGAATTTCCCGCAAGGCCGCCACATGTGTGGCCATGTTAAAGAGTAAGAACAGGGAATAATAATGGCTGAAAAGGCCGAATTTAAAAACACTCCGGAACTGACCCCGGTCTTCACCGCCATGCATTTCGGTGCTGGCGCGGAACGCGGGATCATGAGCATGGGCGTTCCCATTTTTCAGGAAATGGCCACTGGCCTCCCGATCAGTGCACTCGCCAACCATGTAAGCGGTATTTCCATCGGTGCCGCGACCGCGGCAATTCTGACAACACCGCGCTACGAAAATTCCAACGTGCCTCGCTTCACTGCACTGGACGCGGAAGCAGGCATTAAACAGATCATCCGCCTCGCCGCCCCCCACCGTAATGCTTATATGGTTCGCCGTGCCCTGCCGAACGTTCTTCAGTTCATGCATGAAGCCGAGAAGGTCAGCGTCGACATCCTCGCCAAAAAGACAGATGGCGGCATAACCCTTGCCAAACATGCTGTCGCCCGCCGCTATCATGAAATGATGGGTTCTACCTCGAAATACACCTATAGCGAAAATCGTCCCTGTCAGATCGTCGTTAAGAACGTATTCAAACCCGTCAACCGCCTCATTGATTCCTGGCTGAACACCATGATGAAGAATGCGCGGTATGACATACATATCCCGCATCAGGCCTTTAACCTGGCCTTTCGTACCGAAGACACCGATCGCCCGCTCGGCCTGAAGGATTCCATCACCGGCCTGCATGTTTCCGCGTTTAACTACACCCGCGACGAACCCGCGCATTTCTCTCATTACCGCGACATCAACGGCAAAAGCAAGGATGTCTCCGACCCCGACATGCTGCTCGACGATATTGCCGCGGGTAGTTGCGCCGCACCCGCCTATTTCGATTACCACATTGCACGAAACGGGGAATATTACCTCGATGTCGGTCACCTCGATAATACTGCGTTCAACGCCATTAACAGTGTGCAGAGCCATGTCGGCGACGATATTCCGATCGACTGCATCAGCATCGGCACCGGCATCGAAGAACGCGTCCTGGACGGCAAGAAAATCAACAACCCCCTGCATCTCATCCTCGATGCGGGGCAGCGTTACTTCGAAAAACGTGATACCAAGATCCTGAGCAAAAACCTGCACAACGGGCAACTCCACCATTACGATATCCCCCTTTCTGCCGCCAGGGAGAAATACGCCGATAATCCGAAACTGGTGCGCGCCGCCTCCATTCTCGGCTTTGACCTTCTCGCCCGCGATCAGGATGATGAAGTCAGCCGCGTGCCGTCCTCCACCAGCTTCGGTAACACCTCCAAGGAAGGGCTGGAACGCCTGTCCGAATATAAATGGGATTTGC
>JAQGJB010000074.1 GCA_028290825.1 Micavibrio sp.
ATTCCCGGTCAGGGTATACATCACAAGGTTGACGCCAAAGCGCAGGGCGATTTCCTGCTGGTTCGACCCTTCGGGCGGCGAAAATCCGCCCCAGGCAGAGGCCCAGTCATTGCCGCCGACGAGGACCGAGGAAACGCCGTCACGGCCACTGGCGCTTGCTTCCTCAACCCAGAGGGCGGTGTTGTCGTAGCGTCCCGGAAAGCTGCGCAGCAGGTAGAAGGCTTTGGTCAGAACATGATCCTTCGGTGCCTGCACCAGAGGTGGGACGTCGAGGCCGGAGGTCAGGTTTTTCAGGGCGGACGTGTTCTGGTTCTCCGCCGTCGGGTTGCGCGTATCGAACAATATGGTGCCGCCGTGGTCGAGATAATATTGCACTTTCTGCGCAACATCCTGGGTCATCGGTTGTTCGGAACCGGAGATCGGCCAGTAGATCAGCGGGAAGAAGGAAATATCATCACGCGAAAGATTGATGGCAACGACCCCAGCCGGTTCGACGGAGGTGCGTTCATTGAGAATCCTTGAAAGGTTTTCGAGGCCTTTCTGGGCGGTTGAATCGATTGTGGCCACCCCGGACTGGATATAGGCAAGGTGAATGGCGGAGGCTTGGCGGATCGCGTCGGCGGAACTGTCCTGGGCCTGCGCCGGAAGCGGAAGCAGGCAGAGAACCACAACGGCACCACCGCGGAGAGCCGAGCGCAAGGCGTTTGACCCGATGCCCTGCAGGACCAGCATGATGATCCAGTCACACAGGAAAAGAATGAACGCAAGGGCGAGGAGCCACGGCATCAAATCCGTTTCATTCCCGCCGGTGTAGCCAACGCGGGTGACGCCAAGTGGCAGGCGGCCCATCGGGGTAAGCGTTTTGATGCGGTCGCCGAGATTGAAAACCTTGCTGACGCCCGTGCGGCCATAGAAGCCCGGCGGGTGGATGCTATCGGGCATCTGGGCGGCGAATTTCTTGGCGTCGATGGGTTGGACGGTGCTGTCCGGCGGGACGAGCGCACCCATACCGTCCAGAATTTTTTGCGGATGAAGCGTGCCGTCTGCGATACCGGTGATGTCCTGTAACCCGGCAAGGCCGACAATTCTTTGCAGCATCTGAACGTAAAGGCCGGAGAGGGCAAGGTTGGACCAGGCAGGCGTCGCGGTGGTGTGGATCAGGACAATGAGGCCTTTATCAAGCGGCGCGGCGGTAACGAGCGGCGTGCCGTCCTGCAAGGCGGCCCAGGTTTTTTTGTCGAGGTCGGCGATGGGTTCGGGCAGGATCTGCTGCTTCACTTCGATTTCCGGTGGAACGTCGAGGCCGTAAAGGGGGCTGGCCTTTGGAAAGGGGGCGAGCTTTTGCGGCTTGTCCCAGGTCAATGCGCCGTTGAGCGCACGTTCGCCCTTGCGCAGCGGCGTCGGCGTCAAAAAGTTTTCGGCCTTGCTCATGTTCGGTCCGGCGAGGCGGAGAAGAAGGCCGCCGCCCTTCACCCATTTTTCAAGCGTGTCGAGCGTCTCGGCGGGAAGGGCACCAATGTCAGGAAGAATGATGACGGACAAACCTTTCTGCTTTAACAGGTCGTCAAGCTCACCGCTGCGCAGATCGGCATAAGGTTCCAGAGCGCGGGAGAGATAATAGCCGGACTCCACCAGCGGGGCCGATTTCGATTCATCGCGTGAGGTCAGAATGCCGACGGTTTTACGGCTGAACTGGTTATCCATCAACACGATGGACCCAGCCCCGTTCCTGGCGGAAAGACGGAACTGGCTGACCTGTCCGCGCAGGGCATCGGGCAGAGAGAATTTAACCTCCGCAGGCAAATCGTCGGAGATCAATGTCGCTGTCTGGTGGTCGAGGATGCGGCCATCGGCGGCAAGGGCGTCAACGCCGACCGGCATCTTATCGGGAACACCCGCTGCGGCGTTTACGGCCACGCTCAGATCCTGTCCGGCGCGGACGCGTGGCAGGAGCAGAAGCGCGCGGTTGGCGGCATCGGGTTCGACGTAGGTCAGGCTGCCCTGCTGTTGGAGCGTGGAGGCAAGGTCATTGCCGCTGCCGTTATCAAGCCCTGTGGAAAGCCAGACGGTATCGATGCCGGATTTGGTTGTGGCGGCGGCCAGAGAATTGGCGGTGAGGCCGTAGGTGGCGGGCCAGGGACGGGGGCGGAGGCCGCGCACGATGGTCTGGGCCTGGGCGGCTGTCATTGGTCCTTGCTGGACGATGTCGGTCTGGCCGGGTTCCGGGGTTGTAGTCAGAATAAAAACCTGCAGACGGTCACGCGCGGCGCGGTCAAGATATTGTTCGGCCGACTGAACTTGCCGCGACCAGGTTTGTGCGGCGGACCAGTCATTGTCGATGACAAGACGCAGGGAGCCGCGCAGATTGAGGCTCTCCGCCGGGTTGACAACCGGATGGGCGAGGGAAAGAATAATGAGCGCCGCGAGAACAGTGCGCAAAAGGATCAGCCACCACGGCGTCTTGCTTGTCGTCTGGCGGTCGGGAACAAGCCCCTCCAGCAGCCATGCGCCGGGAAGGTGAACCATGCGCGGAACCGGCGGAAAGACGCGCAGCAGAAACCAGATGATCGGCAGCGCCAGCAACCCCGAAAGAATCCAGGGATTGAGAAAGGCAACGGAGGTGAAGGGAAGGTTCAGCATCGGTCAGGTCCCCGCTTCATAACGTTGCAACGGGGCGAGCGCCTGCCAGGCGGCGGAGAGGGCAGGGCGGATGTCGTCGGCGGTGCTGCAGACGATATGGCCGTAGCCGTGGTGGCGGGCAAGGTCGTGTACGGCGTCGATATGATTGCGCAGACGTTCCTTGTAAGCCTCGCGGATGGATGGGACATTGGCGATGGGGATGTCCATCGTGTCATTGAAGGGGCGGAAGATGACGCGGCCATTGAAGGGCAGTTCAAGTTCGGCAGGGTCGAGAATCTGCACGAGCAAACCGTGACGCGCCTTGGCGGCGAGAACCGAGAGCGTTATTTCCAGTTCCTCGGCAGGCTGCATGAAATCCCCGGCGAGGATCAGGCTGGCGCGTTTCGGAAGCTGATGCGCGACAGGAACAGCAGGCCCCGGCGGCAGGGTGGCGGGGCGGCGGCAGAGCATGTCGCCAAGGCGCTGCAGGGCAAGATCGTTACGTCCGGCGCGGTTCGGTTCCTGCAACGGCGCGATATGTTCACCGGCGCGGGTCAACAGCAGGCCGAGGGCGAGGGAAAAGATCGCGGCGGTTTCATATTTGCTTTGCCGCGCCTTGGCGGTCTTCATGGCCATGCCGCGATCGTTCTGTGCCCAGAACAGAATGGTCTGTGCGGTCTGACGTTCTTTCTGGCGGGTGTAAACATGATCGCCCTTCGCGCTCTGACGCCAGTCAATGTCCTGCGGGCGGTCGCTGGAATCATATTCGCGGAACTGCCAGAAATTTTCACCGCTGCCTGAGCGGCGCTGGCGGTGATCGCCGTGGTAAAGCGTGGTGACGGCTTTTTCTGCGGCGGCCATCAACGCGGGCAGCCCGGCGGAGGCAGCCTCCGCCTTGTGGCGGAGGGTCAGTGCGTTCAGCGTAGAGAGAATTTGTTTTTTCATTCCCTAATCGCACCACTCTTCTTCGAGGACGGCCTTGATGATGCCGCTGCGCGTTTTATGGAGGATATAACCGGTGCGGACGACATCGCTTTTACGCATGTCCGGCCCTTCGCCTGTAAACCTGAATAATCTTTCGTCGACTTCCAGCCATTGCCCCTGGTTGTTGTGCAGGGTTGAGCGGGTTTCATAAGTCCGGCTCAGGTCGCCAATGCCCAGATGATCTTCGAGCGTAATATCCTGGCCCGGGAATTCAGCGGACAGGAATTTTTCAACTGCGTCCCTGTCGGCGAGGACGCGACCGGCGTTCAGGGCCGGGGCTTTAAAGACGATTGTATCATCCGGACTGACCGCACCGGCGGGGTGCAGGATGTCTTGATACGTTCCGCCTTGCTGGGCGGTTTTAAGATAGGCAAAGCCGCCATTATACAATTTGATCTTGACCGTGTTGTGATCCCTGTCGAAGGCCCAGACGGGGATGAAGCTGTATTCCCCGTCGCAGGAACCGTTCATGACGATGCGGGAGCAGGATATTTTATGCGGCAGGCTGCCGTCTTTCTGGACGAGTTCAAATTCCCGTCCTGTGTCGGGCCTGTAGATGCCGACAGCCGTCGTGCCGATCAGTTTTCTTTCCGGCCAGCACGAGGAATCCGCCCGCGCGACACCTGCTGATGCCGTCAGAAGAATTATACCCAGTAAGGCGATGGACGCTTGTTTCATTAATCGGCCCGGTGTGCAGCTTTCTACAATTCGTCTGTCAGTGCGGCGATAACGTCTTTCAGTGTCACACCTTCCGCCCGGGCCTTGTAGTTGAGGGCCATGCGGTGTTTGAGGATCGGTTCGGCCAGTTCGATGACATCGTCAACCGACGGCGCGGCGCGGCCATCGAGGAGTGCGCGGGCGCGGCAGGCAAGCATAAGGGCCTGTCCTGCGCGCGGGCCGGGGGCCCAGCCAACATATTCATTGACGATCTGCGGGGCGTCATCGCCGGGGCGGCCCGAACGGACGAGTTTTAAGACCGCATCGACAACGCTTTCGCCGATGGGCATGTCGCGGACCAGGCTTTGAACGTCCATCAGTTCCTTTTCGGTGAAGACGGCTTTAATGGCGCTGTCGCGGTTGGTGGTGGTGGCCAGAAGCATCGTGCGTTCGGAATCGTGTTCCGGGTAATCGACATCGATCTGCATCAGGAAGCGGTCAAGCTGCGCCTCCCGCAGGGGGTAGGTGCCTTCCTGTTCGATCGGGTTTTGCGTGGCCATGACATGGAAGGGGCGTGGCAGATCCTGTTTCTTGCCGCCGACCGAAACGACATGTTCCTGCATCGCCTGCAGCAGGGCGGATTGCGTGCGCGGCGAGGCGCGGTTGATTTCATCGGCCATCAGGAACTGGGTGAAGATCGGGCCTTTGATGAAACGGAAATTGCGTTTGCCGCCTTCGTCCTGTTCCAGCACTTCCGAACCGATGATATCGGCGGGCATCAGGTCAGGCGTGCATTGGATGCGGTTGGAGGTCAGGCCGAGGACGGTGGCGACGGTTTCGACCATCAAGGTTTTCGCCACGCCGGGAACGCCGATCAGAAGGACATGGCCGCCGGACATCAGTGTGATCAATATCTGGTCGATCACGCGGGTCTGGCCGAAAATAACCTTGCCGATTTCGGCGCGGGCCTGGCCGAGGCGGTTGGCAGTGTCGGCGAGCGATTTTTCGATAGATGAGTCTGGGGCGACGGAAATGGTCACGGGGCGAATCCTTTGGGGCTGTTTGAATGGGGCTAATATAGTGCATAAGGGCCTGATAAAAAACCACGAAGGGCGGAATAAACACGTTTATTCGGTGGTCGAAATCGCTTAGGCTTGCGGTTATGGACAGCGTTGCCAAAATCGACCCGACACTCTGGAAACCAAGCGCGGAGAGCCGCAAGGTTTTCGATAGTCTTGGCCATGAGGCCGTGCGGTTCGTTGGCGGCTTTGTTCGCAATTCGTTCCTTGGCATCGGATCGAGCGATGCTGACCTTGCTACCCTGCACCAGCCGGATGAAGTGACCCGCCGCCTGACAGGGGCCGGTATCAAAGTCGTCCCGACCGGGATCGACCACGGTACGGTGACGGCGGTGGCCGGCGGCATTCCGTTCGAGATCACCACGTTGCGCCGTGATGTCGAAACCGATGGGCGGCATGCGGTCGTCGCCTACAGCACCGACTGGGCCGAGGATGCGCGGCGGCGGGATTTTACGATGAACACCCTGCTGGCCGATTTCGACGGCAATGTCTTCGATCCCACGGGCCAGGGCATTAGCGACCTCAAAGCGGGCCGTGTGGTTTTTGTCGGCGAACCGGCGCAGAGAATTGCGGAGGATTACCTCCGTATCCTGCGGTTCTTCCGGTTCCATGCGCTTTACGGGCGCGGTGCGCCGGATGCGGCGGCGCTTGATGCATGCCGGTCTGCGGCGGCGCAGATTTCGACATTGTCACGCGAACGGATCATGCAGGAAATGAGGAAGATCATCGCCCTGGCCGAGCCTGTTTCAATCCTCGACCTGATGCGCGCCAGCACTGTGATGACGGATTTTTTTCATCCCGGTTACTTAAGCGACAACCTGAAAACGCTGAGCCGGATGCAAACGGAGCTGGACGCGGTTTCGGTTGAGGCGCGGCTTTTCATTCTTTCCGGCGGCGATGAAAACCACCGCGCGGTGCTGGACAAATATTTCGTGTTTTCGAGAGAGCAGGCCAGGAACCTTGAAACTCTTTTTATCGCCGTCGGCACGCCGTGCGGCGTGAAAGAAAGGCTTTACCGGTTTGGCCGCGTGATTGCGTTGCAATCCATTCTGGTCATGGCGGCGATGCAGGATGAGGTTATTCCGGGTGAGGTGATCGACGTGTTGCAGAACTGGCCAGTGCCGGTATTACCGTTGAGCGGCGAGGATCTTAAAGATTTAGGAATTGCGCCCGGCCCGCAAATGGGGGACATCCTCCGCGCGGTCGAGAAGTGGTGGATTGCCGCTGACTTTACGCCCGGCCGCGACGAATGCCGCGACCAGGCAAAGTCGATTAAGCTATTTCAAGCTTAGCCACCGGATCGGGTGTACCTTCGTCTAAAAGTTTCTGACGCCATTCGTTCTGGCTTCCCGCGTTTTGCCGTGTGGCGTCCAGCCTGCAGGCGGCCTCATGATAGATCTGCCAAAGATTCATGTCCGACCGTCCACCTTCGTTAAAGGCCGTCAGGAGTTCAGGCACCGCTGCGCGCAGGGCCTCGGCATCCATGCCGACAACATCTTCTTTGGTGTATGCTTTGGAAATAACGCCCATTTCTATTCTCTTTCTTTCCGGTTGTTAAGCTTGCCGCAGGCCGTGGGGCCTGCCGGGAAATCATTCACGCCCGTATCATTTTCACTGAACGGACGATGGCCTTTGGTTAAAAGCCCGCAAGGCGAAAGCAGTCTGCTTAGGCCTAAGGGAGATTATGCTTCGTTTGTCTGTGGTTACATGCGGAGCGTTGGCCCATCTGATTTCTCAGTCTGGAAGCTTCCTGTCGGGAAGGCAGTTCAACACTTGAAGCGGTGACCTGGCTGTCGTTGACGGCAGTCATGTCGGTTCCTCTATCTGGGTCGATGTTGTCCGGTTTCTATCACAATTCCGGATTTACAAACCACAAAATAATTACGCCCACTTAACCTCGGGCGGGAGGGACATGAGGATGGCTTCAGTGTTTCCGCCGGTTTTCAGGCCGAAGGTGGTGCCGCGGTCGTAAAGAAGGTTGAATTCTACATAGCGCCCGCGCCGCAGCAATTGCCGTTCACGGTCTTCCGCGGTCCAGGCACGGTCCATGTTGCGGCGGATGACAGGCAGGTAGGCGTTCAGGAAGGTCTCGCCCACATCTTTAGTGAAGGCAAAATCGGCGTCCCAGCTTCCGGTGTTTAACTGGTCGTAGAAAATTCCGCCGACGCCGCGCGGTTCGTTGCGGTGAGGCAGGAAAAAATATTCGTCGCACCATTTTTTAAAGCGCGGATAATAATCGTCACCGTGCCGGTCGCAGCATTCTTTCAGGGCGGCGTGAAATTCGTCACGGTCCTGTGCGTGGCCTTCCGGGAACATCGGGGTCAGATCCATGCCGCCGCCGAACCAGCCCTTTGCGGTCACAATCATGCGTGTGTTCATATGTACGGCGGGAACGTGCGGGCTGCGCATATGGGCGACGAGCGATACGCCGCTGGCCCAGAATTTTCCGCTGTTTTCGTTCGCGCCGGGAATTTGTGCGGCAAAGCTTTCGGGGAAATGGCCGTGCACAGTTGAAATGTTGACGCCGACTTTTTCAAAGACGCGGCCCTTCATCAGGGAGATTTCACCACCGCCGCCCTCTTCACGCGACCACGGCTTGCGTTCGAATTTCCCTTCGCCGTCGAGGTCTTCGAAGGCGGCGCAGATTTTATCGCGAAGCGTCCGGAACCAGGCGGCAGCCTGTTCCTGGTGATCCGGGCCGAAGGCTTCCATCGGGGATAGGGCGGCACTTTGCTGGGGCATGTTGATCTCCGGGATTATGTCTGCGTTGTAAGCCCTTTCACCGTTTTTTGCCAGTGTTGTCTGGAGTTTCAGGCGATTTTCGCCAATTCTTTTAGTTCGTTCGTCATGATTTTTGTTGCCGAAGTGATGAAAAGGGCCATGGCGGTTTCCCCGCACTTCATCACCGGGGCCAAGGGTCCGGGCAGGGTTCCTCTAAGGCGAGGGGAGTTGCCGATACTGGCCCATCCTGACGATTCAAGCGACCGGAGCGATCCGGGGCCGGGAAGGGGGTATGCTTATCCTTGCTTTATCATTCCCTCCGTGAGGGACAGATAAGACAAAGGTCGGGCGCCCGAAGGCTCGGTCGTTGCGGCGCTTTTTCAGCCGCAGGTAACGTTACAGGGAAAAATTAGCAGAGTGGTCTTAGGACTGTCAAGGAAATAATTCCTAATCTCTATCGCGGGCCGTGACGCAGAAAGGCCCAGACGCGGCCAGCATTAATCTGATTATTGCCTGTCGAGGCCACCCGGTTGATGGCACGGGCGGGGAGAAAGCCCACAAGGCCGTTAAACAGACGGGCCGTAACCTGCCCGAGGGAGAGAATGGGGTGGTCAGCAGCGTGGGAAAATTTCTGTCTGAGGCTCATATCGGAATTATAGCTGGTCTTATGATAATGCGCAATTTAAATAGGTTTTACCTTTGCTTCGTGTAATTTTATTTCGTCTAAGTCGAGATGAAAAAAGGGCCTCCGTTAAAGAAGGCCTTTCCAATCCGTATTCTAATCAGCGCATCGAAGGCGCAGGGTCCGCGCGAGCCTAAAACATATTGAGGTTGTAACAGTTGCTCATATACCGGTGCGCCAGGAAGGCCTGGTTCACGGATGTTCGGAAATTATTCGCGACCTTGGAGAAGTGCTGCTTCATCCGCCCGGTGGTAAAACGGTTGCCGGGGCTGGCCCACGATTTCATGAAGGTGCTGAAAGTGGTGGTGAGCGGTTTTACGGTATCAAAATATCTATGGTTCATACCGCCAGTATAGAAGAAAACGCCCGGAAAATCAAGGAATCCGGGGGTTCAGGGGTAATCATTCAGGGATAAACCAGACTTACGCCTGGGCGGGTGCGTGCGGGGCCGTGTTATAATTCTGGCCTGCGCGGCGTAGGCTGTTGACGCCGTGGTTGACGAGCGCGCCACCCAAGAGGAGACCGCCGCCAACAATGGCAACAGGGGCGAAGATGCCACCGAGTGCGACGGCCAAGGGAACGCCCAGCGTCGAGCCGAGGAGCGGGGCGGCAAAGGGCGCCGCGAGTTTCGCGCCGATGCCCGCGGCAAGGATTTTGCCGGAGTTTGAGCTGGCGGCGTTGAAGGTCGGGCCGATGCCGCGGACGGCGTGAACGGCCAGATAGCCAAGGCCAAGGCACATGGCGACAGGTGCAAAGATGCCGGCCAGCGCAATTGCAGGGGCCACAAGGACGGGCGCCAGATAGGGGAGAATAAAAGGCGTGGCGAGTTTAACGCCAAGGCCGATGGCTGCGGTTTTAACAGGATGCATGCTTGCGTAATTAAAAGCTCTGCTGATCATTTTCCACCCCTTCGCTGCATTTACCAGAATATTATCATATTGTTTTACGCCTGTTTTTGGACAATGTCAAAGAAAACAGGTGTTTTTCAACAGGTCCTTAAGACCTGTCTGTTATCTTGAACATAGCAGAAAACGGCCCAAACCGGCGAAAATAATGACCGATCCCGACAAGGCACCGCGTGGCCTTCAAAATGTGCAGTCCATCAGCCCCGCCTTTGCCGCGGCAGTGCAGACGCCGAACGGGAAACGGGCGGCGTTCGATCCGCAGAATGCGTTTGGCAGCATTACGGCGGGGCGGCAGCAATTTACCCTTCTTGCGGATACCAACCATGGTGATCCGTCTATTGTTCTGGGGATCGCGGAGAATGTCGCGGCCATGGCGCGGTCGGGCGTCAGGCACATGATCATCGAATATCCGCCCAATGATCTTACCCAGCAGATGATCGAGAAACTTTACGCGCGCCCGCCGCAGGTCACTTATGACGAGGTCAGGAAAAATTCGGACTGGTTCAATTCGTCCTCACCGCCGACAGAAGCGACGCGCAGGGAAAGCGGCAAGGCGTATGCAGAGATGCTGATCAACTGCCACAAGAACGGTATCCGTTTTCATCTGGGTGGCGATACCCTGGGGCAGGAGGCGGCGGAGAGGATGCGGGAGCTGCGGGAAAAGCAGGACTGGCTTGACCGGACGGGCGCAATGATGGATCCACTTTATCAGGGCTATCAGAAGGAAGGGCGCGGTTATCTTGTTAAACAGGGGCTTGCCGAAAAGGACGGCCCCAGTTTTGTCGAAGATGCCCTGCGCCAGTATCAGGATAAAAAGCAGACGCTGGGGAATGAGATCGACAAGGCCCAGAAGGCCGCATTCGATGAGCAGACAGAAAAGCGCATGGGACCGGCGGCAGAGGATTCCAGGGCGCAGCGTTTTATCCGGACGGCGAATGGCGAGAAGGCCGTGGTGATGTTCGGGGTGGACCATATCAATCATGACAATGATCTGAATGAGGCGCTGGACAGGCGTCTGCAGGCGGAGGCTCTCAAAAAGGGTTCGGCATTTGAGCAGACCAGAACCATAGATATCTACGGATCACGCGCGGCGGAGCGGGAGTTAAGAGATGCCGGTCTGGCGGGCAAAGGAGAGGCGCAGTTCTTCCAGAAGGAACAGCGCGGCGTATTGACGGCGGAGGGGGCGCGGAGTTTTGTAACCATGTCGTCGCCGTCCTCGCCCAGAACCGAGAGCCAGCTGCAGTACTAATATTCCATAATGCTTTATCCCTTTGCGGCGGGCCATGCCTTACGCAGCTTCGGAGCGGCGGAACACGACAGTTTAAGACATTCCTTAATGCCGATAACTTCTCCCCTGATGATTTGGCTGGGCTTTTTTTGAAATATTCGAGCGGGGACTCTTGCAACCGTCCGAGAATCCCGGTACTTAACGCCTTGAAATAATGTCTTTTACCCAGAAGATCCGATCATGAGTTCATACGAAAATACCCCCCCGCACGATACCGAAGATGGCGCGACACGCCGCGATTTCCTTTACCTGACGGCTGGCGGCTTTGCCGCAATCGGTGCCGCGTCATTCGCGTGGCCGTTCATCGACTCGATGAACCCGGCAGCAGACACGCTGGCGATGTCGACGACGGAAGCCGACTTAAGCAAGATCGAAGAGGGCTCGGCGATCACCGTGATCTGGCAGGGCAAGCCTGTATTCATCCGTCACCGCACCGCCGATGAAATCAAGGCGGCGACGGATGTCGATGTGTCGACGCTGCGCGATCCGGAAACCGACGGCAAGCGTGCGCAGAAACCGCAATGGCTGGTGATGATCGGGATCTGTACGCACCTTGGCTGCATTCCGCTCGGACAAAAGAAGACGGAGCCGAAGGGCGAGTTCGGCGGCTGGTTCTGCCCGTGCCACGGTTCAGAATATGACAGCGCAGGGCGTATCCGCAAAGGCCCGGCCCCGAAGAACCTGGTTGTTCCCAAATACACATTCCTGACCGATACGACCATTCGTATTGGCTAAGTTTTAATCTGTTGGAGAGTTAAGTTATGTCCGCTGGTCCGCGCGAGCCTTTTGAAAATCCGGTTATTGAGTGGTTCGATTCCCGTCTGCCTATCTTTACAATGATGCAGAAGGAATACGGTGTCTTCCCAACGCCCAAGAATTTTAACTATTTCTGGAGCTTTGGCGGCATTGCGATGACGATGCTGATCCTGATGATCGTGACCGGGATTTTCCTGGCCATGAACTACACGCCGCAGGAAAACATGGCGTTCGATTCCGTCGAGCATATCATGCGCGATGTGAACTACGGCTGGATGCTGCGTTACCTGCACATGAACGGGGCGTCGTTCTTCTTCATTGCTGTCTACACCCACATCTTCCGCGGCATGTATTACGGGTCCTATAAGAAGCCGCGCGAGCTTCTCTGGATTCTCGGCGTTATCATCTTCCTGCTGATGATGGCGACGGCGTTCATGGGTTACACTCTGCCCTGGTCGCAGATGGGTGGATGGGCGGCGACGGTTATCACCAATTTGTTCTCGGCTATTCCATTCGTCGGCGATTCCATCGTGACGCTGCTGCTCGGCGGCTTTGCGGTTGGCAACCCGACGCTCAATCGTTTCTTTGCGCTTCACTACCTGTTGCCCTTCGTGATTGTCGGGATCGTGTTCGTCCATGTCTGGGCGCTGCACGTGACGGGTTCAAACAACCCGCTCGGGATCGATGTGAAAGGTCCGCAGGATACGCTGGCATTCAGTCCTTATTATACGGCGAAGGACATGTTCGGCCTGGCGGTGTTTATGCTGGCCTATATTGCGGTGACGTTCTTTGCGCCGAATATGCTGGCCCACCCCGACCACTACATACAGTACAACGCCCTGCAGACACCGGCCCACATCGTTCCTGAATGGTACTTCCTGCCATTCTACGCGATGCTGCGCGGGATCACGTTCGGGTTTAACCTTTATATCCTTGCGGGTATCGGCATTATCGGCGCGGCGCTGTGGCCGGTGTACACCAAGGGCAAGGCTCTGAAAGATCCGCTGCTCGGCATGACGATCATTCCTGCGGTGACTGATTTCGGGCAGTATTCCAAGAAGTTCTTCACGATGCTGGCCATTGCGGGCGTTGTGTTCATGCTTGGCTATTTCAGCCAGACGATGGGCCTGCCTCTGCCGTTCTCGAAATGGGTTCTGCTGGATTCGAAACTGGGTGGCGTGATTGCCATGTTCGGTTCGATTGCGATCCTGTTCGTGATGCCATGGCTGGATTCCCATCCGGTGCGCAGCGCGCGGTTCCGTCCGCAGTTCAAAGTGGCGGTCCTGGCGATGACGGCTTCGGTTGCGATCCTTGGTTATATCGGCGCACAGACAGCGGATGCGATGCTGTTCGGCGTCATTCAGTGGGTTTATATCGGCCAGATCCTGACTGGTTATTATTTCGCGTTCTTCGTGATCATTCTGCCCTGGCTCTCGGTGACTGAAAAAGCCTCACCGATGCCGAACAGCATTAACGAAGCCGTCCTTCAAGAAAACGCTCGTAAAGCGGGAGCAAGATAATGGTTCGTCATCCTCTTTCATTGACGGCAATGGCCGTTGTTCTCCTGGCGATGCCTGTTGTTTCCCATGCGGCGGCGGGCAAGCAGACACCGAACGCACCGGGTGAGGAAACGGCTGTTGCTGCGGATGCAGCCAGCGGGACTTCGCCGGCAACTTCGGAAGCCGCAGACGCCGACACACCGGCGGCGGAAACGGCGCAAGGGTCCACAGAGCATGCAGAGGCCGCACATGGCGAATACGAGATGGATCACCTGAACTGGTCCTTCAACGGAATTTTCGGCGCTTATGACCGGGCTTCGCTGCAACGCGGGTTCCAGATTTATAAAGAAGTCTGCTCGGCCTGCCATTCGATGACACGCCTGTCTTACCGCAATCTTTCTGCGCTTGGTTATAACGATGGGGAAGTGAAGGCGATTGCGGCGTCGGTGACGGTCAGCGACGGGCCGAACGATGAGGGCGAAATGTTCGACCGCCCGGGCCGCCCGAGCGATCATTTCAAATCCCCGTTCCCGAACGTTCAGGCCGCAAAAGCGGGTAATGGCGGGGCCTATCCGCCGGACCTTTCGCTTATCGCAAAGGCCCGTCATGGCGGCGCCGATTACATTCATGCCATCCTGACCGGCTATAGTGAGCCGCCAGCCGGCAAAGAGCTGATGTCCGGCCAGTACTGGAACCGCGCCATGCACGGTAATATCATTGCAATGCCGCCGCCTCTGACCGACGGCCGTGTGGCGTATTCCGACAATTCACCGCAGACGCTGGAGCAATATTCCCGCGATGTTTCCCAGTTCCTGACCTGGGCGGCGGAGCCGCACATGGAAGAACGCAAGCGGATCGGGATCAAGGCTTTCCTGTTCATGCTGGTACTGACGGGTGTTCTGTTCGGCGTAAAGAAGAAAATCTGGGCTGATCAGCACTAGAAATCCAAAGATCATCAGAAAAAGCGGATTAAGCCCGCTTTTTTTTGGAACAAAAATACCTCTCCGTTATTGGTGTGATGGAATATCTAAAGACTTCCGAATTCGGATAACTTCGGTTTTTTCAGGAGCTATGTGATTAACCGTAAAATTTTGATATAGTTAGTGCGAAAGAGAGCCTGCCATCGACCAAAAAGCCCGCGAATTAGTCCTGAAAGCCCGCCTGTTAAGATTTGTTGCCTTGATCTTCGCAGTGGCCGGCCTGATGATATTTTTGGCCTTATACATCAAAAATGTCGACGGTACGCTTTTGTCTGCGCTGACTAATCCTTTCACGATTTTCATCATTCTCGTTCCTTTTCTTCCGGCTGTCGTCCTGTCGTGGATGGCGTCGCGGCTGGAAAAAAAATATAATGCGAAGTATAAAAAATAATCCGTTCGGCGTGATATAGATGCGCGACTCCCGGCAGGAAATTCTCCATTTTTGGTTCACAGAAACGCAGCCCGCCCAGTGGTTTCAGAAAAATCCCGATTTTGACACGATCATCAGCGAACGTTTTGGAAGCATCGTGACGATGGCCCGTGACGGGCTTTGCGACGCTTGGGCCGGGGACGTGTCAGGTGCGCTTGCGCTTTGCATCGTTCTCGATCAGTTTCCACGCAATATCCACCGCGATTCCGTTCAGGCCTATGCCAGCGATGAAAAGGCGCTGCGCGTCGCCGTGCAGGCGATTGCAAAGGGGTATGACCAGGTGTTGCCGGTGATGAAGCGCCATTTCCTTTACCTGCCGTTCGAACACAGCGAGCATCTGGCCGATCAGGAGAGGGCGGTGGCGTTGTTTGCCTCGATCCGGGATGAAGACCCGATGGGATATGAATACGCCTTGCGTCACCGCGATGTGATCCAGCGCTTCGGACGATTTCCACACCGGAATGCGGTGCTGGGGCGCGAGAATACGGTTGAGGAGGAAAAATACCTCAGCCAGCCGGGCAGCGGATTCTAAGCCCCGCAGGACGGTTTAAGCCGGCGTTCAGGGCGTGAAGGGTTTTACATCAACCTTATGGTCCTGAAATCCTGACGCAAAGAAACGCCGGACGTCGTCCAGGGGCGCTTCGGAGCTGACT
Organism: Micavibrio sp.; assembly: GCA_028290825.1. Classification (GTDB taxonomy): domain Bacteria; phylum Pseudomonadota; class Alphaproteobacteria; order Micavibrionales; family Micavibrionaceae; genus Micavibrio. The sequence continues at coordinate 15,254 of JAQGJB010000074.1, forward strand.
TGGATATTGAAGATGTCGCGATATTTGCCATCTGTCAGGGCGATGAGGCGGTCTTCATCACTGATGAAATCAATGTTGCTGACATCCGTGACGAAGGTTGTCCGGTTAAAGCAATTCGCAAGGATGGAGGCCACCCCGCGTGCGATGTTGAAGGTGTTGGACGCTGTGCGTGTGCCGTGAACTTCGACCAGATATTCTTTCATCACTATCTCCTGCCGGGTTTGGATGTTAGGGAAATATAATGGAATTTTTTGGGGTGTCAATTTTTGCGCCGAGGAAATGAAAAGGAGAACCGGCAGAGGGGCAAAGAAAATTAATCCTTCGCAAAGTGTTTAAGCTTAATGTGGGATATTGTATTGTTGTCTGCGGCAGGGATTGAAACCTTAAGCCATTGCATTTAAAATCGAATTTTACTTTATTGCGTCCCCCGGAAGGATTTTTGCCATAATACCCTCACTTGTTCTCGTTAAAATCATTGGCGGCGTCTGCCTGCTGCTATGGGGGTTGCGTATGGTGCGCACCGGGGTGACCCGTGCGTTCGGGGCTTCGCTGCGCAAAATTATTTCCAGGAGCACGAGCAACCGCGTGAAAGCATTCTTCGCCGGGATGGGTGTGACAGCGATTTTGCAAAGCTCGACGGCGACATCGATGATTATTTCTTCGTTTGTCGGACGCGGATTAATGACCGTTGCGGCGGGTCTCGCCGTAATGCTGGGCGCCGATGTCGGCACGACGATGGTGGCGCAGGTTCTCTCTTTCGATTTTACCTGGGTCGCACCGTTCATGATGCTGGCCGGATATATCCTGTTTACGATTTATGTCGATAAGGGCAAGGGCGAGC
>JAQGJB010000044.1 GCA_028290825.1 Micavibrio sp.
GTATCGACCTCGGCCTCCTGACCGAAGCGCAGTTCATGGAATGGATCAAACCGGAAGACATGGTTCATCCGAAGGATTAACCGTAATCCCCTCTTCCGTCAGGGAGAGGTCAGGATGAGGTATTAAAAATGAAGAAGCGTTCTGTCCGCATCGCCGACCACCCGACCAGCATCACGCTGGAGGATGAATTCTGGGTGGAATTAAAAGCGATTGCGGAATCGCGCGATCAATCGATCAACCAGATCATCACCGAAATCGATGAGGCGCGCGGCGAGAGAAATCTCTCGAGCGCTATCCGGATTTTTATTCTGAAGAACCACAAACCATAAATCTGTCGTTGTAGGGAACGCAGCGACCCGGCAATCCAGAGTCTTTAATATCTCTGGATCGCTTCGCTACGCCCGCAATAACGCTTTAATGCCCCGTCGCACCCATGATCCCCTGCAGGACATTATTGATCTTCTCTTCCCGCGTCGGCTTGGCCGCAGGTGCGGCAGGTTCCGGTGCATTTGTCGTTTCACCAGCGGCAGGAGCAGGAGGAGCAGCCGCAGCTTCCGGCGTCACCGTCGTAGTGACAACCGGGTTCACCGCCGCCCCACCCGATGTCGTCGCGGCAGGCGCAACCGCAGGAGCTTCCGCAGGCTTCCCGCCCAGCAAACCGTTCACCAGATTGTTGAGTGCAGGATTCTTGTCGCCAAGCTTGTCGCCGACAATGCTCTGCAGTTTCTTGCTTACGCGGCCCTGGATATAAGACTGCATCGCATTGCTGCCGAACGTATTGCCGGGATTGTCCAGCGAACCCTGGAACTTCATATCCAGGTTCGGTGCATCCGCCGGTTCGACCAAGTCGATCGACGACACCATATCCACATACCACCGCGGAAGGCTGATCGTACCTTTATTAAGGATCGTCGCGGTCGCCCCGGTCATCAGGAATTTATCGAAACCGATCACCCCGGATGAAATTGTAAACGGCCCGTCAATTTTCTCGAACGCGGTTTCCCCGCCCGAGAAGGACGCCCCGGCCAGGCCGGTGATGTTATCGACCACCTTGCCCGTCGACACCAGCGAACGCGACATTGCCGCCAGGTCAAACCCCTGCAGCACGACATTCTTGCCATCCATCTGTCCGCCGCCGTTCAGTCCCCCGACCAGCGTCGCCGGGGAAGTGCCCGATGATTTGGCATTGAGGGAGAGCGAAACGTTCCCGCGTGCCTTGATCAGCTTCGTCCCGCCGCCAAACGCCGCCGCCATCGGTTCAAGCGCAACGTTTTTAAAATCGGATTTGGTTTCGAAGGTCAGCGCATCGCCTTTCTTCGCCCCGGCCTTGATGGTCGAGGTCAGGGACATCGTGCCGCCGTAAACCCCGGCATCCATCTGCGCGATATTCAAGCTTCCCTCCTTAACCGTCACGGCCAGAACCGTGTTGGTCAGGTCCCAGTTGCCATACTGGATGGATTTCGCGTTCAGTTTGAGATCGAGATTGAAATCGTTCAGCACCGAAGCATCAATCGGGTCGCGGGACCAGCGCTCGCCCGACCCGTTCGATGCAATGACCTTGGACGTCCCCGGCACTGCTGGCGGCGGAGCCTTGTCCTTGCCCATCAGGATATCGAGAGGAATGGTCCCCGCGCTGAACGTCGCGGTAATATCCGGCTTGGTGCCGCCGGTTTTGGCCTTCACTGAACCGGTCACCGTCATGCTGCCGAGCGTCGCGGTCACCGCCGACACATCATAACCGTCGCCCGTCAGATTGACATTGGCGGTAACGTTCATGGATTTGTTGATACCGACACCGGCCTTGTAACCCGGGCTGAACTTCTGGAACAGTTTTTCAAAATTCGGGTTGGTGATGCTGACCGCCAGCTTGTCGACGGCGGGTTTTTCCGAAAGCGCCTTGAGCAGCATGCCGTTGGCACTGGCGTCGCCGTCGAACACTTTGGCCTTCGCATTAAAAGCCAGGCTGTCGGGCTTGTCGCCGGTCAGGGAAACGGCGAGGTCAAGCGGCCCGATATCCTTCGGCAGTTTCGCCGTATCGACCTTCAGCGATTTCAGGAAGGCATTTGCATCCGCCGTTTTGCCGGACAACGTCACATCAACCCCGGACAGCGCGTGAATATCCTTCACCCCGCCCGAAGCCTGCATGACGTTACCCTGGGGGTCCTGCATGCTGGCGGTTTTGAGGGTCAGATTATTCCCGGTCAGGGCACCGTCAATCGTAACTGCCGCGTAATTCGCACCCTGCATTGTCACATTTTTCAGATCGGCCCGGACCGTCAGGTCCACCGGCAGGTCGAGCTTCTTCAATGTATCCTGCAACGCCGCCGAAGAAGCGGCAGGCGTAACCGTTACCCCCGGCGTCGCCGGAGCAGCGACGGCAGCCGGTGCCGCCTGTTTCGCGCCCATAAACGCATCAAGATTGATATTCTGCCCCGACACGGTCAGGACAACATCGTTCTTTCCCGTCTGGTCCAGTGTGTAGGAGGTCGCGCCGAGATTAAGAACCGTTGAGCCGATGCTCAGCGTTCCGTTCTCCACCCCGGCCTTCACCCCGCGCACGGTTCCATTGCCGTCGAACGCAATCGGATCTTTCAGGACCTGCTGCATTGACTTTACCTTATCGGCAGGCAGGAAAGCGCCAAACAGTTGCGATGGCGCCTTGGCGTTCATTTTCATGCTGTAGGTCAGAGAAGGATCGGAATAAACCACCCCCGCCTTATCCGCACCCTGCGATCCGGCACCATAGGCCAGAGTCGATTTGCCCGAGATCGCGCCACCGCCCGGTATCTGGCCCACATCTTCGGTCAGGGCAATCACCCCGCCCTTTTTGTCGATGCCGATTTTTATCACACCAAATTCCGCGCCCTTGTAGGAAACACCGGCAAGATTGATCATACCCTGCACATCCACAGGCAGAGGCAGTTTAAAGCTGTCAGGCAGGAATGATTTAAGTGTTCCGCCTTTCGGCACATCTTTATCGGGTGCGGCCTGAACCGTCTTCACCGATTTCCCCGGCATAAGGGATTCAAGCTTGAATGCTTTGTTGCTGGTCAGGTCGATGGTCGCCTGCGCCGGTCCGTCCTGCGCCTTCAGGTTTCTGATCCCGATCGCACCGCTGGCCTGGAAATCCCCCAAAACGATTTTGAGATTTTTAATATCAGTCTGCGTATCCTTCGCCGTCACGATTCCCTGAATGTTCAGAGCGACAGGCGGCAGCGTGGAAGCCGTCCCGGAAACCGCCGTCATCAGCGCCGAAATGTTATCGGCCATGATTTTCGTTTCACCCTGCAGGTCAATACCACCCGCGGTGCCGGCAATACCCGCATAAGAAACGATACCCTCGCCCGGCAATTTTATCGTTGCCTCAAGTGACACGGTTTTTGCCACCGCATCCATTTTTCCGGTTTTCACATCAGCGCTAATTTTCTGGTTGTTATAGGTGACGTCACCTTTCGCCGTAAAAGGCCCGCTGAGCGAATCCGCGCTCAGGGTCGTGTTGATCTTCTCAATTGTCGTGGTCTTGCCGGTCGCATCGGTGTAATTCAGCGTCCCGTTTTCAATCTGCATTTTGTTAAGCGCGAATTTTCCGCCACCGCCTTGCGTGCCCGGAGCCGATGCCGCGTTTTGCGGGTTGCCGGAGCCCTGCATTTTTTCGGTCATCCAGGTCTTGCGTCCGTCCTTGTCGACGACCAGATTGATGACAGGGTCCACAAGGTTTACGGAACTGACGCTCAGCTCCCCGCTGAACAGCGGCATCAGCGCAACACTGACCTCCGCCTTTTTCAGGCCGACGATGTCCTTTGCTGCGCCGGGTATTTTAACGCCGACATTTTCGATCACCACATGCGGGAACGGCAGGACGGCCATATCAATGTCGCCCGCCAGGTTGACTTCATAACCCGTGAATTCGGCCACGGCGCTTTGAATGCGCGGCTTGTATTTATTCCAGTCGATCATATGCGGCGCGGCCACAGCCCCGACCAGCACAACAACGACAATACCACCCAGAATAACGACGAGCTTCTTCATAGCTAAAATCCTTCTTCAGTCCAATCACATGCAATGATGTGATTTTAGGAAGAAGCTATGGCGAAACAAAGGCCTGAGCACATACCCAGGCAGTTTATCCCTTTATTTCTCGGTATATTTCTCTTCAAACGCGCGTACCGCCGATAGAAACTGGTCCAGTTTCGGCAAAACGGCATTCTGGAAGGTCATCTGCTGGGTGCGCGGCAGGGACGCATTGATGATGTCATAGATATTCTTGACCACATCCAGCAGCGTTTTTACATCCGCATGACGGCTGAGCAGCGCATTATTGGTCTGGATAATCCGTTTCATCAGCATCGGGACGATGGCGCGGATGGTCGGGTCGCTTTTACGCAGCTTGTCTTCCAGAACATTCCGCGTAATGACGATAAAATTGCATTCCTCCAGCGTTTCGACCGTGGCCGAACGCTTTTCATCGAAGACCAGGGCCATCTCGCCGAAAATCTGCCCCGGCCCCAGACGCGCCAGTTCGATCTGCCGATCCGCATGATCGACGTAAACACGCACCAGGCCCGATTGAATCAGGAAGGCGCTGTTGCCGGTCTCACCTTCGTGAATGACTTTAACGCCCCTGCGGACGAAACGACGTTCAAGAATTTCAGGAGCGCTCATAATATTTCCTTAGGAAGGCATATACTGGCCGCCATTGACGGTAAAGGTTGCCCCTGTTGTAAAGGCATTATCCTCAGACGCCAGGAAAGAAACGTAATTCGCAATTTCCTCCGGCTTACCCATACGCCCCACCGGAATTTGCTTGATAATGGATTCCAGAACCGGCTGAGCCATCGCGGCTGTCATATCCGTCTCGATATATCCGGGGCAAATCGCATTAACGGTCACGCCCTTCGCTGCGTTTTCAAGGGCCAGAGATTTGGTAAAGCCGATCATCCCGGCTTTCGCCGCTGCATAATTGGTCTGCCCCATCTGCCCCTTTTGGCCGTTAATGGAACTGATATTGATGATACGGCCATAACTGCGTTCGCGCATCCCGGTCATCACCGCCCGGCACATATTGAAGCAGGACGTCAGATTGGTCGCAATCACATAGTCCCAACTGTCTTTTCCCATTTTATGCAGCATACCGTCCTTGGTTACGCCGGCATTGTTCACCAGCACGGAAATTGGCCCGAGGGCTTTCTCAATCTCATCGCAAGTCGACGCGCATAAATCAAAATCCGTAACATCGGCTTTAAAAGCTTTTGCGCCGGTGTCTGCTTCGCATTTTTTTGCAGCATCTTCATTGCCATTGTAAATCACGGCGACTTTGAAACCATCCGCAATCAACTTTTTTGTAATGGACAGGCCGATACCACGCGTTCCACCTGTTACCACAGCGACTTTACCGTTCATGAATTATGCTACCTTCTTCAGATTTGTTGTTGCGTCACGCTCGACACACATTGCAATACCCATCCCACCACCAATACAGAGTGTGGCGAGACCCTTCTTCGCATCGCTCCGCGCCATTTCATGCAGCAGCGTCACCAGAACCCGCGTCCCCGACGCCCCGATCGGATGGCCGAGCGCGATCGCGCCGCCATTCACATTCACTTTCGCGGTATCAAGCCCGAGCTCCTGCACGACGGCCAGAGACTGCGCCGCAAATGCTTCGTTCGATTCAATCAGGTCAAGATCCTTCACGCTCCAGCCCGCCTTTTCAAGCGCCTTGCGCGATGCAGGGATCGGCCCCGTCCCCATCACCGCCGGATCAACCCCGGCTGTCGCCCATGATTTGATTGTCGCAAGGACCGGCAAACCACGTTTTTTCGCTTCACTTGCGCGCATCAGCACCACCGCCGCCGCGCCGTCATTGAGGCCGGACGCATTCGCCGCCGTCACTGTGCCATCCGGTTTAAACGCCGGGCGCAGGCCCGCAAGTGCTTCCGCCGTTACACCGGCACGCGGAAATTCATCAGTCTCAACAGTCACATCGCCCTTTTTGCCCTTGATGATGACAGGAACGATTTCAGTTTTGAACTTGCCGCCAGCAATCGCCTTCTCTGCTTTATTCTGCGATCCGGCTGCGAAATTATCCTGCGCCTGACGGGTAATCTGGTATTTCTCCGCGATGTTCTCGGCGGTGATGCCCATGTGATAACCGTTGAAGGCATCCCACAACCCGTCTTTGATCATCGTATCGACCATTTCGGTATTGCCCATTTTGGTCCCGTTGCGCAGGTGCATCGCGTGCGGCGCCATGCTCATACTCTCCTGCCCGCCCGCCACCACAATCTCGCTGTCGCCGTTCATGATCGACTGCATCCCGAGGGCAATCGTGCGCAGACCCGATCCGCAAACCTGATTAATCGTCATTGCCGTTTTTTCCTGCGGGATGCCCGCCGCAATCGCCGATTGACGCGCCGGGTTCTGTCCCGATGCTGCGGTCAGAACCTGACCCATGATTACTTCATCGACATCGCTCGCCTTGACGCCCGCATCTTCCAGCACTGCTTTGATCACGCGGCTGCCAAGATCCTGCGCGGTCAGGCCACTCAGCCCCCCATTAAAATTTCCGATAGCTGTACGTTTTGCAGCGACGATGACGATAGGATCAGACATGGAGATATTCCTTTATAAATGGGGTGAGCCATTATTGCTGCCCTGCCTAATTATGCAAGGCCCGGACGCTGGAATTTAAGACGCACAGGGCGAAGCCTTGCTGCGGCGCAGCGCAATTCAGAGGTAAAAGGGTTCTTCCAGGAACCTGATTTTTTTCTGGCTTTAATTTTCCAGATAGATTATGTATTTACATCTTCCACGAGATTGAAAGAGAGTAATTATGACTTCACGCAACGTACTGACCCGCCTCCCAGTCGCCCCGGCAGCAGATAATTCAGCAAGCCTTTACGGGTATGAAAAACCTCATGCCCCCACCCCGGCCCCTGAACCTGCCTCCTCCGAAGTCATCGCCAGCCATGCGCCGGTTAGCGCGCATCTGCCCCTCGATGGCGGCTTCACCATCTGGGTCGATCACAATGGCCAGGTCGTTTGCGGCGATCTCCCAATCAGTCCTGTCGTAACGCTGGAACCCTTCGTGCCCGGTCCTGCACCGGTTCCCGTCGCCCCGGACAGCGTCCCTACATCCGAAAATGAGCCCGGCGGCTACACCCCCGGCGACATCCTTCTGGACCTCGAAGGCTTCATGGTCTATGTGGGCCATGACGGTAATACAATTGCCGTTGGCACACCGCCGGCTTCCGGTTACCACCTGCCGCCAATGCCAGCACCACCGGAAGCGTCCGATACCCACGCCGTTGGTGTGCATTTGCCTGTTGATGGCGGTTTCACGATCTCTGCCGATGCCGAGGGTAACGTATTCTGTGGCGATGCGCCTGCAGGCCCTGTCGCACTTCCCGTCCTAACCAACGTGACCGACCTGCAGCATTCGATCAACAGCTTCCTGGCCCATACGGGGGACGGGGTTGTTTCCTCAATGCCGACTCAAATCGCCCCGGTCAGCTTTTCCGATATCTATACGGCTGAAATCGTCCCGGCGCATAACGACCTCATCGTCTAGGACACATTAAAAAAATAAAAAAAGCCGATCGCACCAGCTGCGGTCGGCTTTTTTTATTTCTGACCAAGCCAGGTCCTGACCGGAAGCCACACGGTCTGTTGCGCATTCTTCCCGGCCATCAGGCTGATATGACCGCAATCCGGGCGAATGGCGCTCGCATGGGACAGCGTTTTAGTTGCTGCCAGTGCGGATTCCGGAGGCACTAATATATCCCTGTCCGCTGCGACAATCAGGACGGGGTTATTTTTCAGGACTGAAAGGTCCACCCATTCCCCCTTCGCCGGTTTGTTCGCACCGTACCAGTCAAGAATACAGGCCCGCGCCACACCCGCCGACAAATCATGCCCGCCGTTCAGCCAGTCTTCAACCGCGATAAACATTTCTTCCTCAGCGCTGCCCGCCGCCATAGCAGCGAAGTTGGAGAATTTCTTGATCGCCAGCGCCGGGTTTACCCGCGCGAAAATATTCTGAATCCAGTCAACGGGCAGAGCCTTGCGAACCTCCAGCAGTTGCAACGCCGTCGGCGTCCCCGTCATCACCTGCGCCATCATCCGGGGATCGCCCGCATGGAAATCCCACGGGGCGGAAAGAAGGACCAGTTTTCCGAACAATCCGGGCCTGTCCGCCGCGGCGCCCAGCAGTAATGTGCCGCCCATGCAATAGCCAACAGCCTCTACAGGCTCCCGCGTTCTTTGCTGGATAAAGGACGCAATCTCCACGATGCGTCCCGTCACATCCTGCAGCGATTGCAGCGTCGTGTCCTCCGCCGGGTTCCCCCAGTCGAGCAGGTAAACATTAAACCCCTGCTCCGCCATCCACCGCGTAAACGATTTCCCCGGCAACAGATCAAGAATTTCCGACCCGTTTATCATCGACGGGATCAGGAAAACAGCGCCGCATTTTTCCCCCGCCGCCGGGCAGAACGACAGCGTGCTGCCCCCACCTGTCCAAACGACCTCCAGTTTTCCCCCCGCGCGCCTGAACCCATGCGCCTGATATTTCTGAATACCCCGCACCATGTTCTCGACAGCCAAAGGTTCCACCCCCGGCAACGTCATGGCGGCACCCAGATAGACGGAAAGCGGCCGGGGCGCGGCGCGATGGGGAGATGCTGATGAATCCATACTTTTATATAGGCATGACTTAGCCTAATGTCACGGCCTTCAATTTATTTATGTCAACACACCCAAACCTTTGCACCCGCAAAGGAATCATGCGAATATGCCGCCATTCCAGAAACATAAGAACAGGACGTAAATCGTGACCAAGGCTCGCTCAGACAAACCAACTGTCATTAAGAAATACGCCAATCGTCGTCTGTACGACACTGGCCGTTCTTCCTATGTCACACTGGATGATCTCTGCATCATGGTGAAGGAAGGCCGCGATTTCGTTGTTTACGATGCAAAATCCGGCGACGACCTGACCCGTTCCGTCCTTACCCAGATTATTGTCGAGCAGGAAGGCAAAGAAGGCCAGAACCTTCTGCCCATCAATTTCCTGCGCCAGCTGATCGGTTTTTACGGCGGCAACGCCCAGACCGTTGTTCCCGACTACCTGGAACAGGCTCTGGAAAGCTTCACCCAGAACCAGGAAAAATTCCGCGAGATGTTCAAGGTTCCAAGCAGCCTCGAAGACCTCAACCGCCAGAACATGGCCATGTTCGAAAACGCCATGCGCACCGTCTGGGCACCCTTTACACAGGGCATGAGCGGCAAAAAACCTGCAGGTAAAGACGAAGCCGAAGAATAAACAGACCAATCATTGCGAGAAGAATCACGACAAAGCAATCCAGGGCCTCCCACACGAGGCCCTGGATTGCTTTGTTACACCTGCAATGACAATAGATTTTTAAGCGATCGCCTTCGATACGCCTTCCACCGATGACACAATCACCTTGCGCATTTTATGATCCTTGGGCAACCAGCACCGATCGATACCCGGATACCCGAACGCATAACCCTGGATCAGGTTGATCCCGTCACTGGCCAGCAGCTTGGCTTCGGTCATCGTTTCCGCACCCTCGCCCACCGTCCTGATGCCAAGACCGTCGGCCAGCATCTGCAGGGTTTTGACGAACAGGTGATTTTCCTTCTCGGCCATATTGCGGACAAATGTCTTGTCGATCTTCACAATATCGACAGCCATTTCCTTTAACTGCGAGAACCCGGTATAACCCGACCCGAAATCGTCGATCGCCACACCGCACCCTAAATCGCGCAGGGTCCTGATGACGCGCAGGGTCTTGTCCATATCATGGATAACCGCGCTCTCGGTGATTTCAACGATCATGCGTTTCGCTACATCGGTGCGGTCACGCAGGGCAACAACAATCCCGCGCAGCCAGTCAGGATCGTTTAAAGACAAGTTGGAAACGTTCACCGACAAAGACACATCGGGGAACATTTCCAGTTCCTGGAGGGAAAGACGAAGCGCATGGCGGTCAACCAGGCGCGAAAGGCCAAGCTTTTCAATCGCCGGAATAAACGACCCGGCCGCATGGATCTTCCCGGCGCCATCGACATAGCGCAACAGGCATTCATGGAATTCCACGGCATGTGTCTGCGCATCCACCACCGGCTGGAAGGCGAGGCGCACACGGTTGTCTTTGAGCGCCGCCATGAAATCGTCAGCCGAACGCATCTGCATCCGTGCCGACTGGCCATCACCCGCCGCTTCGTTGTAGGAAATAAAACGGCCACGGCCCCGTGATTTCGCGGTTTGCAACGCCATCTCGGCCTTGGCGATCATATCCGCCGGATCCTTACAATCAGGACGAACCAGAACGCCACCAATGGAAAGGCCGACACCAATCGGCCCCTGCGATGTGGACAACGGCTCGTTCTGCACGGCATGCAGCATATGACGGGCCAGCGCCGCCATTTCGGCATGCGGCGCACTGGACAGGAACATGGCGAAGACATCGCCGCCAATGCGCGTCACGGTGCCGTCAGCCCCGATCATCTGACGCAGGCGCTTGCCGGTCTTCTCGATAATCTCATCGGTGAATTGCGCACCGAACGCTTCGTTAAACATCGACAGGCGGTCAATCCCGGCAACGAGAAGATAACCGATATTATCCCCGTCTCCTGTCCGTGCCTGATCGCCCCAGGCTTTGATTTTCTGATGGATCATCAGGCGGCCGTAATGAGTCATGCTGGTGTCATAGGACGCAAAGGCAAAACCGTTGCCCAGTTTCTCGACAAAGCCCGGCTTGCCGCTGCTGCCCGCCAGTTGTTCGGCACTGGCCACGCGGATAACGCCGCGCAGTTTCTGCGCGCCGGTCGCCCGGTCCGTTTCAATGGTCGCGGTTTCAACCACATCAACCTGCAAGCCGTTCTTGCGGCGCAGACGATAGGTAATGGAAAAATTCGCCGGTTCGGCGGTCAGCGACGGCGTCAATGAAGCATGCAGCGCCGTCATCCGGGTAAGCACATCCTGCGGATTCATCAGGTGCTTGAGGTCGCTTCCGTTTTTAGGGTAATCGGCAGGCTCAAGACCAAGCAGCGCGTGCATGTCTCCCTGCCATTCAAAAACATCGGTTTGGACATCCCAGACATAAGCGACCATGCCGTTATCGGACAGTGTCTGCGCCAGGTGGTTAATCCAGAATTGAGCCGTCATTTTCGTTAACCTGTTGAATTTTATAAAGTTTTTTGCAAGCTTCGTGCGTTTCCTCCCTTACATTATGTGTAAAAGGTTACTGAACCGTTTATAATTTGATTAAAATTTGAAATATTTTTGGCAGGCGCAGTAAACCGCACGGAAATACAATCCCCTCCCCCTCGGTCTCCACGAAAAGAATAACGCGCCCGACCGAACATCAGGCGCGTTACGAACGTTTGAAAGAAAACTCTTTTAGCGTGAAGCCGACTTCGCCCCGCTATCAACCGCGCCCATGATTTTGTCCCGCGCGTCCATGGCGACATCCATGGAGTCCGAGGACGCTTCATGCGCCACCGTCGTGAAGCTGCCGTTCTGGCTGTAGAACACGACCGAGGCGGAGGCGCCGTCGCCGGATTTATCATCGACGCAGGCAATCTCATAAGCCGATGCACGGGTTCCGCCGTTCATGCTGGTCATCCCCGGAACGGCGGCAAACTGCCCCTTGCAACGGGATTTTGTTTTCTCGATATAAGCCTGGACCAGGCTGTCATACTGACCGGCATTATCCATGGTCTTCTGCTCGATCGTGCCGAACAGGCCGTCACTCTTCCAACGGTAGGAAACGCGGCCCGGCCCTGCGGCATTCGGAACCGGCGTCACTTCGCTGGACAGCTTGACCCCCGCCTGGCTGAGCAGCGTGCGGACGTCACCGACACCGATCAGTTTTGAATCGCTGCCCGCGGCGTCGGCAATTGCCTGAACCGGCATGGCGGCGACCGGCGCAACGGCAGGCGGCGCGGATGAAACCGGTTGAGGAGCAGCAGGCACCATGACAGGAACCGGCTGGGAAATAGACGCAACCTGAGCCACTGGCATCGCCATCGCGGCCTGAACCGGCGCAACGGCAGGCACCGTTACCGACACAGGTGTAATCGCCGGCGCTGTCTGGGCCGCGGCAACCGCCGGACGGCTCAGTCCCCCGGTATCAACCTGTATGGCCGGAACGACACTATCGGGACGGGCGGAAACACGTGAGGTGCTGACCTCCCCGCCGGCAGCCGGGGCAATATTGGCCGCACGGCTTGCAACACTCGCCGTTTTTTCAGACTGCATATGCGCCATCTGGTTATTAAGGCTGACGACTTCCTGTTTCAGTGAGTTCACCAAAGCCGTCTGGTCGGAGACAGCATTGGTCTGCGTCATCTTCTGGCGGCTGGCTTCATCCACGGCGAGTTTCAGCTGAGCCACCTGATTGTTCGATTCCTGCAACTGCAGCTTCATATCGCTGACTGTTTTGTCGTTAGCCGCAAGGTTCTGGGTTTTGACCGACTCCAGATTTTTCTGAAGGTCGGATGACTGGCTGGTCGCGCTGGCCAGTTGCATTTTCAGGTCGGAAACGGTCTTGTCGTTGGCCGCCACTTTATCAACGCTGACATCCGCAAGCTTCTTCGCCTCGGCCAGTTGCGCCGTCAGGTCCTTGATTGTTTTGTCCCGCGCGACATCCATCCCCTGCTTGGCTTCCGCCAACTGGTTCTCGAGGGTCATAAGTTTTGCAATCTGCTGCTTGGTCGCGATTTTCGGATCGAACAGCATGTATTCGATATTTTTCTTCTCGACGATGCATTTCGCGCGTTCGGCCTCCACAACCGAACCAAGACGCTGAATTTCGCGTTCGGCTTCGTTGTAACGCTGTGTCGCAGTTTCCAGGTTCCAGTTATCGGAGGAAATTTTTGTATTCGGCCCCGTAGGTGCCGCCTTTATCGACGCGATCTGCAGGCGCAGACGCTCGCGGTCCGCGGTCACCGCATTCAATTGCTCTTCCAGCGTATGCATCTTGGCGATGCTGGCGACGCCGGCTTTCATATCGTCGCTGGTGGCCGACGCGGCCGGTTTTCCTGCCGCCGCAAGTTTCAGTGCGGAATTTTCATCCTGCAGTTTCGCAACCTGGTCTTTCAGCATTTTGACCAGAGGCTCCTCGCCGCGTTCAGGAACGGCGGGTGTCTTATCAACGAAGGTCCGGCGCGAAATTTCCATCTGCGCGACCTTCTGCTTCTCCTGTTCAAGATCCCCTTTCAACTGGGCATTCTCTGCACGAAGATCGACAACGACCTTATCATCACCCTTGACGGCAGGTGGAACGGCGCTGGCCTGTTTCTGGGCCGCGTCCAGGTCGAATTTCAGTTTTGTATTCTCGGCCTTCAGGGCTTCGAAACGTGTATCGGGAACACTTTCCGTGGGGCAGCTTGCCGCCGCAACCGTCGCGTCCGCCTTACGGGAAGCTTTCGCCGGGCTGGTCGCCAGCTTGTCTTTCAGCTGCGCATTCTCGGATTGCAGCAACTGAACTTTTTCAGACAGCTCGGCTGCATTCGAAGACGTATCCGATTGCTGCATCCGGTCTTCATAAGTGCGGCGCTCGCGTTCCAGCGCATTGCGCAGGCGGATATTCTCTTCTTTCAGCGATTGCATTTCCGCGCTTGCGCTACCAACGGCAAGGGAACCCGGCGCTGGCGCTTCACGTGACGGCAGAACCGCATCCGCCATTTTCTCTGCCTTGCCTGGTACACGCGCCGGAATCGGCGGTGGCGGGGCCAGCCCGTCCGACGGGGATGCAGACGCAGCTGCCTCACCCGCCGCCGGTTCTACGGCGGTGCCAAGGCAGGCGGAAAGATCCTGTGTTCCATTCTTCAGGTCGGCCATGCCGAAGGTATAGGATTTATCATCGACGGAGATTGAAAGCTTGCCGGTCTGCTCCAGCGCCCCGTAGAATTTGTCATCGCGCCCCATGCGGATGACGATACCGCGCTCGGAAATCGGCTGGGTTTTATAGCTGCGGCTCTCGCCCGAACCGGGGTCGAGGACAACGGTGTAATTCTGGCTTGGCTTGAACGAGTTCGGCGGGAAATCAACCGCGACCGATGTTTCCCGGTTAGCGTTGCGTGCGAACGTCACGATCGAACCGTTACCGAAGCGGCGGGCCAGCGCGCAATATGGTGCGGAGCCTGGCTGCTTCGCCTCAACCTTGGTGACCGCCCAGTTGCCCTGAGGTTTCAGAACCGCCGCCGCCGCGATGGCCTGGGAGATCCCTGCCGTGGAGACGAGAACAGCTGTTGAAAGAAGAATGGAACGGACGCGCATCAAAAACCCCATATATATATGAATCAGGCCCAACCCTGATTTTAAAAGTTGGTGAAAGCATATAGGGAGGCGGTTGTTCTGAAAAGTGAAATTCGGGGGTTATTCGCGGTTTTCCGAGATCTTTTAATAAGGGCCCTCACGGCCCAGGCAGGGAGGGCCCCTTATAATTTCGGGCTATTCGCTCTTGTTTTCGGCCTGTTCGATCACCAGAACCAGCTGCGTCGAACCCGGCTCATGATAAATCCGGCCCGTGGGGCGGAGACGCTCATTGGCGTAGCCTTCCAGCAATTGCTGGACGGCCTGCTGGAATGTTCCGGAAACGCTTAAAGATCGCTGAACCATGAAGTCTTTCTGGGCCAGCCACATCAGCTTGACCCCTGCCCCCGCTGTCCAGCTGCTCAGAACATCATGAAGGTCGCCGCCTTTGACCGCGCGCCAGCGTTGATCCTGGGTTGCATTGCCTGTGGCCTGCGTTCCATTTTGAACCATGATCTCGGAACCGTTCGGGCGCAATGGTTTGATGGGCCGCGCCTGGCTCCAGGTGCCAGTCATTGGAACGCCGTTATTATTCTTATCATTGGCCGGGCTGGCTGCGGCCAGTCGCTGGGCGGCTTGCTGCGCCTCCTTGGCCCTGGCAATCAGCAACGACGCCGAACCGCCCGCCGGAGAAACATCCCCGCCATTGCTGAGAACGGCATTTACCGAAGCTTCCGGATCAGGCCGGCCCGGGGACGCGGCAGCCACTGCAGCCGGCTCAGGCGGAGAGGTTTCCCCCGGCATCGGCGTCAGCCCACCCTGTAATAACGGGTTCTGGCGCGCTGTGTCCCTGGGTGAGATTACGGCCGCAGCCTTTTGAGTATTCGTGATTTTATCAGGATCGTAACAATCATTCATCCGGCGAAAACCATCATTCAGACCCGCCATATTCAGGGCAATGGTCGTACCCGCCGCCTTGATGGTCAGTGTGTCGGCTTTCTGAATCGCCTTATAGAAGTCCGGCATTTTATAAAGGCTGAATAGCAACGTGCCCTCGTCATAGGCCGCACCGCTCAAAGTCTGAAAAAATTTCCCGGGAACGGAAAATTCAACCTCGTATTTCTGGCGTGGTGTGAAGACTTTCTGGCGGAAATCAATGGCCATAGCCATTAGTGTGTCGCCGCCGCCTGAAAAACGCACGACATAGCCGTTGCTGTACTGGTTCGCAACGACGCAGGGCATTTTACCTGCGGATGCCGCATCGCTGTTGGAATCCAGACTTGCCGGCCCGACGAGCCACGCGCTGGTCGGGGTATAAACCGCCGTGTCCGCCTTGTCGGCGGCATAAGCGTTTTGCGGAATGAAGGAAAGAAGCGCAAACAAAAGAATGGCTTTAAATACAATGCGGTCAGACCGGTATTTCATGTTTCTTGTAAGCCTTTATGATTGAGGCGCTTAATTAAGCATAGCGGGCGCTAAACAGCAACAGGCGCCGCGCTGTCTGCCTCGCCCTGCACGCCATGAGCCAGCGAAGCTTCAAGAAAACGATCAAGATCGCCGTCTAACACCTTGAAGGCATCAGTATTTTCGGCCCCGGTGCGCAAATCCTTAACCATCTGGTAGGGTTGCAGAACATAGGACCGGATCTGGTGGCCCCAGCCGATATCCGTTTTCTCTCCATGCGCCGCATTCGTCGCATCGGCCCGGCGCTGTAATTCCATCTCGTATAATTTGGCCCGGAGCATCGACCACGCCGTCGCTCGGTTCTTGTGCTGCGAACGCTCTGCCTGACACGCAACCACAATCCCGGTCGGCATGTGGGTCAGGCGCACGGCGGAATCCGTCGTGTTAACGTGCTGGCCCCCAGCGCCTTGGGACCGGTAAGTATCGGTCTTAACATCCTTTTCCTCGACATCCACGACAATCGTATCATCGATCACCGGGGACACAGACACCGACGAAAAACTGGTATGGCGGCGCGCATTGGAATCGAATGGCGAAATCCGCACCAGGCGGTGTACCCCGTTCTCGGTCTTCAGCCAGCCATAAGCCTTCTCGCCCTCGATCTTGATCGTGGCGGATTTAACCCCCGCCTCTTCCCCTTCACTGACGTCCAGCGTGCTGACTTTATAACCGTGCTGCCCCGCCCAGCGCGTATACATGCGCAGCAGCATCTGCGCCCAGTCCTGCGCCTCAGTCCCGCCCGACCCGGCATTCACTGACAGGAAGGCGTCATTATTATCCGCCTCGCCGGATAGCAGGCTGGTGATCTGGAGCTTTTCGGATTCTATCAGTAGATCGGCAAGCGCCGCTTCGGCTTCCTTCACAATTCCATCATCGCCCTCCTCCTCGCCCATGGTAATCAGGCCAAGATTGTCAGAGAGGCGGTTCTGGATGGATTTGACGAGGGCAACCTTCTGATCCAGAAGATTGCGCTCTTTCATAA
Source organism: Micavibrio sp. (assembly GCA_028290825.1). Classification (GTDB taxonomy): domain Bacteria; phylum Pseudomonadota; class Alphaproteobacteria; order Micavibrionales; family Micavibrionaceae; genus Micavibrio. Next base: position 16,731 of record JAQGJB010000044.1, read on the forward strand.
TTCCCTGAGCTTTTTCAGGATTGGACCACAGGCCGGGATCTTCGGTCAGGCTGTTCAACTCGGACAGACGCGTCAGCGCATTGTCCCAGTCAAAGATGCCTCCTCAGCAAATTGAGGGATTTGTTAATCTCCCCCGCGATTGCATCGATCTCTGCGCGCATGAAACCCTCTTAAGCGGCCTGTTTTACTTCGGCGACAGCGCCGGAGAAAAATTCAACCATCGCCGCGACGGCGGCACTGTGCTCCTCCGCGGTTGCGGCAACGACATTGGTCAGGTTACCCACTTCCGACGGCAGACCGCAATGCTCCAGCAGGCTGGATGCATCGTTGAACAGCACAACCGGCTTGTTCGCGTTCATCACGCTGCTGATCAGGCGCTTGGTGTGTGCCGTGGTTTTCAGTTTATTGAGGCTGCGTTCGCCGCCTGGAATGACCAGCATGTCAAAATCGGCCCCGAGCGAGGTGGAAAGAGTCTGGTCTACCGCAAAGTGATGGCCCCAGGACGACCCTTCCCAGCCATTCACCAGGCCCTGGTCCGGGCTGATCACTTTAAGCGTTGCGCCTGCGGCGAGAAGCGCGCGCTGGCTTTGTGTGAAGTCGTTTTGTTCGAAACCGTTGGCGACGAGAATTGCGATTTTTGTACCGGTCAGAAATTTACTCATATGTGGGAAGCCCTCAGGTGATTAGGTGTTTGATTTTTTTGGGGTTTTCAGGGGCCAAAGCCCGGATTCATCCCGGATCGGCCGATGCGACGGAAGATGCGTTATTCCGACCTCTATTGTCAAGAAAATAGCATAATTTTGCAAGAGTGATTGTGCATGACGGGCTTAATGCTCGAATAAGGCCGAATTGGCATGCTTACTTTTTGAGCCGACGCATACCGCCATCCTTATTTCGAGTATAGGCATCCATCAGGAAGGTATAAGGCCCTACTTTTAATGTTCTCATCCCACCGCAAAAGCAATGAATAGCGGCATTCTCGACAATCTTTATGACCGGTCGTTCAGCTGGCCCGCGCCCCTGTATCCTGAACCTTAACGCTTTTGGATCAGCGCGTTTAACTGGTTCTGCATTTGCTGGTTAACTGCGGTGCCGACACGCCCCGAGGAAGGAGTCACCCGCGTAGCAGTCTGGCCCTGCAAATTGCTCAGGCTCTGCTGCGCATTGCACAGCGACCGGAGATGCGCCTGCTCTTTGCTTAGGTTTCCGGCAATCGGAAGCGCCGAACACGGGTTATTCGCATCAAAGGATGCACAAACATGGGTGTACTTGTTCTGCAACTCCGCCGGAATCTGCGAACATAACGTCCTCGCACTGAATGTCGTCGTGGTATTGCTCGCCACATTCTTCGCTGCATTCACCTCATTGGCATGCGGCGTATTGCTCCGGATCGTACTCTGTACGCCGTTCGCCACACCACTCTGCGTATTCTGCACCGACTGGTTGAGCGTATTGTTCAGCGCACTGCTCAACCCCTGAAGAACATCGGCGCGCGCCGTCCCGATCATCAGGAGAAAAGCGCCGGCAAGAAGAATTGGTTTTTGAATGGAGTGCAGGAAAAGGATCATAATCAGGCCTTTCACATGAAGCGGTGGCGTCTCCAAAAAAGATACACCCGGCATATTAAAAATGGCAGTCAAAAATCATTTCCAGAAAAGTGGGTGTATTTTATATGCGCTCACCCCGCTTCTGTTAGGCCGGACCTGTCGGTTTATAATCGCTGTCCAGCCTCCTTCTAACCTCCTTGGCAAGTTCCGGATCAATAAACCCTCCGCTCTCCGCCTGGCGCTGAAACTCCTTGTTGAGCTCAATATCACTCATATGTTCATGGGCACCCAGAGCCTCAGACCTTAACACCTTCAGTTTATTGGCGCTCACGCTTTTGGACCCATTGACGAGAGCTTCAATATTGCCGTTCCTGTCTTCCTTGATCTCCATGTCGACCTCTTGGCCCTGGTCCTTCAGAACCTTCTCAATCTTTGCCCGGATTTGCTTGGCACTCCTGCTCTCTTCCTTCGCGGTCTTCCCACTGGCCGCATTCCACGCCTTCTCCTTCGCATCCATCTCTTCATAGGTTGCCGGAGCCAGAGCCTTGTCATCAATCAGGCCGGTCAGCGCTACTTTAATCTCATCCGCACTGCGTCCCTGCTGCGCTGCTATTTTCGCAAGACGGTTGCAACGGCGTTGCGTATCCGGGTGGGTGCGGAACAACGATTCAATCATCTTCAGGCCACGCTCATAAAGCGGCCCCTGGCGCCAGTTCAGCGACCGCGCAATTGCCGGTTCATTCAACTCCAAAGCCCGCTCCATCTTGCGCAATGATGTAATCAGCGCAAGCGGATCTGACCCCATTGCCACAGCCCCGGCATCGGCCTGGAACTCATGGCGGCGGCTGAGGCTTTTATTGATCAGGTTAGAACTCCAGAAAAATCCGTGCTCAATCGCGAACGCGGCCAGAACCACTTTAGGGTTCGCATAGGCCAGAACACCGATCGATAATGTTTCCTGACCGGCCAGAATGCCCAACTGCGTCCGGCGCACACCTGGGCGCGGCGTTCCGTCACGCGCATAACGATCTTCTTTCTTCGGCATCATTTTATGTGCGGCAACAGAAATACCGGCAGATGCCGCTATCGATGCAACCCCGACCAGCCAGCCTTCGCTGATCACCGCCGCACCAAAGCCGAACATGGCCGAGAACATCGTCGTTGTCTGCAACCAGTTGGCCGCCATCTGCAATTTGATATGTTCGGCGCCAAGATGTGCAAACTCGTGCCCTATAATGGACTCTGTCTCTTTCGGCTCCATCGCCTCCAGCAAATCTTCCGAAATCAGAACATTTGGACGGCGGAAACCGGCCGCCGCTGCATTGAAGATACGCTGTACCTGCGCGGGAGTCGTATGGTTCTCCTCCTGCTTCGCCAACTCTTGTTTATCGATCTTCATGTCATATAGTGTCGGCGTATGTTTCAATCCCGCCTTGCTGGTGAAATATTCGACCATTGCCTGCAGCTTTGTACGGCCCGTATCGTTCACTTCCCGGCGGGTAAAAATCGACGGCATGACTTTTTCAAACCACACGTTCCCGCCCACGACCAGCAAACCCGCCCCCGCCGCACATCCCAGTAATGTCAGTGGCCCGACCCAGAACCCGACACCAGCCATCAGTGCCGCCGCAGCACCGATATGGGCCGCTTCCTGTACGTAGTTCGGCCAGCGGAAAAATTTGGCTTTGTCTCTTTGGATTTCGGGTTCGGGGTTATTGATGTCGGTCATGAATTTGCTTTCGCCACAATTGGTTTTAATGGGCGCAATTTAATCAGCCCTAAAACTTATGTCAAACAAATATGACCAATGAGGTAAATAAGACCCAAAACCCCAGTCTTCACGCTAATTTTATATTATGTAAAAACTGGAGCGGGCGACCGGTCTCGAACCGGCGACCTACAGCTTGGGAAGCTGTCGCTCTACCAACTGAGCTACGCCCGCAATAAATGTAGTGATAGAGCCAAAAAAGGTTCCCTGCAAGCCCCTGAAAAAATGTGGTTAATAGTCCTAATAGAGTTCTTTACTTTCCAATTGAACCGTTTATAAAAAGGGTCGTTCATCTTTGATACTAAACAGGTTTTTCTTTTAAGGAGCATACCAATGACAAAGCTGCGTGGATTGATTCTGGCAGGTCTGGCCGTAGCCCTCGCAGGCTGTTCCGGCATTTCAAAACACAGTGAAATTGAGGCACTGAACCAGGCGCAGCCATCAGGCAGCCCGTTCACTCAATATCTTGCTGCGGAATACCGCGACTACGCGAATCTCAAGAACAAGCAGATGCTTGATTACCCGGATGCGATCCACTTCGCACGCAAGGGTCTGGCCGCTTCTTCCGGTGACGTCGTGATGCCTGAGCCGCTGTCCGACTGGAACCTCCTCCCGAAACATATGGAAGAGCTCGGCACTGCCCGCGGCCGTCTGGTCAACGCGTTTGACCTCGGCGCACGCGATCTGGCACCGCAACTCGGCGCTATTGCCCAGGCCCGTTTCGACTGCTGGATCGAACAGCAGGAAGAAAGCTGGCAGAAAGACGTTACAAGCTGCAAAAACCAGTTCATGGACGCTATGAACCAGCTTGAAAGCATGCTGAAGAAACCGGCTGCGATGCCGGCTGCTACAGGCGACGATATGGGCCCTGTCTCTGCACTCGATGGCGCCAACGGCACCATGAAGGCGGAAGACGCGATGTACCTCGTATTCTTCGACTTCAACAAATCGAACATCACCGCCGGTGCTGACAGCGTTCTCGACGCCGTTGTTGCCGAACTCCATAAACGCGGCAAAACTTCGATCCAGGTTGTTGGTCACACGGATACCTCCGGCTCCGACAGCTACAACGAGAAACTCGCTATGCGCCGTGCAAACGCCGTTAAGGCAGCCCTCGCGAAACGTGGCGTAGATGTGAAAGAAGTTGGCGTTGAAGGCCGCGGCGAAAAAGAACTGCTCGTTAAAACAGCAGACGGCGTCCGCGAACCAGCTAACCGCCGCGCACAGATTACCTTCAAGTAATCAGACCGCGTAAAATTTGAAAAGCCGGGAAGCAATTCCCGGCTTTTTTATTTGTCTGCTCATACAATGGTGTAGGAATAATTTCCTTGACATATTTTGGTGCCCACTGTATTTTAATCCCTGTAACGTTACCTGCGGCTGAAAAAGCGCCGCAACGACAGAGCCTTCGGGCGCCCGACCTTTGTTTTGTCCGACCCTTACGAGGAGAAGATAGAAATGAAGGAACAAGCATACCCCCTACCCGGCCCCGGATCGCTCCGGTCGCATGAATCGTCAGGATGGGCCAGTATCGGCAACTCCCCCTCGCCTTAGAGGAACCCTGCCCGGACCCTTGGCCCCGGTGATGAAGTGCGGGGAAACCGCCATGGCTTAAATCCGCTTCGCCAAGCACAAAACAAAAAT
>JAQGJB010000045.1 GCA_028290825.1 Micavibrio sp.
GGGGATTGCAGGATAATGAAAGTAAATAAATGACCGCCACGATCATCGACGGAAAAACCATCGCCGCACGCCTGCGCGAGACTATCGCCACCGAAGCCGCCGCCCTCACCGCTGCGGGAAAGCAACCCGGCCTCGCCGTGATCATGGTCGGTGATAATCCGGCCTCCGACGTCTATGTCCGCAATAAAGTCACCGCCTGCGAAAAGGCCGGAATCCGTTCCACCGAATCCCGCCTGCCCGCCACCGTGACGGAGGGGCAGCTTGCCGAAGTGATCCGCGAATTGAATGCCGATCCGAAAGTCCACGGCATACTCCTGCAACTCCCCATCCCGGATCACCTCGACCCCAACGCCATGATCGCACTGATCGACCCGGACAAGGATGTCGACGGCCTCCACCCGGTCAACGCCGGACGTCTGATGGCGGGCCTTTTGGGCATGGTCCCCTGCACCCCGGCGGGCAGCTTGTTGCTGATCAAAGAAATCACCAAAGACCTGACCGGCCTGAACGCCGTCGTCATTGGCCGCTCCCTGCTGTTCGGCAAACCGATGGGCCAGCTTCTGCTCGGTGAAAACTGCACGGTGACGCAGGCGCATTCCAAAACCCGTGATCTCCCCGGTATCTGCCGCAACGCCGACATCCTTGTCGCCGCCGTCGGCCGTCCTGAAATGGTCAAAGCCGACTGGATTAAACCGGGCGCTATTGTTATCGATGTCGGCATTAACAGAATGGAAGACGGCAAACTAAAAGGCGACGTTGATTTCAACGCCGCCTCTGAAGTTGCCGGAGCCATCACCCCCGTCCCCGGCGGTGTCGGCCCGATGACCATCGCATGTCTGCTGGCGAACACGGTAAAGGCCGCCCGTTCGGCCTGATCCGAATAGCCCGCTCTAAGGCTGCGGCCTCGTCAATGCCTGATAAGCGTCGATATAAAGCTGAACAACCCGGCTTTGAAGCCCGCTTAAATGATTGTTCCCATCTTCCGCAACGCGTTTCATCTGCTGGTAACGCCATTCATGAACGGGGCCGGATTCCGCGCTGACCTGATATTTCCGTCCCAGCGCGAAAACAAATTCCTGCGCCGTGCGGACATCCTCTTTTGCGGGCGGGGCTTCGCCGCGCCGCATCGCATCGACGTAAAGTGCTGTGTGATATTGCCCGACATTCCCGGACCGCGCATAAATGATCGGCAGGGCAAGCGCAGGGTCGTTGAATACCCGCGAGATAATCTTCACCCCGAACCAGTCCGCTGCATCTTCGTTTTTATATTCCGACGCATCCCCGCTCTCAACCGCATGGCAATGGCGCATCTCGTGGACCGTCTGGAACAGGTCCATCTGGCGCTTGTCCATGCCGGGGCTGGTAATTGCGGCTTCGGTAAAAACACCCATGTTATGCAGCATGCCGGTGACAGTCTCTTTCGATCCCACGGGCAGGATATAACAATCGGCCGCATTCCCCGAAATAATATCATCCGGCACGTTGTAATCGGGGGAAACGATCTCTCCAAAATTTTTCATCGATCCCCCGCCGTATTCCGACAGTTCCTCGAGCGACCGGACCAGCGCCGCGCGGTTTTTTGTATCCGCCGGAATTCTGTCGCGCAGGCGTAGTAACCCCTCCGGCGTCATCACCCGCACCCTCACATGTGGTCCCGCCACCTCCGCCACGATCGCCGGGTCATAGCCCTGCGCCGCCAGGAAATCCCCGGCCGCCGGGAAAAATGTCTCCGCCTGCGCGGCTGCGGCCAGGACCGAACCGGCTGCAAAAAGGGCAAATTTAGTGCGTAGCTGTGTTTTCATGGGCTTAAGCTACGCCCCGCAAAAACGTTACGTCAATAAATTTGACAAATCCTCCCGGAATTACTTAATGTCCCCCCATGACCGCCACCAATTTACGCGACCCCGCCCTTGATCCGATCCTCGATGCGATCCTGGACACAGGAATCCTGCATCTCGATCTTGTCCACCGCTGCCGCCTGATGGATAAAATCAACCACAGCCTGAAGCAACGCGCTATTCTTCATAAACTTTACATCTGCGATGACAAAAAAAATCCTGTCGCCTATGATTTCCGACCCTTTACACGCGAAGATGAAGCCCTCGCCGCGATTGTCTCGACAATGGAATGGTCCGGCCGCTTCTATGACTTTTTCTCGATGAACGCGAAAAAATTCGGGCAGATGATGGCCGATGAAAAACCTTTCACAGCCTTTACCGAGGATTTCCTCCGCGCCGACAGGATAACGCAGCTTAAAATCCTGAAATCGATGGCCGCAAGGCAGCTCGCCCTCTTCAAACATGACGGTCTCACCCCGCAATCCCCGGACATCAAAATCACCGAGCAGACGGCGGATATCGCCGGTCACTTCAACAAGGGTGCCTGGGGTCTCTCTCTGAAAGTTTCCGATAAAACCGTCAGCATCAGCCAGAAAGTGCTGGAGCCTGGCATGACGCCTGATCTCTGTAAAACCCTGTGGCACGAACATGTCCATTCGTTATGCCAGCAATTCGCCGCCTCCTGCCAGGCCGGCATTCTCACCGTCACCAACCCGTTTTATGGGGATGCCAAGATACAGCGCGCCCGCATGGATAACGTAACGCAGATCAGCAGCACGCTGCCCAAAGCCTACGCCGCCGATCCCGAAGAAAAAATCGCTTATCAGACAGAAGAAATTTTTATGAACAGCTGGGCAAAGGATTCCCACTGGTCCACGCGCTTAGGCCGGAAACTGGGCTTTTAAACCTGCCTAGGCGCTTCCAATCAATATCCCGGCCAGCAGCACCAGCACCCCGCCCAGAACCACCTGCACAATCGCCGATGTGAACGCGGTCTCCATATATTTCCACCGCACCCACGCAATCGCGACCAGTTCAATCGCAACCACCACCCCGGCCACCGCCGTTGCCGTCCAGAAATCCGTGATCAGGAAGGGCAGAGTATGGCCAAGCCCGCCGATCATCGTCATCAGCCCGCACACAACCCCGCGGATCAGAGGATGCCCGCGGCCCGAAATCGCCCCGTCATCGGAAACAGACTCGGTAATCCCCATCGAAATCCCCGCGCCGATCGACGCGGCCAGCCCGACCACCAGCGCATCATGCGATGAATGCGTTGCAAACGCCGCCGCGAAAATCGGCGCCAGCGTCGAAATCGACCCGTCGATCAACCCGGCAAGCCCCGGCTGCACGATCTGCAGGATAAACATTTTCTGCGATTCACGGTCTTCACGCGCCCGTGCGTCCATCGGCAGGTTTTTGTGCTCAAGCTCCGCCGCCTTCGCCTCATGCCCCTTCTCGATCAACGCGAGATCGCCGAGCAGTTTACGCACCTCGACATCCGTCGCATGCTCCGCCGCGTGGGCGTAAAAATTCCCGGCCTCGATCTCCATCATCTCCGCCTGCCGCCGCACGGCGTCGACGCGAAGATTATCCATCAGCCAGATCGGCCTGCGCTTCATGAACCCGCGCACATCCTGCCGCGTGATATAAGGCATCTGCTGCCCGAACCGCTTGCGGTAGAGGTCCAGCAACATATTCTTGTGATCCTGCTCCTCCGCCGCCATCTCCTCGAACATCTGCGCCGTCGAGTCATACTCGCCGCGCAGTTTATGGGCGAAGTTCATATAAATCTGCGAATCCTCCTCCTCGCTGGAAATGGCAAGGGCAAGGACTTCAGGCGGGGTAAGGTCTTTGACGCGTTTCATGGGGAGCAGTGTGCCAGATTCCTGCGGCTCTGAAAACCTTTAGAGGTCTTTGCAAATGAGAACGATTTTCGCTATCCCCGCATCAAGGAGTGACGCGCCGACATCCTTTAAACGGCGGCTTTTGCCGCTTCCGACCGCGCAATCATCTTCGCGTAAGTATCCCGGACATTCGCGATAAACTGTTGCCCGTTTACGGCCTTGATGCGGTCGTTCGAAAGATCACCGGTCAGGGCACCGGTTTTCAATCCGGCCTTGATGGTATCCACCACTGCCAGTTTCAGTTTTTTCGCCAGTTCCACGCCTTCTTTCTGTCCGTTCAGTTCCGCCTTGTGGCGGATGGCTTCGGCATAGGCGTAAATATGCGCAGTCGGGTTGGCGAGAAGAACCTTGTTCTCATGCCAGGCGAATTCCAGGTCGGGCGCGGTTCCGTGCGGCGGGTCGGCCAGTAATGTGCCATCGGCGGATACCAGCGTCGAATCCATCAGCCCCAAAGATTTATGTTCCCCCGCCACCTGATCGGAAACCACATCGCCGTCATAGTTTTTCAGCGCAATCACCATGCCGTTCATTTTCCCCTGCGGGATTTTAGAAACGACGGCGTCGATCAGCTGGACCTTCTCGTTGAAATTCAATCCTGCCGCGCGGAATTTCCCGGCATAGTTATCGTTGAAGATGTCGTTGAAAATATCGATGAAGCGCCCGTCATAAACCGGGTTGATCGTATTTTTGCCGGCGAAGATCACCGATTTATGCATGGCCAGCGCCTGCTGGAACACCGCATGAGCATAATCCTTGATTGAACTGTCGGTTTCGGTGGTCAGCAGCGCGACGCCGCTTTCGACCTTGCGGTTTTCAACCAGAGTCGTCTCCGTCCCGTCTTCGCCCTCGAATATCACTTTCAGTTTCCCGTTGCCGGGAATGGCGACGTTCGGTGCGCCGTAAATCCCGCCCACCGCCTGGCGTGCGATAGTGACGTCATGCATCACCGGCGCGAATTTTTGAATGCCCTCGATCTCGATCGTGTTGCGCAAAATGGCCGCGCCGTTGATCGCGCGGCGGATAATGCCGTTCGGTGAATCCCATTGTTTGCTGAGGCCAAATTGCGCGGTCTCTTCCTTGTTCGGCGTGATCGTCGGCCCTTTGACCGCCGCCTTGTGTGTTTTTAAATCTGCAATAGCATCGTTCAGCGCCGCATCATTCGTTTTATCCCGTGCCTGCAGTGAAATATCATGCACCTTCCAGTCGACGGTGAAAAACGGCGCAATCAACTGCTCGCGGATTTCCTGTGACATATGCGGCCACACCCCGTCCCCCGTCATGTCAACGATGGAGCCATCGATCTTGTATGGTGCAGCAGCAGTCATAATGAAAATCCTTCAGGGAGAATGAGGCGGGAATTGTTGTATCGCAATAATACCCTAACGCGGCGGAATGAAGAAAAGGTAAATACGCCTAAACCCTGCGCGTTCCCATGCGCAGCAGCCCAAACCCCACCACCGCCGCCACAACCGATCCGGTCAGGACCCCAAGCCGGATCGCCGCCTGTTCACCCTCGCCAAAGGCCAGCCCGCCGATAAACAGCGACATCGTAAACCCGATCCCGCACAGCACCGCCATGCCTGTCACCGCGCCGAAATTCGCCCCCTCCGGCCACGGCGCCCAGCGCATTTTCGCCGCCACCCCGATCATCGCCATAATCCCGAGCGGCTTGCCCGCCACCAGCCCGAGAATAATCCCGAGCGTCAGCGGATCGCCAAAACTATCCGGCCCCATCCCGGCAAACGATACCCCCGCATTGACCAGCCCGAAAACCGGCAATACCCCGAAGGTCACCCAGGGATGCAACTTCTTCTCAATCCCGAACCGTTCCGGCATGAACATCGCCGCCACCACACCGGCCAGGGTCGCATGCACCCCGGACAACAGCACCGCCGCCCATAACCCTGTCGCCATGATGATATAGGGCCATAACGGTAAAGCGCGCCTGCTCATCCACCACATGATACCGATGATCAAAATGGCTGTGGCAAAGGGCAACACATGAAACCCGTGCCCGTAGAACAGCGCAATCACAATGATCGCGCCGATATCGTCAATCACGGCAATGGCCAGCAATAATATTTTGAGGCTCTGTGGCACCCTGCTGCCCGCCAATGCCATCACGCACAGGGCAAACGCAATATCCGTCGCCGCCGGGATCGCCCACCCCGCGCCATTCCCCGGCACATGCCGGTTGATCGCCACATAAACCAGCGCCGGAACCACCATCCCGCCAACCGCGGCCAGCAAGGGCAGCCTCATCTTCGCCCGGCTGGACAGCGCCCCGTGCGCCATCTCGTGCCGCACCTCAAGGCCCACGATAAAGAAGAAAACCACCATCAGTCCGTCATTGACGGCAAACACCAGTGTCGGATTTTGCAGAAAGGACTGAAGCGCCTGAAACGGCGCATTGGCAATAACCAGCGCAATCGCCGCCGCGATCATCAGGACAATTCCGCCCGCCGCCTCGGTTTTGAAAAAATCTTTCATGCGGAAAGTCTACAACAAAAACTTTATGCCACAACAACCTTGTTGCGTCCGCTTTCCCTGGCCTTATACAGCGCCCTGTCCGCCCGTTTGATCAGTTCCGGCGTATCGATCTTCGCCCCCGGCATTGCCGTGGCGGCACCGAAACTCATCGTAACAGGAAGGCTTTGGATAATCTTTGTATTGCCATGCTGAATTTCCCCGAGGTCGATGGGCTTCTTCTGTACAGACAGGCGTATGCGCTCCACAGCCTCAAAAACTTTCTCGGGCGCGCAATCGGTCAGGATCATCAGAAATTCCTCACCGCCCAGGCGGCCCGCATCGTCTTCACCGCGCAACGCTTCCAGGATTTTCTTCGAAATGGTCTTCAGCACAGTATCACCCGCCGGATGGCCAAAGCCTTCATTAATCCTTTTAAAATGGTCGACATCGCCCATCACGACCGTGACCGGCTTATTATTGCGAAATGCCTCATCGCACTCCTTGGCCAGAAGTTTCTCGATCCCGCTGCGGTTCCATAAACGCGTCAAGGGATCAACCAGCGCCAGATGCTTCGCCTCGCTCAGTTCCCCGGCGAGCTCCGCCTGCGCCTTCGTCAGACTGGAAACTTTCAGTTCGGTCTCGACAATGGCCGACAGGTCATGCAGCAGAGCCAGTTGATCATCCGTCAACTCACGCGGCTTGGTATCAATCGCACATAAAGTCCCGACCGGCATCCCGTCGGGCGTGCGGATTGGGCAACCGGCATAGAACCGGATATTCAGAAGTTTCCCGTTCACAAAAGGATTGTCGAAAAAACGCTGGTCTTTCGTCGCGTCGGGAACCAGCAACATTTCATCTTCATGCAGGGCATGCGTACAGAAGGCAGCCTCCAGCGGCGCATCTGTATTATTAAGCCCCCGCACGGATTTAAAATGCTGCCTGTTGTCATCGATCAGGTTGAACAACGCAATCGGCACATCCAGGAATTTGCAGACCATGCGCGTAACCCGCTCGAACCGCTCCTCGATTGGCATATCGAGGAGGCGAAGGGCTTTTAAGGATGCAAGACGTTCTTTCTCGCGTGCATACGGTCTGGCTTCAATCATATCTAACGATATAGGTCCGGATAGAGCATAGAACACATAGCAATCTTGGTAATTGCACAAAAAGATATAAAAAAACCCCGGTTATCTCAGGGGTTTTTTAACCTTCGGTAGAATAATGACCTGCAGGCACGGCGGACGATGCAGCACATCGCCCGCTGGTTCAGACCTTTATTACTGCAGCGAAGGCGGCATGATCTTCTGCAGTTGCGCTTCCGCTGTGACGCGAACGGTTTCCATCTCCGCCTCAAGGGCGCTGATTTTCTCCGGAGCCGCGGTGTCGATCTGCTCCTGCAGGGTGCAGATGTCATGGTGCGCTGTCATAGCCACAACTATTGAGGCGGCAAAACCCATATCTTCACGGACCTCTTCCATGGCGTCTTCAGGGAAAAAGCCGCTGTCGAGCAGAGCCTGGCCCTTTGCAAGCACATCATCACGCAGCGCCGCCAGCTCGTCGCGCGTGGCCGATCTATACCCGCACTCAAAAGCCTCCAGCATTGCGTCATAGCTGTCACGGATTTCTGTTTTGGACTGCGTCGCTTTATGAAATGGTGTGCCGAGTGTCATCGCTCTCTCCTTGCAAAAATGGCCTGATGACGCTTATTAAGTGCCGCTAACTAATATGTCAATATTTTTTATGGGCAAAGCTTCCGGGCTAGGAAGCCTTCTTCGGCATTTTCTCCCGCGCCGCCTTCTCCGCGCCCGGGCAATCCCATTTCACGGCCAGCTTCGCCAGATCGTCGAGCACCTTGTTCAGATCATGCCCGCGCTCGGTCATCGAATAGGTCACTTTCGGCGGAATGGTTTCCTCCTGCTCGCGGTGGAGGATTCCGACCTCCTCCAGCATACGCAACCGTTCGGTCAGCATCTTCGCCGAAATCGTCGGCATTTGCTTTCGCAACTGCCCGAAACGCTGCGGCCCGTTCGACCGGATCAACCACAATATATATGTCGTCCATGGCCCCATCAGCATACGCAAAAGCCCGTCCATCGGGCATTGCATGTCGGAGTTCTGCCTTAAATGCAAACTCATCGCCATATCTATTCTCCTTTATTTTGAGTATTGCCGGGCGGTTACTCCCCGGTAACTACTAACGAAAAAGTGCCTACTGGCCGCTTCTCCATACCTCGATATATTATCGTTACATAGTTACTTATAGTAATTAAGTATAAAATGGAGATTGAATATGAATACCCCGTTCACTGCTATCGTTTATCATTCCGGCTACGGCCATACGGAAGTCCTGGCACAGGCCGTCGAACGTGGCGCGGCCAAAGCCGGCAAAACCGCCCTTATCAAAATCAGCCCCGAGGGAAAAATTACCGACGCCGAATGGGAAACCCTGAACGCGGCGGACGCCATCATCTTCGGCGCGCCGACTTATATGGGCTCCGCCTCCGGTCCCTTCAAAATGTTCGCCGACGCCTCTTCCGGGGCGTGGTTCAAAGGCGCATGGAAAGACAAGATTGCAGGCGGGTTCACCAATTCCTATTCTTTAAGCGGCGACAAACTCGCGACGCTGCAGCAGATGTCCATCCTCGCCGCGCAACACGGCATGCTCTGGGTTTCCACCGGCCTCCCCGCCGCCCAGAAGAAAGATGCCGATCACAACCGCGACGAAAACGACCTCAACCGCCTGGGTAGATTCCTCGGCGTCATGGCCCAGTCCGAAAATGCCGGTCCTGAAATCACCCCGCCACAGGGCGACCAGAAAACCGGCGAACATTACGGCGAACGCATTGCAACATTCGCCGGAAAACTGAAAGCTGCGTGACATTTTACGAAAGATTCTCTACTCTCCCTGACTTATCGAATGTCAGGGAGAAACCACCATGCTGACCCAGGAACTGATCATCAAACGCCGCGCGAAAGAGCCCCTCACCCGCGACCAGATAACCGGCTTCGTCAACGGCATCGTTGCCGGAACCGTGGGCGAAGGCCAGGTTGCCGCCTTTTGCATGACCGCCTGCCTCAATCCCCTGACCCGTGACGAACGGGTGGCCCTCACCCTCGCTATGGCGCATTCCGGCATCACCCTCGACTGGTCCGGTGAAAATCTCGGCGGCCCGGTGCTTGATAAACACTCAACCGGCGGCGTCGGTGATAAAGTCTCCCTGATGCTGGCCCCGATCATCGCCGCCTGCGGCGGGTACGTCCCCATGCTGTCGGGCCGCGGCCTCGGCCATACCGGCGGCACACTCGATAAAATGGATTCCATCCCCGGCTACGTCTCGCAACCAGACCTTGCCACCATCAAACGCGTCGTCAAAAGCTCCGGCTGCGCCATCATCGGCGCGACCTCCGATCTCGCCCCCGCCGACCGCACCATGTACGCCATTCGCGACGTCACCGGAACGGTGGAAAGCCTCGACCTCATCACCGCCTCGATCCTTTCTAAAAAAATGGCCGCCGGTCTGTCCGGCCTCGTCATGGATGTGAAATTCGGCTCCGGCGCTTTCATGGAAAATTACGACGATGCGAAGGCTCTGGCCGAAAGTATCTTTTCGGTTGCCAACAATGGCGGCCTGCCCTGCACCACCCTGCTGACCGATATGGACCAGGCTTTGGGCCGCACCGCCGGAAACGCGGTTGAGGTGATCGAAGCCGTCGAATTCCTGCGTAATGAAAATATAGACCAGCGCCTTTATGATGTGACCATGGATCTGTGCGCCGAATTGCTGGTTCTGGGGAAACTCGCCGCGAACGCGGCCGAGGGACGGCAGAAATCGGAAGAAGTCCTGAAGAACGGCCAGGCCGCGGAACGTTTCGACCATATGGTCTACGACCTCGGCGGCCCGCGCAATTTCATTGATGATTACCGCACCCATCTGAAGATTGCCCCGAATGCGCACCCGGTCTACGCCGCCGAACCCGGCGTTGTGAAATCAATAAATGTCCGCAAGCTCGGCTACGCCGTAATTGAGCTGGATGGCGGTCGCCGCCTGGTGACCGATAAAGTCGACCATTCCACGGGCCTGATCCGCATCGCCGCCCTCGGCGAAAAGGTGGATGGTAAAACCACCCCCCTCTGCGTCATCGTCGCCACCGACAAAGCCAAAATCGCCAAAGCCGAAGCCCTGATCCGCGAAGCCTTCACCCTCGCCCCCGAAGGCACCAGCATCGAAACCGGCCCCATCCTCCGCGACCGGACCACGCCCTAAACCCACCCCCCTAATATTATCTCCCCCCTCCTGCTTCAGCGGGAGGGGGGAGCACCAAACCCGCCCGCAAACTGCCAACTCCCGCGATCCTCCCTTCCCCTTCCATCACCAGGAGGCGAAGAATGACACCCCCACACAAAACTTGACATATTACAACCCAACCCGCTAGCGTCCCTCCCATACAATCAGGGAGCTTTAAATGCAGGATCATCTCACCACCAGAACTGGCTACCACCGCCACAACGGCCTTTGGCTGCCCGAAGACCTCCAGGTGGGCGACATCATCAAATGCAACCTGATGACCAAACATTCCGGCAACGACGAAGCCGAGATGTGCCGCCGCAATGTCATGGTCCTCGGTCTGCAGATGGACCCGCAGACACTGGAATACACCGCCCTCCACGTCGCGCGCTTCAGCCAGACGCGCACCTGGTGCACCGACCACGACAATTTCCTGATCACCCAGTCGATGCTGCGCCGGGGCCTGGTCCGGGGTCTGATCGATCAGGGCGTAATGAAAATCGACCGCACCGATGTCGTTCCGCTGACCCAGGATTATTTTTACGGCGATGTCTACGATGTCGAACGCATCGGCAGGGTTTCGCCCGAACTGTTCGGCGATATTGCCGAAAGCCTCGACGCAGGCAGCAGATTACCTTTCCCGTCCATTTCCCGTTTTCGCGGCCTCGATAAAAATCAGTGGTATCTCCCGGCCATGCATCTGGCGGGCGAGGCTATCGTTTCACCGCACCACAAACATGATTTCACGCCTCTGTCGGAAATCGACCTCGCCCGTCTGCATGCCGACTGGGCCTTCCGCAAGGATCCCGATAAGCTGGACGGCGATTACGTCATGAAATGCCTGGCCAGTATCGAGGCCGCCCATCAGGCCTTGATGCGCCAGAATGACTACAACGCCCGCCACAAAAAACGCCCCAGCGTCCATGCCCCGCGCCCCCCTCTCGATTTCTCCCGTGCCGGAACCGTCCTGCCGGTCGAAGCGCCGGAACCGGAACTGTCCCCGGAAGCCACCTTCCTGATGCTGCTGCCGCATGCGGGACCCGGCGACCTCGAAGGTCTGCGCGCCCTCGGCACCCTCTTCAACAGGGAAGCGACCGAGCCACCTTCGAAACTCGCACTTCCCGAACATCTATGGCAGGGTCGTTATTTGATGATGCGGATTGCCGATCTTCTCGATCATGACAATGATGGCCAGGCTTTCCGCCCCTGCGCGGTGTGGAAAGCCTATAAGGATCGCGACAGCGGCAGACTGGCCGGTCTCGAACTCCACCCCGTTACACGCAGCGCCCATAAAGAATTCAGCTATAAATTCCAAGTCTACCCGCTCGGCACAAGATCGGACAGACCCTCCTGGCTGATCGCCGACTGCATTGTCCGCGTACCGCTCGACGAACGTTATTTCCACGAAAAACCTGACCAGAATTTCTTTCAGCTGCCACCCGACAAACTGGAAAAATTCCACAACCGCCGCGAATACGTCATGAACACCAATGCGTCCATCCATACGTACGGCCTGCAGGAAATTCCCGAAAACTGGGTCGAGGTCGAACTCGATCCCGTCCCCTCGCACCAGCAATTCGTCAAATGGAGCGAAATCGGCAGCATCCGCTTCGACGGCAACGCCACCAACCGCGTGCGCGAACGCCAGCGCGGCGTTGCGCTTCGTTAAATAACCTCATCCTTACACGATCACGTCACCCCGAAATGATCTCCCCCTCCTGCTTTAGCGGGAGGGGGGATAAAGAGGGGAGGGCGACGCCACACAAATAATGCTGCATCGCCATATTTTAGCGACAATGCGCCTGCATAGTCCTTTTAACGCGCCGCCCGCCGCGCCTCCCTTTGCGTTAGAAAGTTTCCACCCATGTCCCTGCCTGCCCCGCCTGCGTTCCGCCAATCCCTCGAAGCCATTCTTCTCGCCTCCAGCGGCTGGTTTCTCTACTGCATCTGTGATGCGATCTCGAAATACCTCTCCTCAAGCTACAGCCCCTTCCAGATCCTGGCGTTCAGCGGCGGCATCGGCGCCAGCATTGCCGGCGGTTATATTGTGCGCCATTACGGCATCGACGGTTTTAAAACGCCAAAATGGAAATGGTACCTCGCCCGGTCCCTGGCCCAGGCGGTTTCGTCTTACTGCACGATCATGGCCCTCTCTAATATTCCGATGTCGGATTTCTACGGCATCGTCTTCCTGACCCCGATGGCCACGGCCCTTCTCGCCGCCTTCGTGCTCAAGGAAAGCATCGGCCTGTTCCGTATCGGCGCGATTGGTTTCGGCTTTATCGGCGTGCTGATTATCGTTGGCCCGTCTTTCGCCTCGCATAACGTCGGCTATCTCTACGCGCTCGGCTCCGTCGTCTGCGCCACCATGTCCGCCATTACGATCCGCAAAATCGGCCCGGACCCTATCCCGGCCCGCTTCGTCTTCTTCCCGTTCTTCGCCTCGGCGCTGATTTATATTCCGGCGATGCTGATGACCGGGTTTAAGATTCCTGTCGCGCCGCTGGACATGTCGTTGCTTTTGCTGTTCTCGCCGCTCGCCATGTTCGGCCTGCTGCTGTGGTCGGCTGGCTTTGCCCGTGCCCGTGAAACCGCCGTGGTTGCCCCTTTCCATTATACCCAGATGGTATGGGGTTCACTCCTCGGCTATTTTGTCTTCGGAAATATCCCGGCCCTGACGACCTTTATCGGCTCGGTGATCATTGTCGCCGCCGGTATCCTGATCATCTGGCGCGAACACAAACACCATGTGCAGATTGCAAGTCTGGCCGCCGAAACTCCGCTTTAGCGTCGCATTCTGCAACATATGATCAAAATCTGATATATACCCGCAAACCTATACTTTCAGCCTTACATAAGAATATTCTGTTTTACTTATAAGGCTTTGGAATTATCAGGGGGATAGGTTTGCCGCACTGCGCACAACGTTTGCATAGCCTGATGGTATAAAAATCAGAAACTATCAGCTCATGGGTGAAAGCAATGCCACAGACAGAAGAAATGAATACCCTCGAAGTACTCGGTGAAATCGGTATCCGTCTTGTGCCGGAGAATCCGACCGCGCGGATGTGCAAGGCGGGCTGCGCCGTCGGCGACCTCGATCCCCTGACGGTGCAGCGTGTCTATAACGCCATGCTGATTGCTGCCATCGATTGCCGGCTGCACGGCGATCATTCATTAAACTGATATTTATTGGATTGCCGCAATGGCAGAGAATCTGCTGCGGATGTTGCGGGCGATGTGCGGTTCTGGACCGTTGGCGCGGAAGATGGGGGGAGAAACTTTTTATCTTCACTGCGTTTATAGACGTAAATACCAAGGACAGAAAGTCCGACGGTCCAGAGCGTGCCCATCGACTGCATGGCATTGATCACCATATTGGCTTCCTCCGTACGAAACACGATGACATAGGCTACCGCCATCATCTGCGCGCCCCAGCTTGCGGCAATGATATAACCGAAGGTCGGGCGCATGCGCCGCACATATTTATCTTCCGACGCCACCTCGGCCCGCAGCGATTCATTGATCTGCTCATACGCCGCCTTGTCGGTTTCGGCGCTAATCCCCGCCATCACCTCCGCATGGCGATTGGCCTCCGCCATCTGCTCCGGCGTAATCGACCCGCCGGTAATCGCGTCGCTGACCCGGCCAAGCGTCTCCGAAGCCGTCTGGGCCAGCGGACTATCCACCTTCCCCAGAGACTCCGCCAGAACCTTCGCCATAAACGGCAACCCTGCCTCTAGTAAAACCGCTGCAACCATCTGCCTCTCCTGTCTTAAAATGCAATCAAATATCCGGCTTAGGCGATATCCCGGTAAAAAACATGCCGCCCGATCGTCGCGCTCGGAACCTGTCCCCGCGCCCAATTGGGCATCATCCCAGCCGCATGATAATGCGTTGCCCCGCCGGTGATATCCGCCAGCTGCCCGATCACCGCCCGGAACCCCAGGCGCATCGCGCTCGCAAATACCAGGTCACGCCCATCCACCGCCTGTATTTTTTCAAAATTCGCATCGCCTTTATTCCAGCATGAAAACTGGTAAGGCTTCTGGCAGACGCCGATCACATCGTTTCCCCACCAGAACTTTCCCTTCTGCCGCGCAATGCGCACCCTGTTCATCACAACATTTCCCACCCCCTGCATCCCTGCGACACCTTCGCCCCGCGCCTCTCCCCATATCGTCCGCGCCAGAACATTCGCCTCGATCTGCAATTGATAATCCACCGGCGCAGCATCAACACTGCCCGGCACCGCAATCAGTCTTCTCATGGTTTCCTCCTGTTCAATAATCACCCCTGTCCCTGCGCCCCCGCCTTTAACGCCTCGGTTTTCAGCGCCGTGACATCCAGCTTCGATTCAATCCGCAGCAAATGCCCGACCAGCCTGTCTTCCACATCCTTCAGGTCCTGCGCCGCCGCGTAATTCTTCGCCACCTCCAGCTTGAAGGCCGACAATCCCTCCCGCATCTGCGCATTGCGTGAATCGATCACATCCCTTAACCGCCCCACCGCCTCCTCCCCCTCCCGCCGCACATGCCAGATCATCCAGAACAACCCGCCCATGAAGGGAAGCTCGATCACGGTGATCCACCACGCCAGATCGATTGATAAATGCGGCATTCAAAACCTCCTGTCCTTTTTTGTTGAGCGTCCCGTAGCGGTACTAAACCTCAAACTCGGTCTTCGCTGTCTGCATTTTTGAACTGTCCTGCCATGTCCTTCTGCCCACCGCCTTGCCCGGCGCGACCCGCGGCTGCCGCATCCTCAGGGCGCTCGCCACCGCATCCAGACCGTCATCGCGCCCGCCTGTGCTCTTGGGCGTCCATTCCTGCATCTCGCGGATAAAGGCTGTGCTGTAAACCTGTTCATGCACGTGCAGCATCCCCGCCGCCATGACTGTATCCAGGGCCTCCTGAATTCGTGTGTTCTTGTTGTCGGTGGTTGGCCGCCCCATCACCACGCACGGAATATTCCGCTCCCCCAGCTCCTTGCGCAAAAGCTTCGGCAGTGTCGCCCCGATCCCGTTCGTCTCAACCGTCAGCAACGGCACATGATTCATCTGCAGCAACAGCGCCAGCTGCCCTACCTGGTTCCCCAGCGGGTCGACATTACTGCCCTTGCGCAGATAAACCACGCGGTGCAGCCATATATCATGATCCTCGCTGATAAAGGCGATAGCCACCACCGATGCATCCCGCCCCGCCAGTGCCGGGTCCCAGAACGCGCAGCAATCCACCATCCTGCGTCCCCCGATCTCCAGGCGGTCAAGTTCCTTCGTATAGTCGATCTCCGCGCTATACCGGCGCAGCAGGGCGATATCCAAATGTCCTTCCTCCACATTCACAGGGATGAGCATCATCTGCGACGTAAACCTGTTTGGCCCGGCTCTCTGGCGCAGGGTCTCGATCTCCTCCACCGAATACCGCTCCGGCCAGGCGCTGCGCCCCTCGGCGTCGAGGATCGGCACCTCATACCGCGTATAATCCTTCAGGTAAGGCTCCGCCTCGCCAATCTCCACCCGCGCCTCGTTCGCGTATATCGTGTACCAGCTATGCGGCGTCCCCGTGAACACGATCGTCCCGCCCGGCGCCAGAATGAAATTCAGCTCGTCCAGTTTTTCCCGCAGGGCCTCGCGCTTATCCGCCGTCGCCGCCGTCTTCGGCACCTCCACATCGTCGCAGATGATCACATCGGCGCGCGTGCCCGTGATATTCGCATCCATCCCGCGCGCCGCCATCGACGGGTCGCGAAGCTCCAGCCGCCGCGCCACGGTAAACCGTTCCCCCGCCCATTGTTCCGCATTGGCGGGAACCAGATGCCCGGTCAGGGGATGCTTCTCAATAATCTTCCGCACATTCCGTACCATCTTCCGCGCCAGGCTGCCCTCCGCCGCTAAAACAAGGATACGCAAATCCGGACAGGCATACAGCAACCACGCGGCAAACACCCCGACCACGCTTGATTTCCCGCATGACCGAAAAGCCATAAGCAATAACCGGCGGTCCCCCGACTCCCATCGCGCGTGAAGCCAGTCCGCCATATCCCGGTGGACCTTCGGCGATGTCATTCCCTGCGCCTGGTTCCACGCGATCAGGAACAGGCGGAACGCTATCGGGTGTTCGATCAGTTTCATGCATGCAATACTCCAAAAAAGAAAACGGCCCCCGTGAAGGAGGCCGTTTCGTAATCTAAAAAAATGCGCTGGCGGCGTCTATCGCGCCGTCATCGCCTTGATGACGTACATCATCGCCATGCACCCCGCCGCGAACATCAGCGCATACGTCGCGGCCTCCGGTTCGCCCTTTTGCGTCTCATAACCCATAACCGCAATGCCGGAGGCCAGCCCGCAGGCAAAAGCGAGGATAAAATGACTCCGGAAAAATGCGCTGATCGCCTTCAGTCTGCCCGCCATCATAACCCCCTTTTATTTGAATGAGCCTTAACCCTATCCCGTACCCAACCACCGCGCCATCTAATTCGCCTGCAGCTGATAATTATTCCCCATATCCTGCCAGTTCCCGTTCCGCCTCCGCCAGAACCGCCGCCAGAATCACCTGGTCGTTCCGGGGCATCGCCGCATCCGGCAAATCCGCCCAGCGCGCGAGTTTCAGCAATAATTCAATATGCGCCAGCGCCGTTTTGCACGAAGCATGTTTTTCCTTGAATGATAAATCGTCATTTTCCTCCGCCTCCATCTGCTTCTGATACGACGTCATCGCCGTCGTGATCGCATCGGGCAGAAACGCGGCGATCTGCTCCCGCGACCTGTTTTCTATACTTGCTGTCATGCTCTTTTCCCTTTCCTGATAGAACTTACGGATACCGCGAGACGATAAACCATTGCCCTCCGTTTGAGACCACCGTCACCGTGTCATACTGGCTGCTTAGCACCTGGCTGTACTGATCCGGCCCTGATCCGCCCTGTTCCGTCACGGTGATATGGTTTGCCGACCCGTCCGTTTTCTTGAGGGTGATAATCCGGCCCGCCGCCTTCGCCGCATTGGCCGGCGGCAGGCGCGCCGTCATCGCCCCGCCAAACGACGACAGCAGATAAACATCCACCGCCATATCGATGTCATACAGGCCAGACCCGTCAAAATACCGCGTATTGCCCGCCATCCGGTTGCATGAAACGATAAACCACTCCGCCCCGTTCGATATCATCACCGCAAAATCATACTGCCCGCCCAGCTGGATCGCCTTCCGGTCCGGCCCGTCGCCGTCCTCTTCCAGGATCGTCACGATATTCCCGGTATTGTCGATCTTCTTCACCGTCATGGTGACGCCCGTCGCCTCCGTGGCGTGGGGCAGCTTGACATTCAGCGCCCCCGAAGACGCCGACACCAGATGCACGGAATGCGACAGGTCCAGCTGCACCGTGCCGTGCGAGTCGATATATTCCGTGTCATACCGCATCAGGGTCGCATTCAGATCGGTCACCGTGGTTTTCCGCAACCTGTTCTTGTTCGGATATCCCGCATTCACCGCGTCGTAGTTTCCGTCCGACAAATCGTAAATCGCCGCCCCGTCGCTCATCGACGTCAGGTTGAAAATTGCCATCTCCACGCTTCCTGAATCCAGCTGCACATTCGGAACGCCGTTATTCGACTCCGCAAACGGGTTGATGAGCAGCGTCTTCGACGAATGCGCCCCGAGACGGAAACACGCCAGCGCCGTGCCCTTCACATTCGCCTCGCAATCGATAAAGGAATTGCTGAACGCCCCGTGTTCGACATAAAACCCGGCCCCCGCGATATCCGCCGACAGGGAATAAACCCGGCACGCATGGAAATGGTTCGCATTCGGCGTATCCCCCGCCCCCGATTTTTTCAGGTGAACCCCGTGCAGCGAAGGCTGCGCCACCAGCACCCGCGCAAAATTGTTCCAGTAACACGGCCAGTTGGTATCGTTATACCCATCGAGCGTCACCCCCACCGTCGCCTGCCATACCGTGACATCGCAGATATTATTCTGCACGCACGGCCCCGTCCGCCCGTTCAGCAGGATGCCGTGCGCACCCCCCTCGATCCTTAAATCCTGCACCCGCGCATAGCCCGCCGGAAGCTCGATTGCCGCAAAATCGTTCGACTGCGCCCGGATCACCGATTTCTGCCCGGCCCCCAGCAGAGCCTTTCGTTCCCCCACCGACACCGTTCCGCTGATCAGATAAACTCCGTTTGGCACAAACACTGAATCATGCGCCGCCAATGCCTTTTGAAACGCCAGCCGGTCATCGCTCAACCCGTCCCCGGTCGCGCCGAAATCCTTCACCGACACAAGATCGGAAAACTTGTCCGCCGCTGTCCGCGTCGCCGCCCCCGTTCCAACCGCCGTAAAGTCCGGCGCCGCCATCGCCCCCGCCAGCGACACCGCAACCGGATTGCCATCACCGTCAAACCCCAACGCCTTGTTGGCCCGCAGCGCCCGGTCGGGCAGGGTTGTGACACCGGGGTTTTCCGCATCGCCATAGCCCAGCATCAGACCCTGCGCACGGCTCACCTGCTGCACGCTCGCTGTCAGGTAATCCAGTTCGTTATTGATCGCCCGCGCCGAAAAATCCCCGCCCTCGATGAAATCGGTCACGCGCTCCAGTGGCAGGACGCGCGCAATGGTCACAATAACGCCGCTGGCCGGGGCAATTTCGAACGTCACACTCCCGCCCGCCGTATCGCCGGACCCGGCAACCCCAAAGCCGAAGGCCTGCTCCGCCCCGTCAAACGACACGCGCAGATCCTCACTGGCGAAAATCGGAAATGGGTAGGTGAATACGCTCTGCTCCCCGTCCGCCAGATAACGGACAACGGGGATCACATCGGGCATCTTGATATGCGCGGTCATTTTCTTCTCCTTTGATTTGGGCAATAAAAAACCCGCCACTGGGGGCGGGTCTGATTAATTTTTTTTCTTTCGGGGTTTTACCCGGGGCTGGACATGGCCTTCATTCCTCTGCTCCTTCTCATACGCCGCCTTGCTCAGGCACTTCCTGATCTCCACCACCGCCGTTCCGTTCGCAACGAAGTTCAGTTTCCGGGCCGCTTCCTTCGACACATCGATTATCCGCCCCTGCGCATACGGCCCGCGATCGGTGATCCGCACCACGACCATCTTGCCGTTGCGGCTGTTCTTCACCTGGACGCGCGTGCCGAACGGCAACGTCCGGTGCGCCGCGGTCAGGGCCAGCATATCAAAACGCCCGCCATCCGCCATGCGCTGCCCGTGCAGTTCGAACCCGTACCATGACGCCGTCCCGCTGGATGCCTGTTTGCTCGCCCGGCAGGACTGGTTGATCGGCTTGATCCCCGGCTTTGGCACTGGCTTATGCGTTGCCGCCTGTGCGGTCGCGGCAAACCCGGCAACCGCAATAAGGGTGAGGATCGTCATTTTCATGCGCACAGGTATAACCGAACTCGGCTCCCCATGCAAAAAACCGGGGCCAGGGCCTGTCAGACTTCAGGACAAACCCGGTATGCCACATGGATAACACCCTGATCCTCAAAGCCAAGTTTGGCTGCCGCCCCGCGGGAAAGGTCCAGAATCCGCCCCTTCACATAGGGTCCGCGGTCATTGACCCGCACGATCAGTTCTTCGCCGTTATCCTCATTGGTCACTTTGATGCGCGTGCCAAGCTTCAGCGTTTTATGCGCCGCCGTCATCGCATACATATTGAATTTTTCACCGTTGGCTGTCTTGCGGCCATGAAAGCCCGGTCCGTACCAGGAGGCCTCGCCCGCTTTTACCTCTGTGGTTGAATCGCAGGACAATGCCTGCCGGGACAAATTATGCGTCCCCGCCTGAACAGGGCTCGCCAGTACGCCAAGGCTCAGCGCCGCCGCCATGAAAATCTGTTTTAAACGCGCTACCAGCATAATGATCTCTCCGGTTATGCAAGAGAGTTGAAACGATGCCGCTGTATATGCCTCCGCCTTTTGACGGGAATGTGGCGACAATGTCCCCATTTGGTGACCATTTGATTCCATGGCATACGCGGTGAAGCTCATCCCCTATGCTCCCGCGATGATGTTTTGCAGCTTCTGCTTTTGCTGCAACTGGGCCTGCTGCAGGACGTCCACGCTTTTTTGCTGTCCCAGATTTTGATCGATCGCCTGATAGCGCAGGGTGTCGAGTGCATCCTGCCCCGCCTTGTCGGCGTCGCTCTGGTTTACCAGCCCCAGCATCACCGCCTCCGACGATCCATCCTCGCTGCTCAGGCCCGACGCCCCGAACTGCGCGTTCTGCCGCGCCACCGCGCGGCGCAGCGCCGCCATGCGTGTCGCCTCCGCACCTGCCGTATCATTGGCGATCTTCTGCCGCTGCAGGGCGGCATCCTGCTCTGCATTCGCCTGCCCGAGGGCCTGCTGCGCCTGCAACTGCCGCAAGGCCAGATCCTGTTGTGCCAGCGCATTCGCCTGCGCCTGTTTTTCCGCCGAACTGCCGAACCCCTGGATTGCCGAAAACGTCGAATCCAGCGTCTTTAAAACCGTCGCCGCCGTGGAGAGCGAGCCGATCAGGCCCCCTGCCGATAATGCACCCATCGAAAATATCCTCTTCCTAATCGTTCACTGTTAATTCTGTACTGACCGCCAGCAACGTAAACGGCAACGGCACCGACTGCTCGATCCGCCATAACGGCCTTGTCCCGCCCGGCATCCATCCGAACGCCCGCACACGGATATCGCCGCTCACCACCGGCGGCGGTAAACCCGGCGACGCATCCACGCCGATCTGGCGCAGGGCGATATCACGCAGGCCCCGGCCGGTATCAAGCCTGAGCGCCGCTGTCCCCTCGATCCTGAACGATGCCTCGATCAGCCGCACCGCGCGCGCCGCCCCGTCCGCCCCCTGCGATCCCGGCGGCAAAGGTTCCACCACATGCGTAAACGGCAACCCGATCACCACCTGACGTGCAGGATTCTCCAGCGTCACCGAACCTTCATGAACATCCTGATCCGCCTGCACCACCCCGTCGGCGAGGATCGAAACCCTCTCCCCCTCCAGGTGGCCCAGCCCCGCCCACACCGCCGCCGGTTCCGCATGCGTTCCTTCCAGCGCGCAATCCAGGTCCAGCGCATCGTCAAGCTGCTCGATCATCACCCCCTGCGCCCGCTGGACCAGGGTATAGACATTATCCCCGACCACCGCGACCGACAGGAACGCACCCCCGGTTTCATGCCCTCCGGTTTCATGCATCGTCCAGGCTGCCACCGCCTCCGCCCTGTAAACGGTAAGACTAAGCAGCTTCCCGTCCCCGCGAACGATAAACAGCAACCTGCGCCGCGGGTCGAAATCCTGGTCCACCGGGTCGACAATCATATGCCGCGACAGCAGGGCCAGATCCGTCGTCTGATACGCCTGTTCCAGATCGGTATAAATGAATTCGCAGATCTGCTGCCGGTTGCGCGCGATAAACAATGTCGCCCCTTCGACATTCACCGGCGGCACATGCCGGTCGACCAGCGACCCGATGCGCGTCTGCCGCGCCACCTGCACGGTCGTGGGGGTCAGCGGCGTGCCCGACACCATCCATTCCGATCCCGAAGTAAACACCTGAAGATGCCGTCCCGCGAACATGCCGCGAATGGCATTGACCTGATCGGACAGGATGGCGAATTCTATGGACTCATCGTCCAGCCCCGTCCCCTGGTCGAAATTGAACATATCATTCGACTTCGAAAACCACAATCTGTTCGGCAAATCGCGTGATCCGCCAATCACCAGACGTCCCTGATGAAACGCAACCGTCGCCGGATAACCCCGCACCGCGCTGAACGCCTGCTCTTCCCAGTCAATGGTCGCGCTTGTAGCGGCCAGTGTTTCAACCACCTGGGCACTCACCACCGTGCCGGAATCGAAATCCGTGATCAAAACCTCCTTGCCGCCGATGCGTAAATGCACTCCTTGATGCTCCGCCACAAAAACACTTGCCGATGCGGTGATCGTGATCGTCCCGGTGGTGGCACTCGGCGTCAGGTTCACTTGAGGATCGGCGAATTTGTAATAGGGCTGATACGTGACGCCGTCATCGACAAAGAATTCCCATTCAAGCAGCGCAAAATTCCCACCCGCCTGCCGCACCAGCCGCAGCGGAGAAATATCCGGATGCACGATCAGCATAGTGTCCGCGCTCTGGGTCCACGCGATATTCTGCACCTGGTTTTCCTCCCACGGCGCATCGATCGTCTGCGACAAGCCCCCATCCGCATAAATATCCAGTTTTCCCGCGGTGAGGACCAGCAGATAAACCTGCTCCGTATTAAACTCGAACGAAATCAGGCGGCCCGGTCCACGCGCCGTATCCACATACCGCGTCCCCGCCCGGCGCGTCACGCCGCCGGTTGGCTGGATAAACACATTGCGGAGAGTCATTGCGCCGTTATCATAAGCCCGCAAATCCCCCCGCCCGAGCAGGGACCGCGAAATCTCTCCCGCGGTGAAGGTCGTTTTAATCTGACGAATGCGTGACATGTGTTATTCCCTCACCTTAATAAGGCTGAAATCCTCAATCTGCACAGGGCTGTCCTGCTGCGCATCGATCTGCCGCGCCCGCTGGAATTCCAGGTCCGCCATCCGCGTCAGCGTCTCCGCCCGCGCAGTATTCTCCGTCACCGGAATGCAGAATTCCGCGCTCAGTTTGGCAATCAGGATTGAATCGAAATACGGCGGAAACTCCTCCTCCTCCGGCCTGAAGATATAGGTCAGCGTTACCTCAGTCGAATTGGTGTGCAGGACATTGCGCGTAATGCGGTAATTCAATCCGCGTCCGCGCCCGCCCGCCCCTGCCGACATCGCGCGCAGGAAATCCGATGGCAACTGAAACGCATACTGGTAATCGGCCAGAGGCGGCGACTCCAGCTGACTTAAAGATGCCTGCCCCAGCGCAAAGCTCCAGCTGTACGCCGACAGCATCGCGTCCCGCACGACACCGAACAACGCCCCCGCAATCTCGGATTCCGCAGTCCCGTCGTTAAACGAAGTAATCGGCTGGGCCCCCAGGCGGATCAGCGCGCGGCTGCATAATGCAATATCGGATAAA
>JAQGJB010000069.1 GCA_028290825.1 Micavibrio sp.
CCAGGCTGTGACGGGATTGGCCGCCTGCGGTGCGCTGGCATTGGTGAACCCCGCCAGATAGAGCGCCATATGAGCCGTTTCGATCTTGCGCAAGGATACAACAGGCGCGGGCCGCTTCGCCTCTGTACACTCCTGGCGCAGGGCGAGATAGATATCAGCCCCGTTTTGTACGGCGGGTAATCCTTGCGTACACATCTGGCGCCTGAATTCGTATTGCCATTGCCGTTTCCATGTATCCAGGAGCAAAGGCGATGCGGCTGCGTCCCTGAATTCAGTCAGCAGGCATTTGGTCATCCCTGCCGTGAAGGCGCTGACTTTATTGCCATCGATATGATCGGCAATGATTTTCAGGCCCAGGAATTCATTGTAACGGCGCATGGGCGAGGTCACACGGATATTTGCATCCACAGACCCGAGAATGTCGCACGCGATCCGGTCCGCCAGTACATTCATGCGGCGGTCGAAATCATAGCACGGCGAAACGTGCATGGCCTGGATTTCCGCAGCACGGCGCAGAAAGGGCGCCGGAATTTTATTGTCAGATAGATATTGTGCCGCTGCCCTGTTGGCGAGATGGGTTATCTCCTGAATAAGGCGTTTTGATCTTAGGATCGAGTCATCCGCCGCAATGGGTGATGGCGTATGTACTTCACAAATTCCCAGCGAGCGTTTCATGGAGATAAGCGCATCATTGATGCGTTTCCGGTACAGGCCCTGCCCAAGCTCCAGCTGCATTGCCAGCTCCGGATCCTTGCCCGCGAACGCCTTTTCATCGGCGGCATTGAAAGAATAGCTGCTGCGGTTGATGAAAGCGGCGCGGTAGATACGTGAGGCGGTTACATTGAGCTCCGTATCAAGGCAGATTTCAAAGGTGATGGACGGGCTTTTCATGCCCGGTCTGAAACTGGCCTTATGCCGTAAAAGTCCGTAAGGAAAAATTCTCTGGATGTGTTCTTCGCCGGTATTTTTTTCAACACGCAAGCGACTTGCCTCCCTCTCCATTTCGCTGCCATCCGCAATCAGGGAAGGCATATCGACAATACTGACCTGGAGCCGCCAGCCGCGCGAAGTCTTGACGATGGCAAAGCCGTCATCCATCAGGATGGTTCCCGCCTTATCGAGCGTGGTGCCTTCAATATAGAGCATTGAGGGCTGATCCTGGGCGGCGTTGTTCAGAGCGCTTTTTGGTAAAGGCTGTTTTGTGCGGCCAATACGCGAATCGTCGTTACGCGCAGCAATACGACCCTCGAGCGCCTGACGCTTTTGCTGTTTTACTTTTTGACCCATTATTTTCCCTGCTGCCCTTTAGCAACACACTAATATGTTAAACGATTGGTGCGCAACGTTTTTCTTCAATGTTTGCGAAACAGGCATAATACCTTTATAGAACAGGCCCATGACCGGAACAGATCACTCACAATTAGCCCCCACCTCTGGCGGTCCCGTCGTTATTCTCGTCAACCCGCAAATGGGGGAAAATATAGGGGCGGCGGCGCGGGCGATGCTGAATTGCGGGCTGAGCGAGCTGCGCATCATCAACCCGCGTGACGGCTGGCCTAATGAACGGGCCGATGCCAATTCGTCCGGAGCGCTCGCCATGATGCCGCCCGTTAAAGTATTCACCTCCACCGCCGAGGCAGTTGCCGATCTGCACCATGTCTATGCCACCACGGCCCGTCCGCGGGATATGGTCAAAAAGGTTGCGACCGCGCGCGGCGCCGGTCTGGATATGCGGGTACGCGAGGCGGCGGGCCAACGCATCGGCCTGCTGTTCGGGGCGGAGCGTTCCGGACTGGTGAACGACGATGTCGCCTTTGCGGGGACGGTCATTACCATTCCCCTCAACCCCGGTTTTTCTTCCCTCAACCTGGCACAGGCCGTGTTGCTGGTCGCCTATGAATGGATGGTGGCGGGTGATAACACACCGGCCAGGCAACTGGTCGATAATTACAGTTTCCCTGCGACGCAGGCATCGATGACCGAACTGAATGCACGGCTGGAAAAAGAACTGCAGGAAAGCGGCTTCTTCCGTGCACCCGACATGAAACCCACCGTCCTGCGCAATCTTCACGCCATGTTCACACGGGCCGAAATGACGGATCAGGAAGTGAAAACGTTTCACGGCATCATCTCGGCCCTGATCGGCAAGCGGCTGAAATAGCCAGAGCGATTGATTTCTGCTTCACGGCCTCTACATTATTTTCATGCACAAAAACGACACGCGTCTTGCCGAACTTGAAAACCTGGCTTCTTTAATGGATGCCAGGTTTATCATTCCCGGCACAAACATTCATTTCGGGCTGGACTCGCTAGTCGGCCTGATACCCGGCATCGGCGATACGATCGGGCTGGCGGTGTCTGCCTATATCGTCCACCGCGCCATGCAACATAACCTGCCCCGCCATATCAAAGTCCGCATGGTGACGAACATCGCGATAGACTGGCTGATCGGAGCGGTGCCAGTGGTCGGCGATCTGTTCGATGTGAAATGGAAGGCCAACATCCGCAATGTGGAATTGCTGCGACGTCATTTGCGCGGGCCATAAAAAAGGACCGCATTTCTGCGGCCCTTTCTCCAATTTCGTCCCGTAAAACTTAACGGGAGTAGAATTCGATAACCAGGTTCGGTTCCATCTGTACCGGGTATGGAATGTCTTCCAGTTTCGGTACGCGCAGGAAGGTTGCTTTACCGGCTTTGTGGTCGACCTGAACATATTCAGGAACGTCACGCTCGGCCAGTTCGGTTGCCATCTGGTACATCGCCATCTGACGGGTTTTTTCTTTCACTTCAATGACGTCGCCTTCTTTAACCTGGTAGGACGGCGTGGTGCACCGAACGCCATTGACCATGACATGGCCGTGGCTGACGAATTGACGTGCGGCGAATACGGTCGCGACGAATTTCGCGCGGTAGACGACTGCATCCAGACGACGTTCCAGCAGACCAACGAGTTGCTGGCCGGAATCGCCACGCAGGCGGATCGCTTCGTCATAGTAACGGGCGAACTGACGCTCGCCGATGTTGCCGTAGTAGCCTTTGAGTTTCTGTTTCGCGCGCAGCTGTGTTCCGTAGTCGGAGAGCTTGCCGCGGTTCGCGCCGTGCTGGCCCGGGCCGGTCTGGCGTTTGTTGAATGGGGATTTTGCGCGGCCCCAGAGGTTGACGCCAAGGCGGCGGTCAATCTTGTGCTTTGCTTCTGGACGTTTTTCACTCATCGTTTGGTACCTTTGTTCTTGTTGTTGTCCCGATAGTCCTGATCGGCATTGACGTCTATCACCTGATAAAAGCCAACGGGGGCGACATGCCCCGCTTCTTGGGAATGGCCGGAATATACGGATTTACCCCCCTGATGTCAAAGGGGATTATTGGAAAAACCTTGCCGGAAACGGTCCGAAACCAACCTTTTGGGTCTTTTTATACCTTAAACCGGGGTCAGGATCGCAGAGAGGGCATTGGCCTTCAGGGTTTCAGCTTTTTCCATTGTGACCAGCGAGCTTCGCAGCGCCTCGGCTATCGCAGTTTTCGAGGCGTTGAAAGAAATCTCCAGTTGATCCTCAATCTTATCGCCCTCACCCGCGTTGCGGGCGCAGACATTATAAAGCCCGCTCAGGATCTGGTCCTGCTGATAACTTCCATCACCCTTTTTCAACGCTATTGCCAGGTCGTGCAGGCCCACGGCGCGTGAGAACTGGGTGTTCAGTTTCGGCATGGCGACACCCTGAACCCACTGGATGCTGATCCCTTTTTTAATTTCCGCCTCAAGAAGGTCCTTCAGGCTTTGTCCAAGGGTATCAAGCATCAGGCCTGATTCCTTGAGACTTTCACTACGGATAAACAAGGTCTGCATGAACAGCTCGTCTTTGGTTTCCTGCAGGGCCGGGAAGGATTTTTCGATTTCCTCATTATAGGCGGTCATCGCCTGGCGCAGGGTATCGAGGTATTTTTTCATGGCGCCTATATTTTCGAGGCGCTCGGCATTCTTGGACAGGGATTCATTGATACGATTCTGAAGACCCGTAATATCCTCCCGGATGCCTGCGAATTTTTCTTCGTGCGCGTCCGTTACCGGCGTTACGGGCATAATTCTGTCTTCGGCCTGTTCCGCGCCAAACATTGCGCCGAGCTTTGCAAAGAAACCTTTTTGCACAGGCGGCGGTGGCGGTGGAGCATCCTCAATCTCAACGGGCAGCGGGGCGTTTAAGGTATGCGCCTCAACCCGGTCGGCCAGATCCTTAAGGCCGGTGTAGAAAGACGATTGATGGCCGCTCACCGCCATGGCCCATTGCGAGACGCGCGTGGACGCTTCGTTAAAGGATTTTTGCAATTTACTGCCCAGCGACATGACATTGCCGATGGAGGCATTCTCGGACGCCAGCTCCGTCATCTGGTCTTCGACCACTTTCCTGTCAAAAGTCAGTTCGGGGACCTGAATAAATCCTGCCTTGGCGACGGGGATGACTTCATGGACAGCCTGCACTTCCTCCACGACGGGAACAGGTTCTAGTGCCGGCCTGGCGCGCCGCAACGTATCCGGAAGAAGGGTGTTGAGGTCAACCATATTACATTCGTGGAAACTGGTGCGCCCGAGAACTTCCTGTTTGCTGAAGATCGATGTTTCGCCGTTTGCGCTATGGGGAGAGAATTCCGTTTCCGAGATCATCGTATAAATACGGGCGGTGTCGAGTTTTGGCAGCTCCATTTCCGGCGATACTTTAAGACCGTCCAGAGATTCCCCGCTGTTCAGCCATTGACCGAAGGAGGCTGCATAAGCGGCTTCCTCCTCCGTCAGGCGCGGATCGTTCAGAGCCAACGCCGAAAAATCGGCCTTCTGCATATAACTGCTTCCGCTCGCCATGGTTACATTGTGAAACGCCGATCCGGGGAAGGCCGCCTGATTACAACGGATATAGGGCTGAACTTTTTCCACACCCATTCCGTAGAAAAGGCAGGCCGCCGCCAGAGAGCCGCTGAGGTTCAGACCAAAAGATAAATCCCGTTGCGGTGCCAGGAATATCTTGGCACCGACAAGGTGGCTGCTGTTCCAGTCGGTATCGCGCAAGACAGGCTGCTCATAGACAGAGCCGAAATGATTGGATCGCAAGGCCGTCATCTTTCTGAAATTCGGCTCTACATATTTCGCCCCATTAAAATTCATCTGCTGGCCGGCGACAGATTCAAAATTTGGCCTTACGCCTGTTGTATTTTGCAGGCTTACATAGTTCATGGATGAACTTGTAAATAACGTCCCCGATAAATCCATATCGTCAAAACTGGCGTAATCAAGGATAACCCCGGTCAGTTTTCTGTTCTGCAGCTCTCGTTTAAAGGCATATTTTTTCTGTTCAGGACTGATGGTCAAGCCCTGGAGGTCGACCCCGCGAAGCGCAGCGAATTGCACGACATCGCCCCAGGACTGAAGTGTTTTGGTTGCGGTTCCTGAAGAGTATGTGCCATCCGCCTTAAGTATTTCCGATTTCTGAAAATTGGAATTGGGGTTACGGGTGCGGTAATCTGCCTGGACCTTTTTTATGCCCTCCTCCGAAACAACATCGAGGATCATTTCCATCTGCCCGTCACGGTTGGCGTAGAGCTTGCTCCAAACCGATTTCGGCATTGGCGACAGTTCTGTTTCAGGGGGCTCAGGTTCAAAAAGAGCCTTTGGAGTTTGGTTTCCGGATTGCGAATCCACGTGATCGTAAACGCCAACCATAATTAATCCTCATATGAAAAAACATACTATAGCTAACCCTGAATGTTTATGTCAAACTCATTCGCTCTCGTGTAAGCCTCTGTGAAAGTTGAATATTAGCGTGGTCGGCAGGCCGTTGCATTGATAAATCCTGCATAGCTCATCCCGAGATGACGGGCTGAAACCGGTTGGCCACTGGCGCTGCCGAATTGCTCGGAGAGAGACATGCTGGCGGGAGTATAAGCCTGAATAAGGTCCATTTGTGCGTCCCCCCTGGCGATCAACATCGCGGCCTCAGAGCCGGAAGCCACCGAAAAAGCGCGTTTGCAGAACATTGCATTCAACGGCGTCGCGATAAGGGGCCCGTTGACCTTAATATCTGCGGCAAGGCGGTAGTAAAATTCTGCCAGCCCCGCCGTAGTCCAGTACCAAGGATTATTACCGAAAAAATTATCATCACGGTTGCGCCCGATGGCAATGCCTTCGCTGCGCCCACGATTGAGGGGATATAAATTTGCGAATAGTTCTTCCAGCTTTGTCACTGTCGCCTGCATACGGTCATCCCGCACCGAATGTCGCCCGCGGGGCAAACGCGCCAGATTGACCGCCAGAATGGCCGACGCATCAATCACACCGAACATATCCCTATCACCAAACCGCCGGGCGGTCTTGTAAACACCCAGTTCGCGTGACCAGTGTTCATCCAGCTTTGAGGTCAGCCGACAGGCCGCAAGCTGATAACGTTCCGCATTCTCCCTCTGCCCTTTCATATTTGCCCATTCGGCGCCGTGGTGCATTGCGCCAAGCTGGATGACGCTGGCGTAATAATGCTGATCGAAATTGCCATCGACTTCCCACAAATCGATACCGGCCTCGTCGGCATGGCGTTCGGTGAAGGCCAGGGTTTTATCAATCAGTTTTGTGAGTGTGGTCGGCACGCATTTGCCCTGCCCTGATAAAATCTCTTCATGCTCCATTGCAACAACGGCCAGTAAAGCGGGTCCGTCATATTGCGGGCGTGCCCAGGTGAGGATATCCGGTGTGGCATCCGGGTTGACGCGTGTATCGGCCATGATCCGGTCGCCCAGTAATTTGGCCATATCATCATCAAGCCGTAGATATTTGCGGAATTCCGGAATCGTCCTGTCGCTGATTCCTATCTGATTTTGAAACCTGCGCCCGTCGATTTCCATCGCACGCAGATTAAATTTTACGGCATCATCGAAGACATGATTCCATTTTTCCTGCGTTGCCTTGCACCTTGCATTACGGCTCAGCGTATTGAGCGCGCCCATCACCACGGCGGCATCGCGCCACCAGTGGAAAAAATAATCCGGGTCAGGGTCCCAGTTGCCCATGCCGGGCGAAGCCAGGACAGACCCTTTTTCAGGGGTCACTGCCTGAGCGAACGCCTCGCGTTTTTTGGTCAGTCCCGTCGCGGAAATACAGCGCAATAACCCTCTTGCGCTGGCGCGTGACTGTTCCGACAATCTCTTCTCAAACGGTGTGTTTGCAGGCATCAATTTCTCCCGGTTATCAGGTTCTAAAGCGAAACCTTTGAAAACACCACTTTCCCTTTAAATGCCGTGCGTTGCACAAGTGAATGGGACAAGATTCCGCCTTGTCATCGCCATCGCCTTTCCTTAACTTCGTTTTACACAATAAGAAAATTTTAACAGGCCATCCCTTTTTATGGACCAGCCCATTCCACCAGAGGAAAAGGACGAATTACCCTTTCTCCCACGCCAGAGATTGCTCGGGGATAGCTCCCTTGGCACTCCGGTTGCTGGCATGCGTTCGGCGTGGGGGCTGATTTCAGCTTATTGGCGGTCGGATCAAAAGAAAAGTGCCTGGCTGCTGACTGGCGCGCTTGCCGCAGCAACGATCGCCGACATCGCCGTGAATACGGGTGTTGGCTATATCATGGCCAATGTCACCAATGCCTTTCAGGCACGTCAGTTCGATCTGGACTTTGCTTTCAATATGGCTGGCCTGTTCCTGATGCCATGGGTGGGCGGCGCTGCTGTCGCTTCAAAGGTTTATATGGGCAATATCGTCGATATGGAGTGGCGACGCTGGCTGTTTGAAAAGTTCGAAGCGGCAAAAAAAACCGGCAACGCCATGTATCATGTGCGCCAGCTTCCGGGTAACGTCGAGAATCCCGACCAGGCCATTACCCAGGGCCCTCTCGAAGTTTCAGCCCGTGTTACGGGGTTAGGCACCGGTCTCTTTACCTCTGTCATTACGATTGGAACATTTACCGGCGTCATGGCCTCCCTCTGCTCAAAAGTACCTGTAGAAATACTGGGTCAGCAATACAGCATGCCGGGGCCGCATTTCTGGTTTGGCATGGGCGCGGCCATTTTGCTTGGCGCAATGCAGACGAAACTTTTTAATTTTTTCGGCCACCCCTTTGATAAACTGAACCTGCGCCAGACCCGTAAAGAGGGCGCCTTACGGACCGAGCAGCTTACCACCTTCAATGAATCGGCGAAAATCGTAGGCTACGGCAAAAACGCGATCGAAGCCCATAGCGTCAAAAAAATATTTCAAAGCGTTATCGAGAATCTGAAGAACCTTGCCAAAACGAGGTTCCGTTACACCTATGCAACCGATGTCTTCAACAGAAAATCCGGTGCCGCATACCTGACCATCGGCGGATACCTTTTTGCGGCAACCAACTATTCCTGGGGCCAGGCATTACAGATTACCCAAGCGATAAATACTTTGCAGGCCAGTTGTGCGTGGCTTGGCGCCTCCAAGCCCGCAATCTCGGAGGCGGAGTCCTGGGTTATCCGTATGGTCGAACTGGCCAAACGTCTGGAAGACGCACAGGACCCGCATAAATTCTACGCCCAGAACGGTAATCGCGCCGAAATTTATATCAAAGACCATAACCGCCCCTCCATTCTTTTCAAAAACATCGTCATTGATAATCCAAAGACGCGGCAACCCATATTGAATGTTCCCCATCTGGAGATCAGACAGGGTGAACGCATCATGGTCATTGGTAAGTCAGGTAGTGGTAAATCCTGCCTGCTCAAAATACCGTTTGGACAATATTATTATGGCTCCGGCGAATGCTTCCGTCCCGGCGATAAAAAGATGGTTCTGGCGGAGCCGCACATTCTTGATACAGAAACCCTTACTTTGCGCGCCAATCTCGCCCTCCCGGAGGGGCCGGAAGCCTATACTGATGCAGCTTACAGAGAGGTTCTGGAGCAGGCAGAGCTTGGACATCTGGTTGATGAACTTGAAACAGAAAGGCGCAATGCTCTTCTGCCCACGGAAGAACTCGAGAAACTGGAGAAAAGAAGTTACAGCAAACTCTCCAACGGCGAAAAGCAAAGGCTTGTCTGCGCTCGCATCATGCTGAACAAACCAGATATCGTAGTTCTTGATGAAGGTTTTTCCGCGATGGACCCAGCTTTGCAAATGGAGATGTGCCGCCGTCTGACAAACAGGCTGCCTCAGGCGACAATCATTGCCGTCGTCCATGCCGGAAATGAAGCGCTGCGCCCGATGTTCGGCAAAATCATCGAGGTCAAAAACGGCAGCCTTGAGATCACTACGCCAGAGAATATTGTTCCGTTCCCGAAATCCGCCCCTTATCCATTACCTGAACTTAAGAAAGCAATTTAAATGAGCAAAAAAGTTGATGATCTGATGGCAAACATGACTTTGAAACAGAAGCTTGGACAACTCAATCTGCTCGGGGGCGGGGATGCCTTTACCGGTGCAATTGTCACCACAGACCTTGGGCGCAAGATTATCGCCGGTCAGGTGGGTGGCGTCTTTAACATGATCAACCATGAAAACATGCGCCGTACGCAGAGCGAGGCCATTAAGTACGGCCCTCCGCTTCTCTTTGCTGCCGATGTCATCCATGGCCTGCGCATGCCTATTTTCCCCCTGCCGATCGGCATGGCGAATAGCTGGGATCCGGAAATGGTTGAAAAGGCCGCGCGTATCGCCGGGCTGCAATCCGCCGCCGAGGGGATTCAGCATGTTTACTCCCCGATGATCGATGTCTCCCGCAAGCCGCAATGGGGTCGTACCGCCGAAGGGTTTGGTGAGGACCCTCATCTTGTTTCCAAATTCGCCGTTGCAATGGTGCGTGGATACCAGGGTTATGGGCCGGCGATATCACCGGAACATGTCGCTGCCTGCGCCAAGCATTTTGTCGCTTATGGCGCAGCCCGCGACGGTCTTGATTATGCCGAAGCCGATATGAGCCCGCAGGAATTGCACGATGTCTATTTGCCGCCGTTCATTGCCGCGGCCAAGGCGGGTGTATGCTCGATCATGTCGGCCTTTAACGAGGTGAATGGCGTCCCCATGCATGCGCACCGTAAACTGATTCAGATTCTCCGCGAAATTAATCCGGATATTGAGGATACCAGTGACTATACCGGTATCAACGAAATGATCGGCCACGGCATTGGTGACGGCAGGGAAGTCGCGGCCCGTGCGCTTGAGGCCGGTGTTGATCAGGATATGGTCGGGTCTTTGTTTCTCGATACCCTGGAGCAATCCCTGGCCGAAGGCCGGGTGACGATGGAGCAAATCGATGCTTCGGTCCGCCGTGTGCTGCTGCTTAAAGAAAAATGTGGCCTGCTGGATGATCCTTTTGTGGCGCTGAACACTGACAGGCTGGCCGCGGTTGCTGCACGTGAACCGGAATTCCGGGCTTTCGCGCGTGAGACCGTTGCACGTTCCGCCGTTCTGCTGCGCAATGAAGACAAAACCTTGCCGCTACCCAAAGCCGGAAAGATTGCCGTGATCGGACCGCTGGCAGACAGCCGTGAAAATATGCCGGGCACCTGGGCCGTCGCGGGAGACATGACCAAATGCTCGACCGTTCTTGAGGGCATCAGGGATGTTGCCGGGGACCAGGCGGAAATTCTCTACGCCAAGGGTGCGAACATTACCAATCATGTTGAGAAAGCTCGCCGTTATAACGTTTTCAGCGAAACCGTGTTCATCGACAAACGCAGCCCGCAGGAAATGATTGACGAAGCCGTTGAAGCAGCGAAGAGCGCCGATACGGTCGTCCTTGTCGTGGGTGAAGCGAAGGAAGCCAGCGGCGAAGCCGCAAGCCATACGGATATCGGGCTGCCGCGCAATCAGATCAATCTGATCCGCGCCGTCATGGCTACCGGCAAGCCGGCTGCACTGGTGGTGATGAGCGGACGCCCTATGACGCTGGAGAATATCCTGATGGATGAAGATGATCTTGCGCTGGGCATGAGCAATGATATGAAGAAGGCGATGGTGGAAAAGGGAGAATCCGATCCGTATCCAGAAAAACTTCCTCCCACCATGCTGTGGATGCCGTTTGGCGGAACTGAAACCGGCGGCGGATTGGCTGACGTCTTGTTTGGCGATTACAACCCGTCCGGCAAACTGGCGATGACCTTCCCTCGTCATGTCCTCCAAGGGTCGAACTACGCCACCAAAACATCGGGCCGGAACAGCGAACAGACAGACGAGTATGCCAAATTCAAACTTCGCTGGCTCGACCGCAAAAGCACGCCGCTTTTCCCCTTCGGACATGGTCTAAGCTACACGGAATTTGAATATGGCGATGTGACCTTCGACAACGACCGCCCTTCGGATAACGACACGCTGAAAGCCTACGTCAACGTTACCAATACAGGCGACCGCGCTGGGGAAGAAATCGTTCAGCTTTATATTACCGATCCTGTCGCCAGCCGGACACAACCTATACGCCGCCTGAAAGACTTCCAGAAAATCATACTGCAACCGGGCGAAAGCCGAACGCTGGGTTTTGAAATCACGCCGGAAGCACTGGAATTTTCGATTGCCGAAACTATCGAGGATACGCGCCGAGTCTGGGAACCGGGTGAATTTATTATCCAGATAGGCGGCTCCTCCAGCCACCTGAACCGCGCCAGTGTTTACTGGAGCAAATCCGCAACCGATTCAAGGGCATCAGCCGGGCAAACACAACCTTCGCCACAGGCGCCGGGCCTGGTTTAGAAAATGCAGGGGCAAAAATGATAACCGTAAAAAAACGCTTTAACGCACAGGCCATTGCCTCGCAAAAGGAGATTGTCAAAAATCTCTCCGACTTCGACCTTCTTGATCTGGTGCAGAAACAGACACTGCGTTACTTCTGGGATTTCGGTCATCCTGTCAGCGGTATGGCCAGAGAACGAAGTGTCGGGAACTTCGGTTACGATGTTGAAAACACCATTACCACCGGGGGCACCGGATTTGGCATCATGGCGATGCTTGCGGGTGCCAGACGCGGCTGGATTCCTCAACGGCAACTTATCAAACGCCTTGAAACCATCACCGGATTTCTGGAGAAAGCAGAGGCGCATCACGGCGTTTTCCCGCATTTCCTGGACGGCACCACAGGCAAAACTGTTCCCTTCGGCGAGGATGATGACGGTGGCGATATTGTTGAAACATCTTTTCTTATGGCGGGTTTGCTGACCGCCCGCCAATACCTGCGGACCATTCCCCGCAAAGACGCCGTCAACCTTGCTGCACGCATTGACACGTTGTGGTGCAATGTCGAATGGGACTGGCACAGCCCCGAGGGCGCGAACAAACTTCTCTGGCACTGGAGCCCCAATAGCGGCTACAAACGCAATCATGAAATTAAC
Organism: Micavibrio sp.; assembly: GCA_028290825.1. Lineage (GTDB taxonomy): Bacteria > Pseudomonadota > Alphaproteobacteria > Micavibrionales > Micavibrionaceae > Micavibrio. The sequence goes on from JAQGJB010000069.1 coordinate 12,326, forward strand.
GGATGGAACGAATGCCTGATTACCCATGTGATGGCGGCGGCGTCCCCCACACATCCGGTATCGCCGGATATTTATAAAGACAGCTGGTCGAAGGGCCGTGAATTCAAAAACGGCAATATCTATGGCAGCCTCTCCCTGCCCCTTGGCCCAGTCAAGGGCGGCCCGTTATTCTTTACGCATTATTCTTTCATGGGTCTCGACCCCCGCGGGCTGAAAGATGGGCATGCCGATTATTGGCAACAGAACCTTAGCCATGTCCTGATCAACCGCGCCCATTGCATTGAGAACCCGGGCCAATACAAGGGTTACGGCGTCAATTGCTGGGGCCTGACGGCCAGTGACAGCACACGGAAGTACGATGCACATTCCCCCACTAATGATCACGGCGTGATTACACCGACGGCTGCCCTCGCATCTTTCCCCTATACGCCGGAATATGCGATGCAGGCCCTTCGGCATTTCTATGAAGACTTGGGGGATAAGATCTGGACCGATTTCGGTTTCGTCGACGCCTTCAACGAATCCGAAGACTGGTATGCCAAAAGCCATCTGGCGATCGACCAGGCCCCGATTGTGGCGATGATTGAAAATTACAGGTCCGGGCTGCTGTGGGAATTGTTCATGGGCTGCCCGGAAATCAGGAAAGGGCTTCAGAAGCTAGGATTCGAAAGCCCTTATCTTCCCAAGCCAGCAAGCCCCCTTGCTGCGCCATCGGCGATTTAGACATTATTATTAGTGTGCTTTCTTCGGAATGCGCTCCCCCAAGGGGTTGCCAACTGCCATACATTGAACCATCTCTGATAGAGGATGGAATACCATGACCAAGAAATACACTAAAGATCAGACCACTATCGCCAGGCTGGACCCGGTGCAGCACCGCGTCACACAGGAAAACGGTACGGAGCCGCCGTTTCGTAATCCCTTCTGGGATTTTAAAGATGATGGCCTCTACGTTGATATCGTCTCAGGCGAACCATTGTTCTCCTCACGCGACAAATTTGATTCCGGTTGCGGGTGGCCCAGCTTTACAAGACCTGTTGAACCCGATCATGTCGCGGAAAATACCGACACCACGCATGGTATGACGCGGACTGAAGTACGCTCAGCCCATGGCGATTCACATCTCGGGCATGTCTTTCCCGATGGTCCTCGCGATCAGGGTGGATTACGCTATTGCATCAATTCGGCTTCGCTGCGCTTTATTCCAAAGGAAAATCTGGCTGCGGAAGGGTATGGCGATTATGCCGCCCTGTTTGCAGAAAAGGAATAAGACGATGGGAACTGAAACAATTATTTTCGCCGGTGGCTGCTTCTGGGGCATGCAGGATCTCTTGCGCGGGCTGTTCGGTGTTGTCACGACGCGCGTCGGTTATACAGGCGGGGATTTCAAAAATCCGACATACAAAGACATGACAACCGGTAAAACAGGCCATGCCGAGGCCGTTGAACTGGCCTATGATACGGACAAGATTGATCTCGGCACACTGCTCCGCGCCTTCTTCCAGATGCACGATCCGACGACAAAGGACCGACAGGGGAACGACAAGGGGAGCCAGTACAGATCCGCTCTTTTCTATTACACCGAAGAACAACGCCGCATTATCGTTGATACGATCGCCGCCGCCGACGCGTCAGGAAAATGGCCTGGTAAAATTGTAACCGAGGTGAAACCGGCTGATACTTTTTATCTGGCGGAAGATTATCATCAAGATTACCTGAAGAAAAATCCCGGCGGTTATACCTGCCACTGGGTCCGTCCCGACTGGGTCGCGTAGCATAAAAAAAGGGGCCCGGTTAAGGCCCCTTTTCTTAATCTGACCAACACTTAATGTGTGGCATCTTTAACGGCATCGCCAATTTTATCCGCCGGTGTACGGTCTTCCAGCTGGCGGCCCGCTTTATCCATGTTTGGCAGTTCATCTGCCGCATCGGAGATTTTTTGACCGACGCTGCGGTTATCCGGCTGATTCATCACCATATAGCCAAAACCGATCACCAAAACGGCGACGATTGCGATCATCAGATTGCGAATTGTTGAAGAATTGTTCATTTTGCCCATCCTTAAAGTTAAGTTGTCCTACTCCAAGACAACTTATAGCCGGAAAATACTGTTTCAAGGCGGTGTGGTGGAATAAAGCGGCCAAAATTCCAGATTATTATCAGCATTCAGCGGAACTTTTTGACCGTCCCTTTTTCGCTTTCGACGCAACTGCCTTTTACAGGGCTTGCTAGATTGCAGTTTATCCGCAGCATTGGCAGGCGCGATTATTGAGAATCAGATGAAGACAAAGTCTTCCGTTGCTCTCTCAGGGGGCGGAGATTGACGAGGCTTCCAGATTGCCGTTAAAATTTCTATCCTTTTTATTACCGTTTCTGTAGAAAGACCTGATCTTAATTTCATATGGAATCTGTGGCGTCGGAATGGGCTTTTCTATCGGGCCGGTACAAATCGAAGATCCGGTGTTTCTCGCCCCGATGACCGGGGTGACGGATCTGCCTTTTCGCCGTCTTGTGCGGCGGTTCGGGGCCGGGCTGGTTTTTTCTGAAATGATCGCCAGCAGGCCGATGCTGGCGGAAATCCGCCGTTCTCCAGACACCAGGATGATAGATTACGCCGGTGAATTCCCAATGGCCGTGCAACTGGCGGGGTGTGAGCCGGAGGTGATTGCCGAAGCGGCACGGATTCATGCCGACCGGGGTGCGGCTATCATCGATCTCAATTTTGGCTGCCCGGTTAAAAAGGTCATCAACAACTTCTCCGGCTCCGCCCTGATGAAAGATGAAGCCCTCGCCACCAAGATCATGGAGGAAACGGTCAAGGCTGTGAATATTCCGGTTACCGTCAAAATGCGCCTAGGGTGGGATGAAAGCTGCATCAACGCCCCGGCCCTTGCTAAACGGGCTCAAGATGTGGGCATCCGTATGATCACCGTCCATGGCCGTACGCGTAACCAGATGTATAAAGGCCATGCCGACTGGAGTGCGGTGCGGGCGGTAAAAGAAAGCGTTTCCGTGCCGGTCATCGTCAATGGCGACATCCTCGATGCCTCAAATGCAGCGCAGGCACTGCAGGATTCAGGGGCAGACGGCGTTATGATCGGACGTGGCAGTTATGGCCGCCCCTGGGTCGTGCGGCAGATCATGGATTATTTCCGTGACGGACACGAAAGCAACGCACCAGCGCTGGCGCAAATCTCCGACCTGATCCAGGACCATTACGATGAGATGCTTGCGCATCATGGCAATCATCTTGGTGTTGCTATTGCCCGGAAACATATCGGCTGGTATTGCGGCGATAGCGATGCGGCCCTAATTCTGCGCAGTACCATCAACCAAATAACCGATCCGAAAGCCGTTAAGGAAAAGTTGCGAGAGTATTTCGATCAAATGCAAACCGCCGCGCTTTGCAACGCAGCGGCTTAACCAATAAATTCTATCGGTGTTCCATCGATTTGCCTGCGGCCATACCTGCCAGTCCCGCAAGAACTACCGAGGTCAGTGGATGATCCTCAATCTTGGCAGCAACTTCCTCGGTGATGTTCTTGATGAAGGTTTCATCGAACGGCGATTTATGCTCAGCCGCTGCAGGGTTGGAGCCGTTGACGGCACCGTACTGACTATGGGCGGGGGAGCTGGTATGCGTCGCCTTCGGTGTAGAATAGGCCAGACTAATCAGACCATGATCCTCCTTCTGACCTTTTGCAACGGTAACTGAAATTCCGGCAACTACAAGAGCGACCAAACCGCAGCACAGCCAGGAAAGCGGCACGGCATAAGGCGACGTAATGACCATTGCCAACCATCCCTGCAACGCAATCATCATAAAGATTATTGCAGCAACAGAGGCAGCCATGGCAAACAGAAAAGCGGCAATGCTTTTCACGTTCAGATTGATCCCGCTGATGTGGCTTCTTTTAGCGCCAGCGCCAACGCTGAGCAATTGTTGAACGAGTGAAAGCATTGCCAACATTTTCATTGTCCTTCTTATTATCTACGGCCAAAGACGAAGCTTGCGATCAGACCGGCGGCAAAAGCGTATGCAACAGCTTGTGTCGGGTTTTCGCTGACGTAGGATTTGAGACCTTTGAGTTCCTCGTATCCGGCTTCTTTGAATTCAGACACTTTGTCCTGAGCAACTGAAACAGTATCATTGAGACGCTTCTTTCCTTCTTCTGTAGCCTGACGGCCAAGACCGACCACATCCGTTTTCAGGGTGCGCAGATCTTCTTTCACGTTTTGCAGGGATGCATTGGTGTCGTCAGACAGTGGGGCCGACATAGGGGACGCGGTAGAGTTGGAATTTGTATAGGTGTTAGCCATTTTATCTCTCCTTCAGGCATTGAGTACATTTGATCAACGCGCTGGAGAGGACTTTAGTTCCCTGACATAAATCAGGTTGCGGGCTTTATCTCGCCGCAGAACATATAACCGACACCGCGAATGGTTTTGATCAGTCCGGAATCTTTCGGGTCGTCGCCAAATTTGCGGCGAACCTTGCCGATCTGGGCATCAATAGCACGGTCATAGGCATCGAAGGACGAATCCCGCGTCAGGGTGAACAGATATTCACGGGTCAGCACCTTGTTTGGCGACAGGACCAGCGCCTCTAGCAGCTTAAATTCGCCCGAGGTCAGGTCCAGCGAGCCGCCATTCAGATCGAAAACCTGGTATTTGTCGCGGTCCAGCACCCATTTCTCGAAATAGATTTTGCTTTCGACAGGCGTCGTCTGCTCAACAACCGCAGCCACCTTCGGCGCGGCGCGGCGCATCGCAACCTTGATACGCGCCGATAATTCGCGCAGTTCAAACGGCTTGGTGATGTAGTCATCTGCGCCAAGTTCAAGGCCGACGACTTTATCCATCGTCTCTTCCTTGCCGCTGATGACGATAACCGGGGCCTTAGTCCGGGCTTTGATTTTTCCCAGAAGGTCGAAACCATCGGCATCCGGAAGGACCAGATCGAGAAGAACGACATCCACCTGGGTTTTTTCCAGTTCGGCGATTGCCTGCTGGGAACTTATGGCCGAAAATGTGGCATAACCGTCATTTTCCAGATAGGTGGAAATAACAGTCTGAAGGTTCTTATCATCATCAATTATAAGGATATTTGCCTTTTTCATCACAGCTTCGTTCTCTTTCTTGAGACCAAAATTAATACTTTAGTTACACAAAGATTACAAAGTTTTTCAGTTCCATGACATTGCGGCCACTTTGTCCTCACACGGCCATCCTAAGTTAGTTAGGTAGGCAACGAACGTAAAGGAACTTAAGCAATGAATACCGCGGCCCAAGCAAATAATGCACATGTCATCAACCACAGCATTATCAACAACGTTCAAGTGAACACTGCCTTTGAAGAAGGTATTCTGGAAAACAGAGGCCCGCTCAAGCTATTCGCCCTTCGTCTGACCAATGGCAATCAAGCCGAAGCTGATGACCTGGTCCAGGAAACCATTCTGCGCGCCATAGAAAAAGAGCACCTGTTCGAACCAGGTACAAGCTTCTTTAAATGGGGCTGTAAAATCATGTTCAACCTTTTTGCAACTGAATACCGCCGCAAGGTTCGTTTCGACACGCAATATGATCCGGATATCTATCTGGAACAGCGCAGCGTCGAACCGTCACAGGAATCAATTGTCGACTGGCACCGCATGGAAACCAAGATGAAGGAACTACCGGAACATCACCGCGAAATTATCTCGATGATCTGCGTTAATGGCCTGTCTTACGAAGAAGCAGCCGCGAAGCTGAACATCGAAATGGGCACAGTGCGTTCCCGCCTGTCCCGTGCGCGTGAAAACCTCACCCGCCTGATGTAAGAACCCCACGCCCCCACTAGAAAGCCGCTTGTCTGAATGACAGGCGGTTTTTTCTATCTATCAATAGCTTTGCGGGGTTTAGCCAGGCTTTTTATATAGCCTGCTCTTTTTCGGCTACATTACGCAGAGCCAGGTTAATCTTGCTAATCAGTTCATCACTGCTGACCGGCTTGGCCAGGTAGCCGTCAAACCCCGCCTCCAGGCATTTGGCTTGATCTTCCTGAAAGGCATGGGCGGTCATGGCAATGACGGGGGTGCGGTAAAGAGCCCGCTCCTGTTCAATCTTCCTGATTTGCGCCAGGGCCGTCATACCATCCATTTCGGGCATCTGGATATCCATGAGGATAAGGCTGTAAGGCTGGGCATTCCATTTATTCAATGCTTCAAGACCGGAACGGGCGACATCGTAGGAATACGTCATCTCGTCGATCATCTGCGAGATCACGGTGATCGTTCCCTCATAATCCTCAACGATCAGGATTTTCTTATCATGCGGCAGCTTCAGTGGCACGTTGTTGCGAAGGTATGAGGGCTGCAATTCGCTGTTGGCGGACTGCATCACTTCTCCGGGAACCAGTTGCCCTTCCTCGACCGGGAAGCAGACGGTAAAAACCGAACCTTCACCGAAAACACTTTGCACCGAGATATTGCCGCCCATCAGCTTGGCCAGTTGCCGCGCAATCGGCAGGCCAAGGCCCGTACCGCCGTATTTACGGGAGACCGAGCTGTCCGCCTGCACGAACCTTTCAAAAATTGAATCGATATTTTCAGGACGGATACCAACGCCGGTATCGCTGACGCTGACCTGGAAATAATTCTGCCCGTCATGATTATGCATGCGCGTGGTGACGGTGACTTTCCCTTTCTCCGTAAACTTCACTGCATTGCCGACCAGATTCATGATGATCTGTTTAAAGCGGATCCGGTCACCAACCATTGTGAAATCACCTGTGGCGGAATAATCCACGATCAGCTTCACATCCTTGTCCTCGGCCCGCGGCAGGATAATTTCGACGACATCGTCAAAAACGTCCGCGGCATGGAACGGCTTCTTCTCAAGTTTCAACTGACCGCTTTCGATCTTGGAGAAATCAAGAATGCCGCCCAAAAGATCGCGCAGGGCCTGAGCACTCGTGTCCAACGCCCCGATCAGCTGGCCGATCTTCGGGTCAAACGATTTCCTTTTCATCATAAGGATTTCCGCCGTGCCGGTAATCGCGGTCAGGGGTGTACGAAGTTCGTGGCTCATATGTGCCAGGAACTCGCTCTTAGCGCGGCTTTCATTCTCAGCTCGGCGCCGTGCCTGATCGAGCTCTTCCTCATATTCTTTTAGCTCGGTGATATCCATGCAGGACCCGGTCAGGAAAATCGGCTGGCCGTGATCGTCGAAAACCGCCTTGCCCCGCGCCTTCATCCAGACCCAATGCCCCTGTTTATGCAGCCAGCGAAAAGTAACCGAGAATTCAGGGTTCTGGCCGTTAAGATGTTCCTCAATCGCCTTGTTCCGCGGCGCCACATCATCAGGGTGGATGCGGTCTTCTACATTATCAGGTGCGGGTTCAATCTCGTGGTCGGCAAAGCCGATCATCTCTTTCAGCCGCGGAGACCAGTACCGGGTGTTGTTACGAATATCCCATTCGAAAATTCCATCCGGCGTCGAGGCCAGAGCGCGGTCATGCTGATCCTGAACAGCCGCGATAACCTTTTCACTCTCCCGACGCTGAAGGAAAGAAGTAATGAAATAGGCATTGATCGGCAGCAACAATATAAGCCCGGTCACAACACCCGCCACATAATTTTGCGGTATGCCGTTACGGTCAAGCGTGAAAAGCAGAACGAAGGCAATGCTGCCCACAAAAGCTGTGCCGAAGCAAAGGACGGATAAAGAACTCCGAAAAAAAGGTTTTTTCGTTTTTCTGTCTGAGCGTGTAACCGGCATTAAAGCGACCGCCTTTTATACAAATGGACCGGGGCGACGGATGCCGCTCCCGGTGTCCAGATGATATTCCACTCTGCTTTCAAATCAACTGCAATCAGAGTTTACTTAAACAAAGCCGCCATGTTCAGCAGCTCATGATACCGAACCTCCTGATCAAGGTCCTTTTTCATGACTGCCACTGTCGGCAGCATTGGCCGCAACATGGAGGGCGGCAGTTTAAAATTAATGTGTCTGGGTTGGGACTGAAGCATCATCCTGCTCCTCATCAAGTTCAAAATCCAGATCGTCTTCGTCATCTTCAGTCAGATCCTGCTGCTCCACAGGTTCATCTCCCGGACGGCCCATATCGGCCTGCTCATTTTTTTTACCAGGTTTTGTAAAGTCATCACCCTGGCCTGGCTGCTGCGCCGGAGCCGGTGTTACCGGTGCCTGCGGCTCATTCGGTGCGCCCGGTTGTTCAATGTCGGTGGGTTCCATTTTTAAAAACTCCTGTGCGGTGTTGTCCTGCTCCATCTCACCAACCAAACGCCGATTAAAAAGTTCCAGTTTTGCCAATATTTATTCACTTTTTTAAACAGTGGGAACATAATCCTTCT
>JAQGJB010000070.1 GCA_028290825.1 Micavibrio sp.
CAAGAAGCTTTTGTTTTACCTCGGGCCGTCCGCCATATCCCCAAGGCTCCCATCCGAACTGATCACCCGGTGACACGGTATAATAATCCAGACATCACAATGCGCATTCGCCGTCCCCACCGCCCGCGCCGCACGCGATGACCCGATCGCCGCCGCCAGTTGTTTGTAACTCCACATCGTACCGTAAGGGATCGTCGTCACCGCATCCCATACCTTCCGCTGAAACTCCGTCCCATCCGGGTCCAGCGAAATATCAAATGTCGTTAAGCGCCCTTTGAAATACGCCCCCAGTTGCCGCGCGGTCTCCTTTAAAACCGGCGATACAGGCCCCGCCGTGACCTTCGCCCGTGTGCGTTTACAGGTTTTCAGGAACAGCCCGTCCGCCACCAGTTCGATATTCCCGAACGGCGACGAAATACCGCTGCGCTGCGTGATAGGCTGGTCAAAATTCAGGCCCGGAGAGATTGTTAATTTCGGCGAACAGGCGCATATTATCTCAGGTAAAAAGGAATGTGTAACATGAAATCCCTGATGAAAATCAAATCCGAACCCGGCATCTGGATGCAGGATTCCCCCGTCCCTGAAATCGGGCCAAACGATGTCCTGATCAAAATAAAAATATCCGCGATCTGCGGCACCGACCTGCACATTTACAAATGGGATGAATGGGCGAAGAAAACCATCCCCGTTCCCATGGTGACCGGCCATGAATATGTCGGCACCATCGAAAAACTGGGCAGCGAAGTCAAACACCTGGCCGTGGGCCAGCGCGTTTCAGGCGAAGGCCATATCGTCTGCGGTCATTGCCGCAACTGCCGCGCCGGTAAACGTCACCTTTGTCCCAACACCAAGGGCGTCGGCGTCAACAGACCCGGCAGTTTTGCAGAATTCTTATCCCTTCCCGCCGAAAACGTCTTCCCGATCCCGGATGATATCCCGGATGAAATCGCCGCGATCTTCGACCCCTTCGGCAACGCGGTACACACCGCCCTGTCCTTCGACCTTGTCGGTGAAGATGTCGTTATCACGGGCGCCGGACCCATTGGCTGCATGGCCATTCCCATCTGCAAACACGCAGGTGCGCGTCATATCGTTATTACCGATGTAAATCCCTACCGTCTCGACCTCGCGAGCAAGATGGGCGCGACCTACGCCATGAACGCGACCGAGGAAAACCTGCAAGACGTCATGAAGAAACTCGGCATGACCGAAGGCTTCGACGTCGGCCTTGAAATGTCCGGTATTGAAAGCGCTTTCAACGGCATGATCTCCACCATGCGCAACGGCGGCAGCATCGCTCTGCTCGGCATTCCCCCCGGTGGCAAAATGGATATCGACTGGAACCAGGTCATCTTCAAAGGCCTGGTGATCAAGGGAATCTACGGTCGCGAAATGTACGAAACCTGGTACAAGATGGTATCAATGCTGCAATCCGGCCTCGACATATCGCCCGTCATCACCCACCGCCTGAAAATCGATGATTACATCGAAGGTTTCGAGGCGATGAAATCCGGGCAATGCGGCAAGGTTATTCTAGATTGGGAATAATCTGACTATTGCGCCGGGGATGGCGGTTTAAAATCGATATTACAGCACGAATTGCTATCGCCTTCCGCTTATGGCCAGTTGCGCGATATGGATGAAACCGTCCCGGATCGCGATTTTATATTCACCGCACTTTGTTTCGTCATTCGTGAAGCCTGTCTTTCGCGCGCCGCGCAGTGTCGAGCCGTAGCCAAGACGCCCGGTAATCGCTTCGCCCAGAGAGGTCACATCGCCGTTCTGGTCGACCTGCAACGACACATCGTCCCCACCGGCCCCTCAATCATACAATTGCCGCTTTGAACGATGATTGTGGAACCGGATTCAACAGGCCCTTATGCGTGTAAGATTCGGAATGAGTAAATATTTTTTTGAGTGAATACTCAGTCATGATTTTTTTCCCTATAAAATTCGTTATGGAATACTGCTATTATAGTCAGCACAGAGTACCAATGACGCAAAATATGGAAAGTTTCCTTGAGGGATTCAACAACAATTTTTAAAAATCTGTCCGGGTGCGACAAAAAAAGTAGTATCACTAGGGCCACATTTTCAGGATTAAGCGTAATGGTTTCAGGCAGTTTCAAAATCGTCCACGCTACGCTTCGCCGTCTGGTGCCATATGTTTTTTCGGCATTGTTTTTCTTCGCTGGTATTATGCTGCTGGTTTCCGGCGCCCTGCCCGCTGTGCCGGAACATATGCGCTGGCTGCGAACGATCGTTCCTATTTCCTTCATTGAAGTCTCTCACCTCATCGGCAGTCTGACCGGGCTGTTCCTTCTCTTCCTGGCGCGTGGCGTATGGCTGCGCCTTGATGCGGCTTATTATGCCGGGGCGGCATTCCTCGCCATCGGGATTATTGCCTCGCTGGCCAAGGGCTTCGACTGGCACGAAGCGACGATCCTCGGGATCAGCCTGATCTTCTTCCTGCCCACGGCAAAAGTTTTTTACCGCAAGGCGTCGCTGTTCACGATGTCCTTCTCGCCGCTGTGGATCATCATGATCGTTCTCGCCATCGGCTGGTCGCTGGTGGAGGGGTTCGAAGCTTACAGGCATGTCGATTATACCGATGATCTGTGGCTGCGTTTCTCCTACGTCAGGGGTGATGCGCCGCGCTTCCTGCGCGCCACGCTGGTCATCTCGCTCGTCGCCTTTTGCTATATGCTGTATAACGCTTTCAAGGTCGCCGTACCCGAAGCCATCCATAAACCAAGTGCGGAAGATATCGCACATGCCCGCGTTGTCGCAGGCATGTCACATGATCCGGTCGGCTTTCTGGCCCTGCTCGGCGACAAATCGATTTTATGGAGCCAGTCGCGAAAATCCTTCATCATGTACCTGAACACCCCGCGTTACTGGATCGCCATGGGTGACCCGGTGGGTGACGTCAGCGAATACGAAGACCTCGTCTGGCGCTTCCGTGAGAATGCCAACCTCTACGCCGGCTACACCGTCTTCTACCAGGTCTCCGACCGTTTTCTCACCCTTTATCTTGATCGCGGCCTGATCCTCATCAAGATGGGCGAGGAAGCCCGCATCGACCTTACCACCTTCACCCTCGAAGGCGGCAAAATGGAGAACCAGCGAAAAACCCGCAACCGCTTCCTGAAAAATGGCTACACCATGCGCATCCTCGAAAGGGATGAAGTGATTGCAAGAATGGCGGAACTGAAAAAAATTTCCGATTCCTGGATCGCGGCCAAGAATACGCGTGAGAAAGGCTTCTCTCTCGGCTTCTTCTCGGAAAACTATGTGCAGCACACACGGGTGGCCGTCATTGAAAAAGACGGAGGGATCCTCGCCTTCGCCAATCTCTGGCAACTGGACAACCACGATAATATTTCCATCGACCTAATGCGCTATGGCCCCGACGCCCCCGCCAACACCATGGAATTTCTTTTTGTCTCCACGATCCTCTGGGCACAGGAAAACGGCTATAAATTTTTCAATCTGGGCATGGCCCCCCTGTCAGGAATGGAGGAGCACGAACTTGCCCCGTTCTGGCACAAGATCGGTCGCATTATCTATAAGCACGGTGAGGAGTTTTATAATTTTGAAGGCCTTCACGCGTATAAATCGAAATTTAACCCCGCCTGGTCCCCCCGCTATCTCGCCGCCCCGCCCGGCCCGCGTATTCCGCTTGTGTTGTTAAGCTGTGCGGTTATCATTGCGGGCGGGTTTAAAAATATTTTCAGGTAGCCGTTTCCTCCGCACTATGACGATAAGGGATTTTAAAAAATGGATTTAAAAGAAGAAGACATCCTTGGCGATAAAATCGGCTCCCATTGGTACTATGTTTCCAAGGGCCGCGCCCTTACCCGCTTCCTCGGCACCCTCCGCACCAAAAACCTTCTCGATGTCGGTGCCGGTTCCGGGATCTTTTCGCGCCAGTTGCTGGACCAGGGCATCGCCGAACGCGCTGTCTGCGTCGATCCGAATTACGCTGAAGAAAAGGCTGAAACGCATAACGGCAAAGAAATCGCTTTCGTCCGCCAGGACAAAGGACCCTATAACCTCGTCCTGATGATGGATGTCCTCGAACATGTGCCCGACGATGTCGCCCTGCTGAAAGAATACGGCGACCAGATGCCGAAGGGCGGTCATGTGCTTATCACTGTTCCCGCCTTCCAGTTCCTCTGGTCCGGCCACGACGTCTTCCTCGAACATTACCGCCGCTACACCGCAAAGATGGTCGAGGACATTGTGAAAGCCGCCGGTCTGGAAGTCGTCAAAACCCGCTACTTCTTCGGGCTGCTTTTCCCGCTTGTCTGCGCCATCCGCTTCGTCAAAACGAAACTGCTGAACCAGGGTAAAATCGAAGCCCACAGCGAACTGAAGCTCTATCCCGACGCCGTCAACTGCGCCCTGATCGCCGCCCATGACATCGAACGCTGGACGATTTTCGATTTCAACAAGGTCGCAGGGCTGAGCGTTTTTTGTCTTTGCAAAAAGCCCTGATGCCGGGACCTCCGGTCAATCTCGTAATAGCCTCAGCGCTTGGAGTTCCGGGAGGTGCGCTCGCAGCCTTTCTACTGACACCGCTTCTCTGGAGATTTGAACCCAAGGTTCATATGGAACTGGCCGGACATTCCGGTCCAGCGGGGACGGTAATCGCCGCCATCATATTCATCACCACGTTTATGATTTTTATAACTCTCTGCCTGATACAAAAATTTAGGCAAAAGACCTGATGCGCTCAACCATCGAGAAAAAACCATTCCTCCTGTTCGGCGATAAATGCCGGTCCAGCCCCAGATCCTCGAACGTCTTATTGATATCCAGTGATTCAATCTCTGCGCGACTCCTATTCTGATACGCAAGGTCCAGAATATAGATCAGGCCCTTGATGATCTGCGCGTCACTGTCCGCCTGGAACTTCAAACGGTCGTCCTGCCAACCCGCAACCATCCATACTTTGGAAGTGCAGCCGCGAACCAGCGTTTCCTCGGTCTTCAAGACAGAATCCATAGGTGGAATTCTCTTACCTAAATCAATAAGATAGCGGTAACGATCCTCCCAATCACCGAAGAGTCCGAAACTCTCGGAAAGTTCGGTCAATGCGATTTCGGGTGTCTGGGCCTTGTTATTCATGTTTTCTTAATCATCTCAATACATTGATAATACTTATATAGGGGCTTGCGCAGCTTGTCCTCTGTTGGATACAGTGAAAACTGTAAGTGATTCACAGATTTACTCTCTACAGGAACTTCCTGCCATGACCAAATCCTCCGGCACCAGCGGTACCACAGATTCCAAAAATACCCTTTACTGCTCTTTCTGCGGAAAGAGCCAGCACGAGGTACGGAAGCTCATTGCCGGTCCAAACGTGTTCATCTGCAATGAATGCGTTGAACTCTGCACCGACATTATCCGTGAGGAAGACAAAACCTCCCTCGTCCGCACAGGCGAAGGCATCCCGACCCCGCTTGAGATCAAAACCGTCCTTGATGATTACGTCATCGGCCAGACCCGCGCCAAGCGCATCCTGTCCGTCGCGGTTCACAACCATTACAAGCGTATTGACCAGAGCAATGTCGGCGGCGAAATCGAAATTGCCAAATCGAACATTCTCCTCGTCGGTCCGACCGGTTCGGGTAAAACCCTGCTGGCCCAGACCATGGCCCGTATCCTTGACGTTCCCTTCACTATGGCTGACGCCACGACACTGACCGAAGCCGGTTATGTCGGTGAAGACGTTGAAAACATCGTCCTGAAACTGCTCCAGGCCTGCGACTACAACGTTGAACGCGCCCAACGCGGCATCGTCTATATCGATGAAATCGATAAAATCTCCCGCAAGGGCGACAACCCGTCGATAACACGCGATGTCTCCGGCGAAGGCGTTCAGCAAGCCCTTCTGAAACTCATGGAAGGCACCGTTGCGTCGGTTCCGCCACAGGGCGGCCGTAAACACCCGCAGCAGGAATTCCTGCAGGTTGATACAACCAATATCCTCTTCATCTGCGGCGGCGCTTTCGCCGGGATCGAAAAAATTATCTCCATGCGCGGCAAAGGCTCCGGCATCGGCTTCGGCGCTGATGTTCGCGGTCCGGAAGAACGCGGTGCGGGCACTATCCTGCGCGGCCTGGAAACAGAAGATCTGCTGAAATTCGGCCTGATCCCTGAATTCGTTGGCCGTCTGCCGGTTGTCGCCACTCTTGATGATCTGGATGAAGACGCATTGATCGAAATTCTGACCGCGCCAAAAAACGCACTGGTCAAACAATATGGCCGCCTCTTCGAAATGGAAGGAAAAAAGCTGACCTTCACCGAAGGCGCTCTGAAAGCTATCGCGAAACGCGCCATTGAACGTAAAACCGGTGCGCGCGGTCTGCGTTCGATCGTCGAAAATCTTCTCCTCGACACCATGTTCGACCTTCCTGAACGTGAGGATGTTGATGAAGTCGTCGTTGACGAAAAAGTCGTAAACGACGGCAAAGCCCCGACCATGGTCGTCGCCGACAAGAAAAAAGCCAAGAAGACCAAAGGCGAAGACAAGGGCGAAGATAAAGAAGGCGAAACCGCCGAAGCCATCAGGTAATCAATGGACCAAAGGCCGGACGCACCACCCGCATCCCCGGCCTTTGCCGCCCGCCCGGCTCTCTCCCATATTGCTTTCTGGGGGGTTCTTGCTGCGGCGCTCCTGCCGTGGCTTTTCTACCGTATCCAGCAAGTCACGAATTCCGATGTTCTCTGGCTATGCGAAGCGCTGACCCATGTTTTTAGCGGTGCGACCATGGTCGACGCCGCCTATGAACCGAACCCGCCGCTCAGCCTGCTGATTTATACTTTTCCGGTGCTTGCAAAATCCCTGCTGAATATCCCCTGGCATTACGGCGTTTTTGCCCAGACCATGGTTTTCGTCGCCCTGTCCGGTTATGCCGTTTATGCCTTGCTGGCCAGATCGGGCCTGTTCCGCAAGGATTTTATCAGCGTCGTTACCGCCGCCTTCATCCTGATGAACACTTATGGCGTGTCCCTGTTTTTTAGCGAACGCGACCAGATGATCGCCCTCGGCCTGGTTCCGCTTGTGCTTCTCCAGGCGATGATGACTTATAGCCGCCCCTCTGCGGGATACCTGAAATGGCCCATTCTGTTTTTCGGGACAATGTTCATCCTGCTAAAACCGCATCACGGGTTGATCCCTGCGCTCATGCTGCTCCACCGCGTTGCCCTCCGGCGGAATTTCAGTGTAGTGAAAGACCCCGATTTTATCGCCCTCGCCGTGGGCAGCCTTTTTTATACCGCCGCAGCCCTGTATTTTTTCCCGGATTATGTCCGGGTCATCCTCCCCGATGTTATTCGGCTTTATCTTCCCTTCGGGGAATGGGCGCGCGTTGCGCCCCTGATCCTGACGGCGTTTATCGCCTCCTGCATCCTGATGATCGGCATGCTCTATACGCCCGCTGACAAAAGTGAGCAGGCCCTCGGCCTCTGGCTCATCCTCTGCGGCCTGTTCAGCCTCATCCCGTATGAGATCCAGGGGCTGGGCCTGTATTACCAGTTGATCCCCGCGCTGTCTTTCTTCGGTATGGGCTATGCGGCGGCGCTTTACAGCTGGCTCAAGGCCCTCTGCCCGAACCGCAATCCCGCAATCCCCTGTCTCGTCTTCCTCAGCGCCCTGTCCTTTGTTCACGCGCCCCTTATCCCGCAATACCCGACCCATGCCAGTTATAAAAAACTGCCGCTGCCACAACTCCTCGCCCGCGAATGCCCAAAAAACCGCCGTTGCAGTTTCTTTCTGAACAACCGCAACATGGCGATGATTCACGAAGTCAGCTATTACACAGGCATCCCCCATGCTTCCCGCTTCCCGACCCTGTGGTTCCAGGCCGGCCTGATGCGCGAAAAAGACGATAGCAAGGATTTCGCCAGGTACTCCGCCATGGTCACCGAGGATCTGAATAAATGGCAACCCGATATCCTCGTTCTGGTCCGTTACAAGGATAAACCGGAGCAGAACTTCATCCCGTATTTCAGCCGCAACAGCGATTTCGTCCGCGCCATCAAACCGTACAAAAAAATAAAACCCGTTAAAATGAGTTACGATGAATACTATCTCGGGACGGGCGAGTCCAAAGAGTTTCTCGATTACGACGTTTACAAAAGAACAGCCCCATGATGAATGAAACGAAACCCGGCATCAAAGCACAGTCCGCCCTCTGGCTGATCCTCCTGGCCGCGCTGGTGCCCTGGTTCATCGTCCGCATTCAGCAAGCGGCAAATTCCGACATTCTCTGGCTCTGCGAAGCGCTTCACCGCTATTTTTCAGGATGCAGCCTCAGTGACTGCGCTTTCGAAACCAACCCGCCGCTGAGCCTGCTGATCTATACCCTTCCTGTTCTGGGTCAGGACTGGCTTGGGTTGCCGCTGCATTACACTGTGTTCCTGCAAACCTGTGCCATCCTCCTATTCTCAACCTGGGCGACTTACAAAATTCTGACCGCGTGGGGAAAGCTGCAGGCAAATGACATCTACATCATTGTCACCGCTTATCTCCTTGCCAACACCGTCGGCTCCTCGCTTTATTTCGGCGAACGCGATCATCTGGTCGGCATGGCACTCGTCCCGTTCGTCCTGATGCAGCTGACCCTGACGTATAACCTAAAGCGGGCGGGAAATCTGAAATGGACGGTCTTCCTGTTCGGCGGGCTTTTTATCCTCGTCAAACCGCATCATGGTCTTTTGCCCTCGCTATTGCTGCTGCAACGCCTCTTTCACCGCCGCAACCTCTCCGTCCTGCGCGATGCCGATTTCCTGACCCTGGCCGTCATGACCCCGCTTTACATGGCTTTTGTCGCGCTGGCGTTTCCGGATTATGTGAGCATTATCCTGCCCGATGTTTTTACCCTGTATGTTCCGAAACACAGCTTTTCAAATGTCGCCGAATTCGTCCTGACGGCCAGCGCTTTCTGCCTGGTCACGGCTGTCGCCGCCGCTTTTATCCCGCTGAGCGCCCCGGCCAAACGCATCATTTTCTTCCTGCTCGCCGCCGCGATGATCAGCATCATTCCCTATTACGTTCAGGGTATGGGATTTTATTATCATGTTATGCCGGTTGTTTCCTTCATGTGGCCGGCCATTGCCCTGGTCGTACTTTACTGGCTGGGTTCCCAGGTGGGACGTAACATCCCAGTCTTCTTCACCGCTGTTTTCATGGTCGTCTTTGCCTATGCCTATGCACCGTTAAACCTCAGCTATCCGCAGCATAAAGATTACGCCGATATGCCAGTTACGAAACTTCTTGAAAAAAACTGTCCCAAAGACCGGCCCTGCAGCTTCTTCATGTTCAACCGCGACATGGGGATTTTCAGCGAAACGGCTTATTACACCAAAATCCACCATGCCTCGCGCTTCCCCAGTTTCTGGTTCCTGCCCCAAATGATCAACGCGGAACATGCGATCAGCAAGGGCGAGAATCCGCTCCTCAATAAAGCCGACCTTGCTTACTACAGAAAAAAATACACGGCTATGGTGACGGAGGATTTCGCGCGCGACAAACCCGCTGTTGTCATCATCTGGCGGCCCGGAAAAAAACTGGTCAACTTCGATTTTGTAAAATTCTTCACGGCTGATCCCGGTTTTGCAAAAGAATGGAAAAATTATAGCAGGGACCAGCCGATAACCCTGGCCTATAGTGAATATTATCGCGGGGCGGCGAAGGAAAAAGACTCTCTCACCTACGACGTCTACCGCCGCGTTTCGCCCTGAATGAAAACCAGAAACCGATTACCCAGATAATTCCATACAAGCGAAACAAAGACGGCGATGACTTTGGCCGGTAAAGGGTCCATCGACATCTTGCAGAGGAAAATCGTCAGTGAACTGAGCGCCAGCCCAGCCAGCGACACGCTCAGGAATTTCGTAATCTGGCTCCGGCTATGCGGCGACGTATCACCGAAGGTCCAGTATTTGTTCAGCAGATAGCTGTTAAGGATGGCCAACACCGCCCCGGTGACATGCGCCACCATCACCCAGACACCTAGCCCGTAATGCAGCCCGAAAAACACCCCGAAATCGATAAGGGTATTCACCCCCCCGACGATACAGAACCGTATCAGCCGTTTTTGTCCCGCAATATTTCCCATTTTGTCCTTCAGCATAATATTGCTATGCTATGGCTGTCATGACGCAAACACCAGATCCTAAAGAATTAATCACCCTCCTCATCCCCTGCTATAACGAGCAGGAGGTTATTCGCGCCTGTCATGACCGTGTGGCGGCGGCATTGATCGACCTGCCCTATAAATTTGAAATCATATACATCAATGACGGCAGCCAGGATGGCACCCTCGAACTGTTGCGCGGAATTCAGGTGCGTGACCCGCGCGTACGCGTCATTAATCTGTCGCGCAATTTCGGCAAGGAAGCCGCCATGACCGCAGGTCTGGACAAGGCGACGGGCGACGCCGTCATCATCCTCGACGCCGATATGCAGGACCCGCCGGAGCTGATTTCAGAGCTTCTGAAAATCTGGAAAGCCCAGAACGCGGATGTCGTCTATGGCCAGCGCCTGACCCGGGACGGCGAAACCTGGCTTAAGAAAAAATCTGCCGCCCTGTTCTATGCCATCATCAACCTGGTCAGCAGCCGCGTCGATATCCCGCGCAACACCGGAGATTTCCGCCTGATGAACCGCCGCGCCGTCAATGCGCTTGAATCCTTACGCGAACATCACCGCTTTATGAAGGGCCTGTTCGCGTGGGTCGGCTATAAACAGGTTCCGCTTTATTACCACCGCGAACCGCGCCTTGCCGGCAACACAAAATGGAATTACCTGAAACTGATCGACCTCGCGCTTGAGGGCATCACCGGGTTCAGCATGACGCCGTTGCGCTTTGCCACACTGCTTGGTGTCGTTATCGCCTTTTTCTCTTTCCTGTTCGGTGCGGTTATCCTGTTCAAAACCCTTCTCTTTGGCCGCGACATCCCCGGGTATGCCTCACTGGCCGTCATGGTCGCCTTCTTTAGTGGTGTGCAATTGCTGAGCATCGGGCTTCTCGGCGAATATATTGGCCGCATCTTCAACGAAACCAAAAACCGCCCGCTTTATCTGATCGATGAGGTCCTTGGCGATGACAAAAAATAAGGGCCGCAAAGGCCCGGTTATCCCTGATAAAATCTGCCCGACCTGCGGCCGAAATTTTTTCTGGCAGAAAAAATGGGAAAAAAACTGGGAAAGCGTCAAATATTGCTCGGATAAATGCCGCCAGGCTAAATGATTTCCTGATAAGCGCGCTGCATCTTAAGGGAAGGTTAAAGCCCGGATTTTAAAGACTTATTATCTTATTCCGCGTTATATTCATAATGTATCTGCGTAGAAAAACTTCAAAAAAGAGTAACTTATGATCCACGCCAATCGCCAACCCGACCCCAATAAAAAATACCGCCTGATCACGCGCAGCGATATGGACGGCCTTGTCTGCGCCGTTCTGCTGAAAGAGTTAGGCCTGATTGATTTTTCTAAATTCGTCCATCCGAAAGACATGCAGGACGGGAAAGTTGAGGTGACCGAAAACGACATCACCACTAACCTTCCCTACACGCCCGGCGCGTTTCTGGTCTTCGACCATCACGACAGTGAAATCGAACGCATCGGCGATAAAAAACCGGATAACTATGTCATCGATCCCTCCGCACCGTCGGCGGCTCGCGTCGTTTATAAATATTTCGGCGGCAAGGAAAAATTCAGGAATATTCCTGATGACATGATGGCCGCAGTGGACAAGGCCGACTCCGCCGATTTCAGCCGTGACGATATCCTCAATCCTGCGGGCTGGGACTTGCTCAGCTTTATCATGGATGCCCGCACGGGCCTTGGCCGCTTCCACGATTTCACCATCCCGAACTTTCAACTGATGGATAACCTGATTGATTACTGCCACATCCATAAATCAATCAATGATATCCTCGCCATTCCCGATGTGAAAGAGCGTGTCGAGCTTTATGAATCCCATAAAATCAAGGCACGCCAGCAGATCGAAAGCTGTTCCAGCCTGAAGGGAAATCTTGTCGTCCTCGATCTTCGTAACGAAGACCGCATCTGGGCCACCAACCGCTTTATGCTTTATGCCCTATTCCCGCAATGTAATATCTCGATCCATGTCCTGTGGGGCAAAGGAAACCAGAACGTTGTTTTCGCCACCGGGAAATCCATTCTCAACCGCACCAGCAATACGAATGTCGGCTCTCTGATGCTGAAATACGGCGGCGGCGGTCACCAGGCGGCTGGCACCTGTCAGGTTCCGGTGGAAGATGCCGAACGCGTCCTCGCCGAACTGATCGAACAGATCAACGATGCGGGCTAACTTGCACCACTAATAACAATCTATAAGATGGGGGCATGAGCAATGCCCCCATTATCGTCTGGTTCCGTCAGGACCTTCGCCTGACCGACAACCCCGCTTTGTATGAAGCGGTAAAAACCGGTGCCGCGATCATTCCCGTTTTTATCCTCGACGACATCAACGCCGGGGACTGGGCCCTGGGCGGGGCCAGCCGTTTCTGGCTGCATCATTCCCTGAACGCCCTGAGCGTCAGCCTGGGCGGAAATCTCGCCTGCTTCAGTGGCGATGCGCTCCCCATTCTCAAGCGCCTGACAAAGTCTACCGGCGCTGCGGGAATTTACTGGAACCGTTGCTACGAACCATGGCGCATGGCGCGCGATAAATTCATCAAGGAGGCGATGATGGAGGATAAACGCGATGTCCAGAGCTTCAACGCCAGCCTCCTCTATGAACCGTGGACGGTGAAGAAAGACGACGGAACACCGTACCGCGTCTTCACCCCATTCTTCCGCCGCGGCTGCGTCGGTCGCGGTGAACCCGCAAGCCCCCTTCCCGCGCCGAAGGATATCACCTTTGCCAAAGCCCGGGAAAACTCCGTCAGCATTGACGCCCTGAAACTGCTTCCCCCGAAGATCCGATGGGACACAAAGATGGAAGGCTACTGGACCATCGGGGAAAAGGGCGCACAAAAACGCCTGAAGGACTTCCTTAAAGACGGCATCGACGATTACAAGGAGGGCCGCAACTTTCCCTCTCAGGACAACGTTTCCCGCCTCTCCCCGCATCTGCATTTCGGTGAAATATCGCCGCGTACCGCGTGGCACGCGATCCGCAAATCAATGGAGAGCGCAAAATCAGAAAATGACGGCGATTGTTATTTAAGCGAACTCGGCTGGCGCGAATTTTCCTACAGCCTTCTTTACTTCAATCACTCTCTGCCCGAAAAACCGCTGCAACGGCGCTTCGCCGACTTCCCTTGGAAGAAAAATAAAACCCATCTGCGCAGATGGCAGACGGGACAAACCGGCTATCCCATCGTCGATGCCGGCATGCGCCAGCTCTGGGAAACCGGCTGGATGCACAACCGCGTCCGCATGATTGTCGGGTCCTTCCTCGTGAAAGACCTGATGCTGCACTGGACGGAAGGCGAGAAATGGTTCTGGGATTGCCTCGTCGATGCCGACCTCGCCAGCAACGCGGCAAGCTGGCAATGGATCGCCGGATGCGGTGCCGACGCAGCCCCCTATTTCCGTGTCTTTAACCCGACAGGACAGGGTGAAAAATTCGACCCCGAGGGTAATTACGTCCGCCGCTTCTGTCCCGAACTCGCCAAGCTCCCCAACGAATGGATTCACAAACCTTGGGAAGCCCCGCCACTCCTTTTAAAGGAAGCCGGTGTTATCCTCGGCAAAACCTATCCGCAGCCGGTGGTGGATCACAAACAGGCCCGCCTCGACGCACTGGAAGCCTTCAAAGTTACAAAAAACGAAGTTTAATGTTCTTGATTTGTTCTGATTATTTGCTATTGTGGATAAGACACGAACAAAGCAGAACCCATGCAAAATCTTTCACCCGAACATAACGGGCTGAAATGGCTGTTCCTTGACCTGAACAGCTATTTCGCCAGCGTTGAGCAGCAGGATAATCCGGCCCTGCGCGGCAAGGCGGTCGCCGTCGTCCCGATGGAGACGGATTACACCTGCGCCATCGCCGCGTCGTATGAGGCCAAGCTGTACGGCATCAAAACCGGTACAATGATCGGCGAGGCTAAACGCATGTGCCCGCCCCTCATCTGCGTTCTCGCCCGCCATGACGCCTATGTGAAATACCACCACCTGATCGTCGATGAAGTCGCCAAATATACCCCCATCAATAAAATCTGGTCGGTCGATGAACTGTCCTCCCGGCTGCCGCCCGACAAACGCAACCGCGCCGATGCCGCCGCCGTGGCCACCCGCATCCGCGAAGGCATCTGGAAGAATGTCGGTTCGGCCATCAACTGCTCGATCGGCATCGCCCCCAATTCCTTCCTCGCCAAAGTCGCCACGGACATGAAGAAACCAAATGGTTTTATCGTCCTGGAACCCGACACACTGCGCGACGCCCTCTTTGCCCTCCGCCTCACCGACTTCCCCGGCATCAACACCAACATGGAAACCCGCTTAAAACGGGCCGGAATCCGCACTGTCGAGCAATTCTGGAACATCTCCCCCAAACATGCGCGCCAGATCTGGGGCAACGTCTCCGGCGAACGTTTCTGGTACAATGTCCACGGCTACGACATTCCCGATATCGAAACCAATCGCTCGATGATCGGCCACAGCCGCATCCTCGACCCCGAACACCGTAAACCCGAACACGCGCGGCAGATCGCCCGCCGCCTGGTGACCAAGGCCGCCACCCGCATGCGCCGCGAAGGTTTTTTTGCCAGCAAATTCTCCCTCTATGTCCGCGTCGTCGACGGCCCTAAATGGGGCATTGAAATGAGCGTCCCGCCGTCGCAGGACAGCTTCACCTTCCTCAACGCCCTCGACGATCTCTGGGCTACGATGATCGAAGCACTTCGCCCGCACCGCCTGAAAAAACTCTCCATAACCATGACGGGCCTGGCGCGTCACGAAGAAATAACCGATGACCTTTTCATCCGCCCGACAAAACAATCGAAACGCAACGAAACCCTCTCGGTCATCATGGACGACATCAACAAAAAATACGGTGTGGAGGCCATCCGCCTTGGCGTCACCCCAAAAACCCGCGCCGGGCATCTGGGGACCAAAATCGCCTTCTCGCGTGTGCCAGATCTGGCGGAATTCAGCGAATAAGCCCGTATTTTCCCGCCAGTTTATTTGCAAAACCGCCCGTAATCCCCTAAAACCAACCCATGCAAATCACCGGAAAAAAGCCCTCGATCCTGATCTATCAGGATTACGTTCATAACAATGGCCAGCTCTATCACGCGCTGGTGGAACGCTATGGTTTTGCCGTGGTCGGCTATTGTGATGCAGCCTCCATCATCGCCGGAATTCTCGACCCCACTGTAAAACTCCTCGTCATGCCGGGCGGAGCCGATCTTTATTACTGTGAAAAACTGAACGGCGCCGGAAACCGCGCCATCCGCAACTTCGTCGAAAACGGCGGCTCCTATCTCGGCATCTGCGCCGGGGCCTACTATGCCTGCGACCGCATCGAATGGGCCAGAGGCAGCGACAGGGAAATCTCCGGCTCGCGCGAACTGAAACTCTATGGCGGCCTCGCTTCCGGCCCGATCACAGAATTCATCCAGGGCCTCGATCAATCGTGGCTGGCCTCGGCAACAATCTCCGGTGCTGACATCTCAACCTCCGTCTGCTACGAAGCCGGACCGATCTTTGCCGAACCGTCCGCCGCCCACGAAAAAATCATCGCCCGCTATACATCCTTGCCCGGCCAGCCACCGGCCATCGTCGAATCCCAGATCGGCAAAGGCCAAGTTATCCTCTCGTCCCCGCATATCGAACGCCAGATGCCCTCCGCCTGGTCCGATCTCTACAGCGTCAACAACCCGCACTACGACCACATGCACAAGGTCTACAAAAACCTCTCCAAAGACCGCGCCCAGCAAGGCGCATTGTGGAACCTTATCCTTGATAAACTCGTCGGCACCATCCGCACCGAAGCCCCGGTCGAAATCCGCAGGTCTCTCGATGTTGCCTAAAATTATGGTCTACCGTGACGATTACACCGCCACCGGTCTCCTCATGGGATCGCTGAAGGCCAGCTTCCCATCCAACCAGTTCGAAATCATCCGCGTCGACCTCGCCGATCTCCACAACGGCGCATTCGGTCAGGGCCGCAACATCTTCGTCCTCCCCGGAATCGTCGGCGAACATTGCAAATACCACCGCGACTTCCGCAGCATCATGCAGGACTACCGCAACTTTATCGAACAGGGCGGCGTCTCTCTCAACATCTGCGCCGGGGCCAGCACCGTCGCAAGCCGCTGCAGCTACGACACCTCCTGGGGCACAACAAAAAACAAAACCGCGCTCCATCCCCTATTTAACGGCATCGCCATCGGCCCGATCACCGGCTACGCCACCAAACCGGAACACGCCGCAATCGAAACCGCGCTGCCTACCATCGTCAACACCTCGATCATCCCCGTAAGTTTCAAAACCGAAACTGGGGACTGGCAGGACACTCACCTCTCCTACGGCAACGGCCCCGCACTTCTTCCCGATAACCGCGACGACCCCGCCATGGAAATCCTCGCCACCTATCACAAGCGCGACCACAACGCGGCTGCCCTGCTCCGCATCCAGATCGGCAAAGGCGCGGCCTATCTCTGCGGCGCACATCCCGAAGCCTACCCGAGCGAAATCGCCGACCGCCCTGAATACGCCGCGATCCGCGCCATCAACGAAGCCCTGAAACCCCACGAAGAAAACCGCCAGAAACTCTGGACCATGCTGACCAACCGGATGAAGAAGGACCTGCACCATGACATCTAAACCCGTACACATCATTGGCGGCGGTCTCGCCGGGTCCGAAGCCGCGTGGCAGGTTGCAAGCGCGGGTGTCCCCGTCATCCTTCATGAAATGCGCCCGGTGCGTAAAACAGACGCACATAAAACCGACGGCTTTGCCGAACTGGTCTGTTCCAACTCCTTCCGCTCCGATGACAAGGAACAAAACGCTGTCGGCCTGTTGCACGAAGAAATGCGTATGTGCGGCTCGCTGATCATGCGTGAAGGCGACAAGACAGCCGTTCCTGCTGGCGGCGCATTGGCTGTCGACCGCGACGCTTTCTCGGACAACGTTACCAAAGCGCTCAGCGAACACCCGCTTATCACCATCGACCGCGCCGAAGTGGCGGGTCTTCCCCCGGCCGACTGGCACAGCGTCATCATCGCCACCGGCCCTCTCACCTCCCCGGCCCTCGCCGATGCCATCAAAAACCTCGGCGGTGAAAAGGAACTTGCCTTCTTCGACGCCATCGCCCCGATCATCTATAAAGATTCCATCAACATGGATATCGCCTGGTTCCAGTCCCGCTACGACAAGGAAGGCCCGGCGGGAACGGGCAAGGACTACATCAACTGCCCGATGGATCAGGCCCAGTACGAAGCTTTCATTCAGGCCCTGATCGAATCCGATAAAACCGAATTCAAGGAATGGGAAAAGGACACCCCGTATTTCGAAGGTTGCATGCCGATCGAAGTTATGGCGGGTCGCGGCCTCGACACCCTCCGTTATGGCCCGATGAAACCCGTCGGCCTCACCAACCCGAACACGGGCAAACGCGCCCACGCCGTGGTGCAACTGCGTCAGGACAACGCCCTTGGCACGCTTTACAACATGGTCGGTTTCCAAACCAAAATGAAATACGCCGAACAGACCCGCGTCCTGAAAATGATCCCCGGCCTGGAGGATGCGAACTTCGCCCGCCTCGGCGGCCTGCACCGCAACACTTTTATCAATTCGCCGCGCCTCCTCGACAACACGCTCCGCATGAAGGTCATGCCGCGCCTGCGCTTCGCCGGACAGATCACGGGATGCGAAGGCTACGTTGAAAGCGCCTCCGTCGGCCTGATGGCGGGCCGCTTCGCCGCCGCCGAAATCCTCGGCCATAACTTTGAAGCCCCGCCGGTCACCACCGCCATGGGCGCACTCCTCAACCACATCACCGGCGGCGCCGACGCCGAAACCTTCCAGCCGATGAACGTCAATTTCGGTTTGTTCCCCGAACTCGACCTGAAAGATGCCAGGGGTCGTCCCATCCGCGGCACCGACCGCAAACGCGGCTACACCTCCCGCGCGATCAATGATATGCAGGCCTGGCTGAACGGGCAGATGAAGGTAGCGGCCTGATCATGAAAGCGTTTTTTCTTCTCGCCTTATTTCTGCTGTTCCCCTGCGCCGCCCAGGCCGCAACAGGTTGCAACCTTATTCTCTCCTATCCTGACGGCAAGGTGCTGCACCATGACGGCGATTGCGAGACACGGCGCAGCCCCGTCTCGACCTTCAAAATCCCCCTCGCCCTGATGGGTTTCGATTCCGGCATTCTGACCGACGAACATACGCCTTCGCTGCCCTACAGGGCGGAATACAACGGCCTGGATTTTCAGCAGATAACCACCGACCCCATCATCTGGGAAAGGGAATCCATCGTCTGGTATTCGCAGCAACTGACCAAAAAACTGGGACCTGAAAAATTCCAGCGCTACGTTAACCGGTTCGACTACGGCAACAAGGACCTTTCCGGGCATCCGGACCGGAACGATGGACTGACGAATGCGTGGCTGTTCACTTCGCTGGCCATCTCGCCGAAAGAACAGGTGAACTTCCTCTCCAGACTTCTCAATCGCGATCTCGGTGTCTCCACTCATGCTTATAACATGACGATGGCAATCATCCCCACGTTCAAGACAGGAAACTGGACCGTCCACGGCAAAACCGGCAGCGGCCAGATTAACGACGACGTAAACAACCCTCAGGGCTGGTTTGTCGGCTGGGCCGATAACGGCAGGCAGAAAATCGTCTTTGCAAAACTGATCCTGCCCGGTCGCCCGCTGGAAAAGGCAGGACTGAAAGCCCGCGCACAATTTCTGGCGGAGATGCCTGCGCTACTGAAACGGCACTGAGGGGGCCGCTATTCCGGCGGCACTTATGCGGCACCTCAAATATCCCACTGTCAGCGTTCCCTCTGAATTCTTAAGATTAACGTCCTGAAAAGACAGAACAGCGTATGATTACAAGTGCCGGGTCTTTACCTCAACCCGGATTTAGGCAAAAATCCGTAGGTATCATAAATGGAGTCTCCCATGCTGCGCATTCTGGTCCTGAGCCTCATCATTACTTTCGGGTCCTTCTCCGCCCCTGCCCTGGCGCAGGAACAGAGGAAGGAACCGCCCATCGGCACCCTGGCCGAGGTTCAGGGTGAGGGCAATCTCATCATGCGCGCCGCAGAGGACGGAAAGGCTTATCCGGCCCATGTCAAAGATCTCGTCTACCGTAACGATGTCCTGCAAACCGGCCCGCATGGCTTGCCCGGCGACAACGGCAAAGGCGGCAGGCCGGATGCCCGCATGCTTCTGGTCCTGATTGATGAAAGCCGCTTTACCCTTGGTGAAAACGCGCGGTTCAAGGTCGATGAATATGCTTATGACGATAAAGACAAAACCACCAATAACGCCATTTATGAAATGTTGCAGGGCGCCTTCCTGTACACCAGCGGCTTTATGACGAAGATCGACAACCCCGCCGTCAGGATTCAGACGCCTTACGGCACCATCGGTATTCGCGGCACGTCCATCTGGGGCGGAAACCTTGGCGCGCAATACGGTGTCTATGTCGATGAGGGCGATGTCTCCATCGAAACCAAACGCGGCCATGTCATGGTGCCCGCAGGCAAGGCAACCTCCATTAACAATATCAACTCCATCCCGCAGAAACCCGCCCCGTTAAGCCCCGAGGTTATCGCCGCCGCCAAGGACACCGTAAAATTACAGGACATCGATAAAATCAAGCTGCGCCTGGCGGAAATCAACGCGATGCACAAGGATATGATCGTGGCGCACAGCCAGTATATCCACGCGACCCGCATCGATCAGGCCGATGACAAAAGCAGCGTCAAGAAACGCGGGCGCGGCGTCATGAAAATCGAACAGGACCGTCAGGATGAGCGCAAAAAACTGTGGGAAGAGGATAATCCGGAAGCCGTCGACCCGATGTCGGTTAAGGATCCTCCTGCAAAAACCCCGAACGAGACGAAACCTTCCGCCCCGGCCAGCGTCAATGCACCGACCGCACCAACGCCTCCCGCTGCACCGGTGGTAAAATCACCCGCCGCGCCAACCGGCAGCACGGCAAAAGAACCTGCCGCCGCGCAGCCAGCCGCGGATGCGCCGAAGAAAGTACCGGACGGATTTTAATCAAAAAAATCGTCATTGCAGGAACGCAATGACGATTTTTAAATTCAATAAAAGATATTAAGCCGCGTCCAGACCCTGACCGTCTTTGCTTAAACTCAGCTTTGGATTTTTTGCCAGCGACTGGCCGACATCCCTCGCCGTCTCACGCGCGGTATTTTCGCTTTTCAGCGCCTCGGCCTGCAGCTTGCCGAGCGCTTCGGCCGACAGCTTGATGGTGTCCTTTGATTCCGGCTTAAGCGCGGAAGCGCCGCCGGAATCCTGCCCGGCTGTTTTCTTATCCTGTGACCCTGTGATCGCCTTATAGAGTGGCGAGTTCGTGACGATTGGTGGCAATGCCATGTGATGTCCCCCTTATATTCCCCTTATATAGTATAAAGGTCATAATCTTTCCAGTTCGTTACTTTCCGCGCGCAGCCGCCCACAATTTAAAAGGGCGGAAAACCGGCGGCACACCTAATCTGGCATCCGTGACATTGTCCCCTAAGCGTTTGATTTTATTTAAATATTGTTCAGAAATAACCCTGTGAAGGCGCACCAGTTTCCCCTCATCCCGGGACGCGGACTGCCGCAATAAATCGGCGGCTTTTTCACGAATGGCGGACACAGGCATGCCCTCCGGGATCAAATCCCAGCCCTGCGCCTGATGAAACGGTCTGGCCCGCAGCAACCCTGTCAGCGCATAGGCCATGGCCACAGGCTGCAAAGCCGGATGGTCCGGGTTTTCCCCGACCACCATGGCCGAAAGCCGCAGCAGCGGCGTATGTGTAAAATCCGCATAATTACAAAGCCCCTCGAGCGACCCTGCCGAACGATCCTCCAGGTCAAATTCGCGCGCATAAATCATATGATCGAGAAATTCGCGCGGCAGGTTAAAGCGCCACATGGCCTCCGCCATCCCTTCCACAACATCATGTTCCAGGACCGCATTACGTTCATACATTCCCTCAATCGCGTCGCGCCACCATTGCAGGCGGATCAGGCCGATGGTCGTGTCGGTAACAATTTCGCGGGTCTTGGCAATCTCGTAATTAAAAGCATAGAGCGCCCACAGATACGGGCGTATCTCGGACGGAAAATAAAGGCTGATCAGGAATCTGTCAGGATCGTGCGTTCTGACAAGTCTCTGGCATTCCTCACTTTTTTTGACGTCATCGGTCATCCTGTTTCTATAACAGAGTTGCCAAAGCCTTTGAATGATGTAATTGATTGAGGACCCATTTTTACAGGAGAATTATCATGACCCTCACCCTTCCCGCACTGCCTTACGCGTATGACGCGCTGCAGCCTTTCATGTCCAAAGAGACACTGGAATTCCACCACGACAAACATCACAAGGCTTATGTCGATAAAGGCAACGAACTGATCGCGGGCACGGGCCTCGAAAATCTCTCGCTGGAAGAAGCAATGATCGCCGCTTATAAAGACAAAACCAAAGCGCCTCTGTTCAACCAGCTGGGCCAGCATTACAACCACAACCATTTCTGGAACTGGATGCAGGCCAATGGCGGCGGCAAGAAAATGCCGGGCAACCTCGAAAAGAAAATCACCGAAGACCTCGGCGGCTACGACGCCTTCCGCACCGGCTTCGTTCAGGCCGGCGTGACCCAGTTCGGTTCCGGCTGGGCCTGGCTCGCCGTCGATAACAACACCGGCAAACTTGAAATCCTGAAATCCCCGAACGGCGAAAACCCGCTGGTCCTCGGTAAAACCCCGATCCTTGGCGTCGATGTCTGGGAACACTCCTACTACATCGACTACCGCAACGCGCGCCAGAAATATCTCGAGGCCTTCGTCGACAATCTGATCAACTGGGACTATGTCGGCCAGCTTTTTGAAA
>JAQGJB010000071.1 GCA_028290825.1 Micavibrio sp.
GGGGATCGTATGCGCAGAAAAAAGGCGCGATTATCGACCGGTCGAAAAACCTGGTTCTTGAATCTGCGCACCCTTCACCTTTATCAGCCCATCGCGGTTTTTTAGGAAACGGGCATTTTAAAAAGGCTAATGAATATCTGGTGCAACAGGGGCGGAAGCCGATTGCGTGGCAGGATGTCGGGTAGAGGGGGCTGAGTTAGGTGGCGTTTTTCGTGTTCTTAAGCTCGTTTCGCGTTTTTTATTTAGTGGTTCCTTTAGTCCGTTCGTAATTTTTTTATTTAAAGTAAAGTGGGATCGAAGGAAAATATTCCTGCGCGCTTAACGAATTTTAAAATATTAACATAATATAATAAGCCAAATATCAAAGGATTAAAGACCGTGGATCAGGATAAAAGCAGCAAAAACGTCACCCTGTCTTTCACCCCAGAGGAAAGCGAGAGCGTCGGCAACATCCTGTCCTGGATGGGGAGCTATCCCGAGTTTCTTGAGCACAACCAGCCTTACCAGATGAACGATATTCAATCGCTGGCCACTTATTTTAAGGAGGACAGCGCGGATAAAACATTTCCCTACCGGGACGCTCATGCGCTCTGGAATATTTTATATGACGCTTATGTGTTCAGTCATAATGAAGCCCGCCCGGAAATTCCACTGGGCATCAATCCCGAAAGCGTCATGCCGCTTGTTTCAAAGCTGAGCTTTGCCTGCCTCTCGGCACAGGGGGTCAGCGCGGAGAAGATCAAAGGGCCGGGAATGTCCCCTTCGGTCAGTATTTAGGGGGAGTTTTATATGGCGGTTCCCGGCAGAATCAATGAAGACACGGTCCAGCGTGTGACGCGTATCATTACCAATGAGAACGGCCACGGTTTTCAAAAGCATGTCCTGGGGCGCAGCAATAATGATCTGGGGTCAAGGACGGCCAGCGTTTCGGACGGCGCCATCCACGATACCCCGAATATTCGTTTCAAACCGAATGAATATGCGCTGCGGGTCAGTCAGGATCTGCGCAGCCCGCATACCGAGTTTTATAAAACCCCCACGGGCTATGCCGGATTTAACAGGCGGTCAGGCACCATCATACAGATTGATTTTTCACCCCAGGGCAATCATGGCCCTTATGATTCAATGTCGGCGTACAAAGCATCGTCAGCGCAGAGATTTGATAAATTGTATCAGGAACAGG
This sequence comes from Micavibrio sp., assembly GCA_028290825.1. Lineage (GTDB taxonomy): Bacteria > Pseudomonadota > Alphaproteobacteria > Micavibrionales > Micavibrionaceae > Micavibrio. The sequence continues at coordinate 1,184 of JAQGJB010000071.1, forward strand.
CCCGGATGAAGATGTCCCACGGTGAGTATGGGCCAAAACGGGAGAGCATGAAATTTGCGGACATTCAGGCGGATATCGAGAAGCGCCTGCCTGCCTATGAGGCCGGGCATAAAGCGGATATGGCGCGCAAAGAAGCCAGAGCCGACAGTTTCCTTGCCGCAGGCGCAGAAGATATTAAAAAATATCAGCAGGAAAAACCGGTGCCTCAGGCCGTTAAAGAAAAGCCCGCAGCCATTGCAGAAGAACCCCATGCGCAGCGCAGGCCGGTTATAAGCCTAAAAGCAAAGGCGGCGGGTGCGGGACCGGTCGCTGCGTTTGCGCTGGCCACTTCCGCGTCGGCGGAGGAAATGCACCGCCCCGGATCGACGCCGGACAGTGTGGTCGGCACAGCAATTGGAACGGTTATTCCCGGATGGATGGCCGCCCGCAGGGGAGAATTCTGCAGCGCCTTCGGAGAGGTTGCAGAGGTTGCCGCCGCGGGTGTGGCATCGGGTGTTGTCGCAGCGCCACTGGTTACGGGATCGGTGGCCGCGACCATGGTTTCAGGCCCTGCAGCGCCGGCGGTGACGGCCACAGCCATTGGCACAAGCGCCGCCGTGACGCCCGCAGCCGAGGCAGTCTGTAACGTAGCCGCCAGCACCTTTCAGCAGGTCAAAAATAAACTGACGTTGTGACCCGAAAACCCCGACAGGGTATAAAAAGAAAGCCCGCCACCTTTTGACGAAGGGGCGGGCTGCAGCTTAAGGGCAGATGTTATTTTATTTCGGGCCACACTGGAGCGTGGCAGTGGCGTTGCGCAGGAAGGGTAGTTCATCGCGCGTCATCGTCGTTTTTCCGGTATTGACTAATTCCATCGTTTTGACGGCCTGACCCACGGTCATGGCATCCATCGGGGTTTTTGCCAGTAGCTTACAGTCGATGTTGGTGACGTCAATATGGATCTGCGCACCACGCCCGAAGATTTGTGGAAGGATGCCACCTTGGCCCAGAACGGGTTTTTCGGCGATTGTCTTGGCCTTTTCCACCTGATTAACCAAGGGGTGACGCTTCGTATTCGTAAGTGTGGCTTTGTAGTTTGTCTTTAACCAGATTGGTTATATTTCCCATCTCACACCTCTTTTGTAGTTGTTATGGCAATGGTAGATTGCGGAGCGTTAATTTAAGGTTAATATCATTAATGTCTTTCACTTGTATTGCAGGGCATTCTGGATTATATTACATAACGTTCTTTTTTGGGGAACGTTTATGGTGATGCGGTTCTCTTATATTCAAGAAAAGCCTTGAATTCTGCGGCCTTTACCCGTATAAACCCACCAATTGTAAATTCACATGCAGGTTTTTTGGCGGATTTCTGCCAGATCCGGTGTCCTTTTTGGATGACCACCTGCAGAGGCTCTAACCGGAAGAAAAGGAACTATCTCTATGGCTATGCCACAAGCATCTATGCGCGAACTCCTCGAAGCAGGCGTTCACTTTGGTCACCACACACGCCGCTGGAACCCGAAAATGAAACCGTACATCTTCGGTGTCCGTAACGGCGTTCATATTCTCGATCTTCAGCAAACCGTTCCAATGCTGGACACAGCGCTGAAAAACATTCGTGACATCGTCGCCAAGGGCGGTCGCGTTCTGTTCGTCGGCACCAAGCGCCAGGCTGCGCCGATCGTTGTCGAAGCGTCCAAAAAATGTGGTCAGTACTACGTGAACCACCGTTGGCTCGGCGGCATGCTGACCAACTGGAAAACCATGTCGAAATCGATTACACGCCTGCGTGAACTCGAAAAAATCATGCAGGAAGACCAGGGCAAACGCGCCAAAAAAGAACTGCTGATGATGTCCCGTGAACTTGAGCGCCTGGAAAAAACTATTGGCGGGATTAAGGAAATGGGCGGTCTGCCGGATGCGATTTTCGTGATCGACTCGAATAAAGAGAAGCTGGCGATTGATGAAGCGCACTGCCTGGGTATCCCAGTATTTGCGGTAATCGACAGCAACTCCGATCCGGACGGCCTTGAATTCCCATTCCCGGGTAATGACGATGCGATCCGCGCGATTCAGCTCTACTGCGACCTGGTGTCGGCTGCGGTTCTGGACGGCCTGCAGGCTGAACTGAAGCACACCGGCAAGGACATGGGCGCAAGCCTGAACCCGACCGAAGTGTTGCCAACGGCAGCTGAAGTTGACGCTCCGGCAAAGAAAGCGGCTTCCGCTTAAAATCCATTCAATCGGTCGCTCCATATAGGATATGGAGCGACCGGTTAATTCCAAATCTCAAGAAAACTCTGCAATCTATTCACTTAGAAGGATTAAAATCATGGCTGACATTACAGCTGCAATGGTTAAAGAATTGCGCGACAGCACCGGCGCGGGTATGATGGACGCAAAAAAAGCGCTCGTTGAAAACAATGGCGATATGGAAGCGTCGGTTGACTGGCTGCGTCAAAAAGGCCTGTCGAAAGCGGCCAAGAAATCAGGCCGTACGGCGGCTGAGGGTCTTGTTGCGGTTGCCAAATCGGGCACCTCGGCGGTGGTCCTCGAGATCAATGCTGAAACCGATTTCCTCTCCCGCAACACAGAGTTCCAGACCTTTGTTCGCAAAGCTGCTGAACTGGCTTTGACCAAGGCTTCGACCATCGAAGAACTGGCTGCGGCTGATTACGGCGACGGGAAAACGGTTCAGGAAACCCTGACCAACCTGATCGCGACAATCGGCGAAAATATGAGCCTGCGCCGGATGCAGAAACTTACCGTCAAAACCGGCGTCGTTTCGACCTATATCCACAACGCGACGGCGGAAAACCTGGGCAAAATCGGTGTTCTGGTGGCTCTGGAATCCGGTGCGGATACTGCGAAACTTGACATGCTCGGCAAACAGATCGCGATGCATATCGCGGCGACAAGCCCGGCTTTCCTGAGTTCCGCTTCGGTTGATCCGGCGGTTCTGGAGCGTGAGCGTAACGTGATTCGTGAAACTGCCCGTGAACAGGGTAAGGCTGATGACATCATCGAGAAAATGCTCGATGGCCGCGTCCGCAAGTTCCTGGAAGAAGTTGTTCTTCTGGAACAGACCTTTATCATGGACGGCGAAACCAAAGTTTCAAAAGTGGTCGAGAATGCCGCGAAAGAACACAGTTCTTCGGTTGAACTTGTCGGTTATGTCCGTTACCAGCTTGGTGAAGGCATTGAAAAGGAAGAGACTGATTTCGCTGCTGAAGTTGCGAAAGCAGCCAACGGCTAAGCCTGTTTTTTTCATAGGAAGATTTAAAAAGCCCCGGGATGATTTCCGGGGCTTTTTCATTGACGTGGTTCTTTAGCATCATTATGATTTTTATAAATTGCATATTAATAGGCTCTTTTTGACCCTGAAATAGGCACTGCATAAATCTATAATGACTTTAAGGCAAAACAACGACTTCAGTGCAGCCAATGTATTCAGAACCCTTTCTGCCTTTGCAGACAGGCTGGCCCGGCGTATGGAACGGGATGCCGAGCTTTTGAACGACGATGACGTCAGTAAGGTTATAGCCGAACATATCCGACATGCATTGAAAGAGCTTGAAAACCACGACGCTCTTGATGCGCTGGCCTCTGTCGACACTGTGCCGCCTCTCAAAAGTCTTCGTGCCGGGCGTCAGGCGCTTGAAAGGTTCTCACGCGCAGAAATTGAGCTGGCCGGTCTACTTAAAATTATGGGTGAGTCTTTTTACGGCAACCGCCCGGAAGATCTTTCACCTCTGTTCTACCGCGTCAGCAGGCGTGACCTCGATGAAGTGCATGTCATTTCAGAGAACATGGATACCGTCTGGCGTATCGCTGAGCAAAACCTGATCCGGCAGGAAAATGCTTTTCGTGAACGGGCCTCACGGCGCGGCCTCCACGTTGTTCCAAAAACGCCTTAACTCTGTTGCCAACAATGAACGGTATGAAATATGATAGGTCTATCGGTAAGTTCGATATCAGCGGGACACCAATGGATCAGCTTGCTTAAGACCAGCTCAACAATTTATGCGGCTTAAATTTAAACCAGACCGTTCTTGCCAAGGTTCCTGATGCATATACAGCCCAGAATGTTGATGAACTGAAGTGCGTTAAGTCAGGCTTGTCAAAGACCATGAATTGCATTCTGACGATGAAACCTTGATCTGATGCAGCAAAAGCCATAACTGATATTAATAAAACCGGTTTATCCGGGCTTTATTTTGGGCCCTGCGATGAACTTATGAAAAAATTGAGTTCATCGTTTTCTGCACTAAAAATGCTGCGTTGTTGGTCAATAATTGCCTTGTTTATGCAGGGGGCTCTGGCATAGAGTGAGCGCATCGTAAAAGCGTATCATAACAATGAGATCGTCCATGAAAGCTGCCGCCATGACCGCCCAAGACACTGAACATGCCCGCGTTGTAAATCCTGCCGTCAAATTCAAGCGGGTTCTCCTGAAAATGTCGGGTGAGGTTCTGATGGGAGACCGTGAATATGGCATTGATCCCAAGACCATTGACCGCATCGCCAGTGATGTGAAGGAAGCGATCGATCTTGGGGTGGAGGTCTGCGTTGTTGTCGGCGCCGGAAACATCTTCCGCGGTGTGGCCGGGGAAAAGGGCGGGATGGAGCGGGTGACCGCCGATTATATCGGGATGCTGGGTACTGTCATGAACGCTCTGGCCCTGCAATCCGCCTTTGAAAAAGTCGGGCTTCAGGCCCGGGTGCAGTCGGCGATCCCGATGCAGGCGGTGTGCGAGCCGTTTATCCGCCGCCGTGCGCTGCGCCACATGGAAAAGGGCCGCGTCGTGATTTTTGCCGCCGGTTCGGGTAATCCGTATTTCACGACAGACACCCCGGCGGCGCTGCGCGCCACGGAAATGAATTGCGACGCGTTGTTCAAGGGCACGAAAGTCGATGGCGTTTACAGCGCCGACCCGGAGAAAGACCCGACGGCGACGCATTACGATACCGTGTCGTATATGGATGTCCTGACCAAGGATCTGAAAGTTATGGATGCCACTGCGATCTCCATGGCGCGCGAAAATGATATTCCAATCGTCGTTTTCTCGGTCAAAGAGGCCGGAAATTTTGCGAAAGTCGCATGCGGTCAAGGAAAATACACAATTGTGACGGATAAGTAGCTTAAAGGAGATTGTTATGACCCTCGATAAAAACGATCTGAAACGCCGGATGGATGGCGCGCTGGAACAGCTGCGTACAGAATTCCAGGGCCTGCGCACCGGACGGGCGTCAACCAGCATGCTGGAGACTGTTATGGTCGAAGCCTATGGTTCAATGATGCCCATCGCACAATGCGGTTCGGTTTCGGTGCCGGAGCCGCGCCTCCTGACCGTCACCGTATGGGACGCGTCTATCACCAAGGCCGTTGAGAAAGCGATTATGCAGTCTGGCCTGGGCCTGAATCCGCAGGCGGAGGGGACGGTCATTCGTGTGCCGATCCCGCAACTGAACGAGGAGCGCCGCAAGGAGCTTCAGAAAGTGGCCGGTAAATATTCCGAAGCCGCGCGTGTTTCCATCCGTAACATCCGCCGCGACGGCATGGATATCGTCAAGAAAATGCCGGAAGAAGTATCGAAGGATGCGCGCGAGGATTTCAACGAGGAAATCCAGAAAATTACCGATGAATATATCGCCAAGATCGACAAGATGCTGGCGGATAAAGAAAAAGACATCATGGTTGTGTAATTCGTGACTCAGATTCCAAAACATATCGCCATCATCATGGATGGCAACGGACGCTGGGCCAAGGCCCGCAACCTGCCGCGCACGATGGGACACCAGCGCGGTGCGGAGGCCGTGCGCCGGGTGGTGAAGGAAGCCGGTGAACTGGGTGTGAAATACGTCACCCTGTTCGGGTTTTCGACCGAGAACTGGTCGCGTCCGGCGGAGGAGGTCAAGGAACTGATGCGCCTTCTGCGCATGTATCTTCGTTCGGAAACGGCGGAGCTGCATTCCAGTAATGTGTGCATGCGGGTCATCGGCCGCCGTGAGCAGCTTGAGCCTGATATCGTCACGCTGATCGAACAGGCGGAGACACTGACCAAGGACAATACAAGCATCACGGTGATCATCGCCCTGAATTACGGCGGGCGTCAGGATATCCTTTGCGCCGCCGCGAAGATGGCGGCAGACATGCAGGACAAGGGCGTCGCCCCGTCCTATGACGCAGCCGAAGAATATTTCACGCAGAATTTATCGACAGCGGGAATTCCCGACCCGGAAATCCTGATCCGCACCAGCGGGGAGCAGCGCGTCAGCAATTTTCTGCTGTGGCAATGTGCGTATTCGGAAATGGTTTTCACGCCGACGCTGTGGCCGGATTTTTCACGCGCCGACCTTGAAGCGGCCATTGCCGAGTTCAACAAGCGTGACCGCCGGTTTGGCGGCTTGTCCTCCTCCTCTCAGCAGGGTGGATAAATCATGGGCGTGGCGAAAAGTTCCAGTCTGAATCATCGTATTCTTTCGGCCCTGGTTCTTGCGCCTGTCACGATGGTTCTGATTTATCTGGGCGGCTATCCCTACATTGCGATGATTGTGGTCTGTGCCGTCCTGATCCTGCGGGAATGGATACGCATGGCGGGGAAGGGCCGTCATATGATGCGCGATTCCGTCATCGGAATCCTTTATGTCCTGATTTCCGGCGCGGCGTTGATCGACCTGCGCCTGCGCCATGACGACACGGGGTTGTTTCTTGTCGTGGCTCTGTTGCTGGTCGTATGGGCCAGCGACACGGGGGCGTATATTTTCGGCAAGACGATTGGCGGGCCGAAGATGTGCCCGTCCATCAGTCCCAACAAAACCTGGGCCGGGTTCGCCGGCGCGATGGTATTTCCGGCGGCGACGCTGGCGGTTCTGGTTGCGGCGGTACATATGCCGGTGAATGCGATTATCGCGGCGTTCATGGCGGGGGCCTTGTTCGGCGTGGTCGGGCAGGCGGGTGATCTTCTGATTTCGATGTTCAAGCGCCGGGTCGGCGTGAAGGACACCGGCACATTGATTCCGGGACATGGCGGGTTGCTGGACCGGGCGGATTCGCTGATGCTGGTCGCGCCGGTGTTTCTGCTGGCGTATCTGCTATGGATATAGCCGCCGGATTGCCGTTCTGCCCCTTCGTTTCCGGAGGGATGATTTCGTGAAAACTGTTTCCATTCTCGGGTCGACGGGATCGGTCGGGCGCAGCACAGTTGACCTGCTTCAGCATCATAAAGAGGAATACCGCGTCAATGTCCTGACGGCGATGAGCAATGCCGGGTTGCTGGCCGAGCAGGCGGATGCGCTGAATGCGCGTAAGGTTGTGATCGGCGATGTCAGCCTGTTTAATGAATTGAGCAGTCTGCTCGCACATACGGATATCGAGGTCGATGCGGGACGCGCGGCGATAATCCGGTCGGCGGCCGAACCGGCGGACTGGATCATGGCGGCGATTGTCGGGATGGCCGGGTTGGAGCCAATTCTCGCAGCCATCGGGCAGGGAACCTGCGTCGCGATTGCGAACAAGGAGCCATTGGTCGCGGCGGGGCCGATGGTTATCGAGGCGGCGCGGAAATCGGGTGCGACACTCCTGCCCGTTGATAGCGAGCACAATGCGGTGTTCCAGGTTTTTGAGAAGGATAATGTTTCCGCGATCGAGCGCATCGTCCTGACCGCTTCGGGCGGACCGTTCCGGACATGGAGCAAAGAGCAGATGGACGCGGCGACGCCGGAGCAGGCGGTGGCCCATCCCAACTGGTCGATGGGTGCGAAGATTTCGGTGGACAGCGCAACGATGATGAACAAGGCGCTTGAAGTGATTGAGGCGTCATATCTGTTCGACATGCCGCCGGAGAAAATCGACGTTCTGGTCCACCCGCAATCTGTGATTCATTCGATGGTGGAATATGCGGACGGGTCGTTCCTGGCCCAGCTGGGCGCGCCGGATATGCGGACGCCGATTACGAATGCGCTGGGGTGGCCGAAAAGGATCGCGACCAGCGGGCAAAAACTGGACCTGGCGACGCTTAAACGGCTGGATTTTGAAGCGCTTGATACCAAAAAGTTTCCGGCCGTTGACATGGCGCGGGCCTGCCTCAAAGCCGGACCGGCAAGTTGTATTGTTTTCAATGCCGCCAATGAGATTGCCGTTCAGGCTTTTTTGGATAGGGAAATTGGTTTTTCTGCTATTATCGAGGTGGTTCAGGCGCTTCTGGATAAAACCACCCAACCGGACGTTTCGGGGCTGGCAGAAATTATTGCCTTCGACCAGTCTGTGCGGGATGATACCACGGACTATATCAATCACAGGCTTTCAAGCGGCAGGGGCAGGGTCGGTTCATAATGCAGAATATCAAAATCTTACCGATGGATGCCACGGAGTCCGTAAGGGTTATGATCGACATTACCGAAAGGTTATGCGAGTTGATGGATGATGAAAGATATTCGGTTGCCGTGACTGACGGAAATACTTTTGTCGCCGCTAATGAAGAGAAGCAAAAACTGGCTGATATTTATGAGCAGGCCGCCGGTGAATTCAGAAAACGTCTGAATGAATTTCGCGGTGTTGAGCCTGATTTGCTTGATCACCTTGACCAGACTCAGAAAAAACTGAAAGAATTGACAAGTTCCAATATGGATATTCTTGAAACAGTAGCGCCCACCAATTCCAGATAACACCTGACCGAGAGAAACGAATGCCACAGATCAGCGATTTCCTTGCCCTTATTGCCAGCAATGCCCTGGTTTATGGTGGTTCCTTCCTGCTTGTGCTGGGCATTCTTGTGTTCGTGCATGAATTTGGGCATTACATTGTCGCGCGGTGGTGCGGGGTTCGGGCGGAAGTGTTTTCGGTCGGTTTCGGACGGGAGATTTTCGGTTACACGGACAAACGCGGCACACGCTGGAAATTTTCGCTGATCCCGCTGGGCGGCTATGTGAAGATGTTCGGCGATGTCGATCCGACCAGTTCCGGACACACGGAGAAGGTTGTCGATGGCGAAGGCAATGTTCATGTTATGACCGAGGCCGAGCGTAACGTTGCGTTCTTCACCAAATCGGTATGGCGCAGGATGGCGATTGTTTTCGCCGGACCGGGCATTAATTACCTGTTTGCGATTCTGATCATGTCGATCCTTTATATGGCGTATGGCCAGCCGATTACGCCGCCGCAGGCCGCCGCGATTGTGGTCGGGTCCGCCGCCGACAAGGCTGGGTTTGAGCCGCAGGATGTGATTTTAAAGATCGGGGACCGCAATATTTCGCGGTTTGAGGATATTCGCCGTGAAATCGCGGTGAAACTGGATGTGCCGACGGAATTCACAATTCTGCGCGAGGGCAAGACGGTGCGGTTCACCGCAAGCCCCGAACGCCTTGAAGAAAAAGACACACATGGTTTCAAGCAATCGCGCGGTGTTCTCGGCGTGATCAGCCCTGGCAACGGCATCGACCTTAAATCCATCAAAGATGTCGATGGCGTCAAGGTGAAAGATGTCGATGACGCGCGGCAGAAACTTCTGGCGCGCATGGGTAAGTCGTCGGTGGTTTCGGTCAGTGGCGGTGTGACGGATAAGGGCATTCGTATTCATCCGCTGGCGGATAAAAATGTGGGCCTGAAAGATCCTCAATCGAAAACCTATAATTCCCTGATCATCACGGACGGAGAGTCGGAGAAGGTGATTACACATGGCCCGATCGATGCGGTGACCGCGGCGGTGAGCGAGACTTACAAGATTACGGTCAGCACACTGGAAGCGATTGGCCAGATTTTCACCGGGACGCGCAAGGCGACGGAACTGGGCGGTATTATCCGAATCGGTGCGATTGCCGGTGACATGGCGCAGACAGGCTTTATTGCCCTGGTCACGTTCATGGCTTTGCTTTCCATAAACCTTGGGCTTATTAACCTGTTCCCTGTGCCGATGCTGGATGGAGGCCATTTGGTTTTCTATAGTATCGAGGCAATCCGCGGAAAGCCGATTCCTGAGCAGATTCAGGAATATGCGTACAGATTGGGGCTAGCCATACTTGTCGGAATCATGGTATTTGCTAATCTGAATGATGTCATGCAATTGGTCCTTCAAAAGGTCTGATTGAAACCCATACAGATTAGGCAGTTTTTAAATGCTCCAGTTCAAAAGGCAGATCTTTGCCCCCATGGTTTTTTGGGCCCTGTTCCTGACTCTTATTATTTCCTGGGGCGTAATGACGCCACCTGCGTTTGCGCAGGAAGCACAGAGCGAGGGAACGTCCTACGTCCAACCGTCCGGGGCCGAGATCCGCGATATCCAGGTTGTTGGAGTGGAACGTATCGAACCCGCCACCGTGCTCAGCTATCTCGACATCAAAGTCGGCGACCGTATGACGCAGGAAACACTTGATACGGCGATTAAAAGTCTTTTCAACACGGGATTGTTCGCCGATGTGACGCTGCGCCAGAAGGGCAGCAATACGCTGGAAGTGACCGTTGTTGAAAACCCGGTGATCAACGAGATCGCCTTTGAAGGAAACGACAAACTGAAAGACGAAGAACTGCAGAGCGAAATCACGCTGCGCCCGCGTCAGGTTTATACAAGGACGAAAGTTCAGG
>JAQGJB010000034.1 GCA_028290825.1 Micavibrio sp.
GATAACGTTGAGCGGGATCAGGCGCGTGATTGCCCCTGCCCCGAATTCCTCGGTGGCGCGGAAGCTGGAGAGATCGGCATAGGCCCAGATAAAGGCGGTGATGAAGGAGGCAACATAGAAGGTCGGGCTGGTCGGCCAGCCGAGGAAACACAGAATCGGCAGGCAGATGAGCAACATGAAGAGACGCAGCCAGAACAGCATCGAGAGACGTTCGGCCTGAATTTTCTGGTGCATGATCGGCATGATCGCGGCGGTCAGGGCCGAGCCGGAGGACAGACCGACCCAGGAGAGGAGAGAAGCGAGAATGGCGCTCATGCGGCTAAACCTTGTTTCAAAATTTTCAAATTACCCTCTGCAATGGTAAAGAATTGTCCCACGCCCGACAATGATGAAAACAATGTCATATCAGTGCCGGTCATCCAGACCTGCGCCCTGAGATCAAGAAGGATACGGTAAAGCACAGTTCGGCGCTGTTCATCAAGATGCGCCGCTACCTCATCCAGTAATAAAACAGGCGCTGCGCCGCGTTCGGCGGCTATCATGCGCGCATGGGCCAGAACGATGCCGATCAGCAAAGCCTTCTGTTCGCCGGTCGAGCATTGATCGGCGGGCATGGCCTTGGTTTCGTAAATCACATGCAGGTCGCTTTTATGGGGGCCAGTGGCCGCACCGCCGGTTTCGGAATCACGGGCGCGGCTTTCATGCAGCTGGTAACGCAGCATTTCCTCAACCTCCAGCGCGGGCACGCGGCGGATCAGTTCCTCAACCGTGCCGCGGATGGTAAGCGACGCTTTCGGGAAATGCGCCTGAATATCGGCGGGTGTGCGGTCCACCCCCTGTTGCAGTTTCCGTGTAAAATCGGACCGCGCGGCGGCAATCGCAACGCCGGTTTCGGCCATTGTCGCCTCCAGTGCGGTCAGCCAGGCGGGATCGGCAGATCCACGGTCCTGCAGCAGTTTCGAGCGCTGGCGCATGGCATTTTCGTACCGGGTCATTCGTCCGGCATGGCCGGGATCAAAAGCGAAAACCATGCGGTCAAGAAATTTACGCCGTGCGCTCGACGCATCCTGGAACAGGCGGTCCATCTGCGGCGTCAGCCACAGGACGGAAAGATATTCGGTCATGGCCGATTGCCCACCCTTGGCCGCATCGCCGTTGATGCGGACGATACGCTTGTCTTCATGCCCGTCGCGACCCGTGCCAATGCGCACGGGGCCGTATTGGCTTTCAACCAACGCGGAAACAGACCATGGCCCTGCATCAATCGCCGTATCGCAGTTTTGCACTTCACCGATTTTGGCGGTGCGCAGGCCGCGGCCAGGAGAGAGAAAAGAAACTGCCTCAAGAATATTCGTCTTGCCCGCACCGTTCGCGCCACAGAGCACGACCGGCCCGCAAGGCAGATCGCTCATGTCCGCCCCGCCGTAATTGCGGAAGTGGTTGAGTTGCAGGGATTGAATGTAGGCCATGGATCATTTTACCAAACCCGGTTACCGGGTGACTAGAAATTTCGGTCCTGAAAGTGAAAAAGGCACAGATTTCTCCGTGCCTTTTTGAAAGCGATGTGGCGTGAAACTACACGCGCAGCGGCATCAGAACGTAGAGTGCGGACGGGTCCGCCGTGTCCTGGATGATCGTCGGGGATGCGGCATCCGCGAGGGTCAGGCGGCAACCGTCGCCCGAGATCTGCGTCGTGATGTCCATCAGGTATTTGGCGTTGAAACCGATCTCGATATTGTCTTTACCGTTGATTTCAAGGTCTTCGGTGGCGCTGCCTGCATCCGGAGAATTGGCGGAGACGGTCATCGTTTTACCGGCCAGCGTGATTTTCACGGCGCGGGATTTGCCATCGGAAATGGTTGAAACACGGTCAATCGCCGAGGAAAACAGTTTCGGGTTCACTTCGACAATCTTGTCGTTATTCGCCGGAATAACCTGTTCATAGTTCGGGAAGGTCCCATCGATCAGTTTCGAGGTGAGCACGATGTGATCGAAGGCAAAACGGATTTTGCTTTGCGACAGGCTGACCTGAATCGTATCGGCAGCTTCATCGAGCAGCTTGCGCATTTCACCAACGGTTTTACGCGGGATGATCACACCCGGCATTGTTTCGGCACCGGAGGGCAGCGGCATTTCGAACCGGGCGAGGCGGTGGCCATCGGTTGCAACGGCGCGCAGAACATTCACCGCACCATTTTTGCCGGCATGAACGTAGATGCCGTTGAGGTAATAGCGGGTTTCTTCCGTCGACATCGCAAATTTGGTGCGGTCGATCAGGTTACGCAGCTCCCCGGCGGGCAGCGAGAAACTTGCCGGCATGTCGGCATTGCCGATTTCCGGGAAGTCCGCAACAGGCAGGCAGGAGAGGCGGAAGCTGGCGCGACCGGATTTAACCGTCATCACGTTGCCGTTCGGGTCCAGAGCCAGTTCAACCGAAGAGGCATCGGGCAGTTTCCGGACGATGTCGTGCAGGGTTACGGCCGGTGCGGTGATCGCGCCGGATGTGGCCACTTTCGCGGCAACGGATTCGGTGATCTCCAGATCCATGTCCGTGGTGGTCAGGGTCAGCGTGCCGTCTTCTGCGCGCAGCAGGACGTTCGAGAGAATTGGAATTGTGTTCCGGCGTTCCACGGCGCTTTGCACGTGGCTGAGGGAACGGAGGAGAGCAGCACGGTCAATGCTCAGTTTCATGGGTTCTCACCTGAATTTAAAATATGTTCTTGCGGATTAAGTGGACTATAGCAGAACAAGGGCCTCCGCCAAGCGGTTTAGAGTAGAAAAAGGCCGGAAATACACCGTTTTTTATGGCGTTTCATCGCTTCAGCCTTCCTTAACCCTGCCAGCGATATACTGGTTATGAAATAACAACAGGGACAGAAAATTATGACCAATCAATCCGCACCGACCATGGCCGAACTTTTTCAGAATTTGACGCAGGAACACGACCTTCCCATTAAGGCCATGACCGTCAAGGGTGATGCCCACCTGACATTTGGTGAAGCGGTTCATGAAATTCCTAAAAATCTTCCGGCACACGTTTTATCCGGCGGCAAGGAAGTGCCCATCGTTTATCACACGATGAACCATTCGTAAGCGATCCGGCAATAAAAAAGCAGGACCTTGCCGGTCCTGCTTTTTCAAATCTCTTTATAATTCTTCCTAACCCGTCAGTGCGCGGCGGCAGATTTCGACGTCCTGGGCGATCTGGGTGTCTTCCAGCATCAGCTCCTCGATCTTGCGGACGGCGTGCATGACGGTTGTGTGATCGCGGCCACCGAATTTACGGCCAATTTCCGGCAGCGAACGCGAGGTCAGTTGTTTTGCGAGATACATCGCGACCTGACGCGGGCGTGCAACCTGACGCGCGCGGCGGGCGGAATGCATGTCTGGCAGGCGGATATTGTAATGCTCGGCAACTTTGCGCTGAATTTCATCGATGGTGATGCGGCGGTCGTGCGAGCGCAGCAGGTCGGAGAGAACATCCTGCGTCGATTCCAGTGTGATCACCGATTTCGTGACATCGGCATGCGCGACGATACGGTTGAGAGCACCTTCGAGTTCACGAATGTTCGAGCATACTTTCAGCGCGAGGAATTCAAGCACCGCGTCCGGAATGTCGGCACCGACGAGGGCGCGTTTCGATTGCAGGATGCCAAGGCGCAGTTCATAGGTGCTTGGCTGGATATCGGCAACAAGACCCCAGGCCAGGCGTGAACGCAAACGCTCCTCCAGACCGGTCAGGTCGGATGGCGCTTTATCAGCGGAAATCACGATCTGTTTGTTCTGGTCCACAAGGGCATTGAAGGTGTGGAAAAATTCTTCCTGGGTCGATTCTTTGCCAGCCATGAACTGGATGTCATCGATCATCAAAACGTCGACCGAACGGAAGGTCTCCTTGAAGTTCATGGTTTCGTTGGAACGCAGGGCGCGAACGAACTGGTACATGAATTTTTCGGCGGAGAGATACATCACTGTTTTCTCTGGCGCGCGTTTTTTCAGTTCCCAGCCGATGGCGTGCATCAGGTGGGTTTTACCGAGGCCGACGCCGCCATAAAGAAACAGCGGGTTGAACGGCACATTACCGCTTTCAACGATACGCATTGCCGCGGCCTGGGCCAGGGCGTTCGGCTTGCCGACCACGAAGGTATCGAAAGTGAAACGCGGATCGAACGGGGAGGACAGACCCATTGCATCTTCGCCATCGATGTTTTCGTTGGCTTTTAAAGGGGCTTTTGCCTTGACGGCGACCGGCTTCGCCACCTCTTCCGCAACATCGCGCATCCCGGTTTGCACAACGACGATTTCGATGCGGCGGAGCTCCGGGTTGCGCGCGGTGCACAGTTCGAGGATACGGGAGGAATAATGGGACTGGATCCAGTCGCGCATGAAGCGGGTCGGGACGGACACTTCGAGAGCGCCATGGTAGCAGGCCTGCAGCGTCAGCGGCTTTAGCCAGGAACGGAAGACGGCTTCGCCGAATTCTTCGCGCAGCGCTTCATGCACGGTATTCCAGAGATTTTTGATTTCGGGAGTCGGAACGAACGACTCGGTGGCGAAGGGGATGCTTTTGACGTTTGAATTTTTAGCGACCACTTTTTTCTTTTCCCCAACTTCAGTCATGACGGCGTATTCTCCCACAAAGATAAAAAATCACACATTCGCATTAAGGCGGCGCAACAATCCTCAGGGCAATCTCTATTAAAGAAAGCCTGCACGGGCGACGCTACACCAATTATTATTTTCCCACGCTTTGAAGCATATTAGAGAAGGCTTCTCCGCAACCATCCCGTCATCTCATTTTTCTTACACGCTTATTTTTGGCTGCGTGCTGTGCAGATGATCGTTTACGCAATTTGTATTGTTTGGATGTTCAGAACCTAGTCGGAAATTTTACGGTGTGCAATGGGGATAAAATGCGAACACGACAAAAAGATTTTTTTTCTAATCTTGCATTTCAAAAAGACTGATGGCAGTTGATGTTTTCACACATCGACTGCCATCACATAATTTCTTCAATTCTTTTTTCTTGACGATAATTTTTCGCTACGCTATCGCGCGAAATATTTTCGCTTACGCTTTCTTCAGTGTTTTGATTCGTGCGCTGAGGCGCGACATTTTACGTGATGCTGCGTTCTTCTCGACGATGCCTTTGGAAACGCCGCGCGCCAGTTCAGGCTGAACGACTTTCAGGGCTTCGGTTGCGGCGTTCGCATCACCGGCGAGCAATGCCGCTTCGACCTTCTTGATGAAGGTGCGGATGCTGTTACGGCGTGCGCCGTTGATGGTTGCACGGTGTTCGTTGCGTTTGACGCGTTTTTTTGCCGAAGCGTTGGTTGGCATGAATGCTCTCTTCTCAGGATACGTTACGAATGGGGTTAAGACCGGTGATTAATACATATCCACAGGGGTTGCTGTCAAGCAATTACAAAGGCCTTACCGGACCGGCGACAGGCTGAGATGCACAACATTCAGCGCGCCTTTGGACTCCAGGCGGAGAGTTAATATCTCGCCGTTCCTGGTATAGGCATCCTTGCCGTTTGCCGCCCAGCCCAGTTGAGGTAGCGACGAAGCGTAAAAATCCCTTATTTGTCCGGCGTTTAGCGTTTCGCTGGCGGCGGCGGTTTCGACGATTCGCCCCTCGGCCTTGTCAAAGGACAACGAATCCCGGGTCACTTCGTATAATCCAGGCATCAACGGGATATCACTTAAGGTACTGAAAAACCTTGATTCTTCTGCCAGAGCAGAAAAAGGGGTCAAAACCGTCAAAACGGCCAGAACCAGCAGTATCTTTTTTAAAACCATGACGTTCCTCATTTCTGTTTCCGGGGACAATAGAAACTCGACCGTCCGCCCTGTGTAATGCGCAGAATCCCCTTCGTCTTAGCTATATCACAAGTACAGCCCGGGCAAGCCTGCCCCTCGCGGTTATAGACGGTAAACTGATGCTGGAAATAACCCAGTTCGCCGTCCGCCTGCCGGTAATCGCGAAGAGAACTGCCCCCTGCCCTGATCGCCTTTTGCAGGACCTTGCGAATCGCCCGGACAAGAGCCTCGGCGCGCTCGCCCTGCACCTGTCCGGCCAGCCGCTTCGGGCTGATTCCTGAGAGGAACAATGCTTCGCTGGCATAAATATTTCCGACACCGACCACCACGCGCTGATCCATGATGGCAACCTTGACCGACGTTTTTTTGCCTTTCAGTTTTGCGGCGAGGGCCGGGCCGGAAAATTCATTCGATAACGGCTCCGGCCCCAGATGGCGGAACAGCGCATGCGATTCCATTGCGCCTTCCTCAACCAGGTCGACCACACCAAAGCGCCGCGCGTCATTGAACGCAACCATGCGCTTGTCTTTCAGATGGATGACCATATGGTCGTGCCGGGCGGGCTTAAACCCTGCCTCCTCCACCGTCATGCGTCCGCTCATGCCCAGATGAATGACGAGGACCATGCCGTTATTCAGATGGATAAGGATATATTTCGCCCGGCGCGCGATGCGCAGAACTCTTGCTCCTGCAACGTTTTCGGAAAGCGCCTCGGGGAACGGCACGCGCAGCCCTGCGCGGTGCGTATCAATGCGGGTAATCACCTGTCCCATCATGACGGGTTCAAGGCCGCGGCAGACTGTTTCAACCTCGGGGAGTTCCGGCATATCAGTTCTTCAGGGTCCAGGTGATTGTTTTTGCACCGCTATACTGGATCAACGGATGACGCGGATCGACCGCCGCACGTTGCGGATCGACAGGCGCGGAGCGCCAGACCAGATCACCGCCGGAACGCTGCAATTCTACGCGGTAGGTGCCATAGGTCAGCTTGGTGAATTTTTGCGCCGGATTTTCAACCTGCGGCTCACCCAGCGTATCGTCGGGGGTGAGTTTGATCATGTTGCCTTCAAGGCCATAACGCCCGCGCGAGAAATACCGTTTCCCGCCTTTTTGCACAGCGAGGATCTGGAAGGTATCGCCTTCGGTCTGGAAGACGGCGTGGAAGCCGTTAAAGTCGCTTTGCCATTGCTGATGCACGGTCTTGTCCATACCCATGCCCTGCAACGCGGAAGGACCGAAGCCATGGCGCAGCATTCCATAGGTGACAACCGCCAGCACAAGAGCCGACGCAATGGCCAGCACCAGATAGCCAACCGTGTTGTCGGCTTTTCTTGGATTTGAGCGTCTGACGGGTTTCTTTGCCATGGGGTAACTATGCGTCAACGCCATCAAGAATAAAAGGGCCGGATTGCTCCGGCCCTCTCAAATTCATTTCGGCTTAAAGGCTTAGAAGCCCATATCGCCCATGCCGCCCATGCCGCCGCCCATACCACCGGCACCGGCGCCAGCGGATTTGCTGTCGTCGACGGCATCGGTGACCATGGCTTCGGTCACAATCAGGAGACCGGCAACCGAGGCCGCATCCTGAAGCGCGGTGCGAACCACTTTCACAGGGTCGACAATCCCGGTTTTGACGAGGTCGCAGTATTCGTTTTTCTGCGCGTCGTAGCCGTAGTTGGTTTCTTTCTGTTCCAGCATGTGGCCGACGATGAGAGAACCTTCCATACCGGCGTTCTCAACGATCTGGCGGATTGGCGACTGGATGGCGCGGCGGATGATGTCCACTCCGACTTCCTGGTCTCGGTTGTCACCTTTGAGGCCGTCCAGCGCTTTGGTTGCGTAGAGGAGAGCAGCACCACCACCGGCAATGATACCTTCTTCAACAGCAGCGCGGGTTGCGTGCATCGCATCGTCAACGCGGTCTTTGCGTTCTTTCACTTCGACTTCGGAACCACCACCAACGCGGATCACGGCAACACCGCCAGCGAGTTTCGCCAGACGTTCCTGCAGTTTTTCCTTGTCGTAGTCGGAGGTCGTTTCCTCGATCTGGGCACGAATCTGGCCGCAACGCGATTCGATATCGGCCTTGACGCCTGCCCCATCAATGATGGTGGTGTCGTCTTTGGTGATACGGATACGTTTTGCCGAACCGAGCATATCGAGTGTAACCGATTCCAGTTTAATGCCGAGATCTTCGGAAATAACCTGACCTTTGGTCACAATCGCCATGTCTTCCAGCATCGCCTTGCGACGATCGCCGAAGCCAGGCGCTTTAACCGCAGC
Organism: Micavibrio sp.; assembly: GCA_028290825.1. Classification (GTDB taxonomy): domain Bacteria; phylum Pseudomonadota; class Alphaproteobacteria; order Micavibrionales; family Micavibrionaceae; genus Micavibrio. Next base: position 8,107 of record JAQGJB010000034.1, read on the forward strand.
AACTTTCAGGCCGCCGCGCAGTTTGTTGACCACGAGGGTTGCCAAAGCTTCGCCTTCAACGTCTTCAGCAACGATCAGCAGCGGGCGACCGGACTGAACAACAGCCTCAAGGATCGGCAGCATCGATTGCAGGTTGGAGACTTTTTTCTCGGACAGCAGGATGTACGGGTTCTCCATCTCGCAGACCATTTTATCAGCGTTGGTGATGAAGTACGGGGACAGGTAACCACGGTCGAACTGCATACCTTCAACGATGTCCAGTTCGGTTTCCAGGGATTTGGCTTCTTCAACAGTGATGACGCCTTCCTTGCCGACTTTATCCATTGCTTTGGCAATGTATTCAGCGATTTCTTTATCGCCGTTCGAGGAGATCAGGCCGACCTGTTCGATTTCAGCGTTTGATTTCACTGGTTTCGCACGGGCTTTCAGGTCTTCAACAACAGCCAGAACAGCCTTGTCGATGCCGCGACGCAGGTCCATCGGGTTCATGCCCGCTGCAACTGCCTTGATGCCTTCACGGATAATGGACTGCGCCAGAACCGTTGCGGTGGTGGTGCCGTCACCGGCAATGTCGTTCTGTTTCGACGCAACTTCACGGACGAGTTGTGCGCCCATGTTTTCGTGCTTGTCTTTCAGTTCGATCGATTTGGCGACGGTTACGCCGTCCTTGGTCACTTGCGGTGCGCCAAAGGATTTGTCAATCACAACCAGGCGGCCTTTAGGCCCCAGGGTTACTTTTACCGCGTCGGCGAGTACGTTCACGCCACGCAGCATTTTCTCACGGGCTTCGCCGCGGAATTTTACGTCTTTTGCAGCCATAATTTTGTATTCCTTCTAATCTTGTTGAATTGGGATTAAGCAGCGATCACGCCCATGATGTCGCTTTCTTTCATGACCAGGTACTCTTCCCCGTTCATGTTGATTTCTGTGCCCGACCATTTCGAGAACAGAACGCGGTCACCGGCTTTTACGTCTAGCGGGATTACCTTGCCGGAATCATCACGGAGGCCGGAACCAACGGCGATGACTTCGCCTTCCATCGGTTTTTCAGCAGCGGAATCAGGAATGATGATCCCACCCTTGGTTTTGGTGTCGGCTTCGATACGGCGGAGCATGACACGGTCATGCAGGGGACGGAATTTCGTCATAGCTTTGTTTTCTCCATAACATATTGAAAGTGTTATATAAATCACTGAACGAAAGCGTTGTTAGCACTCCTCATCAGTGAGTGCCAAACAAATAGGTCATCGAGCCTGATAAATCAAGGAATATTCGAGAATCAGCCCCCTGTGTGGTACAATATTGAAAATAAAAGCTCCTCGAAGGAGCCGAATTCGAGGGTGGTAACATGAATATTCCAAACAATGCGAAATCCGCACTTCTGAGCGCCTCAATGCTTGGAAGCAAAATCTGGGCGCTGACCTGGAATCTGGATCTCACGCTGGCCGACAAGTACAGGAGATTTTCCAATGAACTTGGCTTTGTGACGAATTCCCAGCCCCGTTCCGATCCGCGCGAAATTGCAGGGCGCTCGTTGCTGAAACGTGGAGAGGCAAGTGTCGATGAAATCATGGCAGCCACTTTTGGAGAGTGGCCTCTTAAAGGCCTCGACATTGCCAGCGAAAATTCCCATCGCGTTAAGCTGGAAAATTTCTTTTTGATGGACATCAATAATACTTTTTCACAACGCCAGATTCTGGGCATTTCCGCTCCGAGTGCAGAGAGGATTTATCTCAATAAATTTGCGACAGTTTTCTTTCCCCGCCTCTACGGCGAAAGCGGAACCCATAGTTTTCTCGGTCACGAATCCACGCACACTCTGCAGGCTTTGCATAGTTATCAAGCGAACAAGATGTTTGGGAACGAGACTGCCGCCATTATAAAAGGCGATTCTAATCGTCTCGAAAGTGGAGAAATTGCTGAAAAACTGTTTGCGCGGCACACCGATCCAGATCAGGCTGAAGAAATTAATAAGGCCCCTCATTTACAATACTTGCGTGACGGTCAGGAGATTCAGGCCCGGCTGACTCAGGTTCTTGCACAGGGCTATCAGTATTGGAAAACCATGCCGCGCACACGCGAGGAACTCACCGCTGCAATGATAGATGTCGGCGTCAAGGCACCCGATGATATCGTCCAGGCACTTGATCAATCGCCTACTATTGCGGAGACGCGAAAAACCTTCTCAAGCGATGCTTCCAAATGGCTTGCGCAAAGCATTGATGTTAACCAGTCTCTCAAGACCCTGACCCCTGAAGGCAAAACAGAATTCTGGAACGATACGCTGCCCAAGCTTTATGCGGACCTGATTGAAATGCAGGGCGACGGGCCGGGACGCGCGCGGTTCGGGCTTGGGCAAAATCCCTGGCCTGAGAGAAGAAGACAGGCCGGAATACCGGTTCGTGAAACCGAAGCAAGCGTCGCAGCCCCCCAGGAATCCAGCAGGCCTTTCTTTGCAGGCAGCTACGGCTTTGACGAGCCGCAAAAGCCCGCCCCTAAAAGGGAAATCGACACGAAGCTGCAGAAGCCTGCGCTTCAGTAATTTTTATTCGGGTTTAACTATGACCCATAAACGTATCCCAAATGGGTGCATCTTCCTCATCCCGATCATCAGTATTTTTAAAGCCCTCTGGGGGGCTATTCCGTCTGCTGTCTATCAGGCCGAGAATTTCCTCGGCGCTTCTGATATCGTTTTCTGCAACCTGCTGGCTGACGACGAGTTCATCAATCACGGCATCAACATTCAGTTCGGGCTGTGTCTGCAGGCCTGTCAGGGGCATAATCACCAGAATCATCGCCGCAACCGCGCCGCCCATTCTGAAGGACGGGAACGGCGGTATCGCCAGACGGAACCTGCGCCGCAACTTCGCGATTTCAACGAACGGCACAGGTTGATGCACGGCGTTATGCACAGCCTGAATGACCACATCCGGATCCAACGCGGGAACACGATACGTGTTCAACATCCTGTCCAGGTCTTTATCGTCAAGCATCATAATACTCCTTTATACGCCGCAAGGCTCTGGCGCAGGCTTAATCTCCCGCGGGTCAGCAATCCTTCCGCCGCCTTCGGCGTTATCTTTAAGACTCCGGCTATATCGATGACGCTCATTTCTTCGTAATGAAACATCACCAGGGCCAGCCTTTGCCTTTCCGGCAAGTCCTGCAGCGCCCGGCCGACGATGGCACCGGTTTCGCGGGTGCGTAGATCGCCTTCCGCATTCTGCGTGGTATCTTCCATCTCGGGCACGTCGTCAATGCTCAGCGGCTTTTTCTTCCGCAAACCGTCGATACAGGCATTGCCTGTAATACGGCAGAGCCAGGTCTTGACCGATGCCCCCTTCTCCACCTGCCAGTCCCCGGCGAAGTTCCACAATTTGAACAGTACATCCTGCACCATGTCCTCGGCGGCGCTGCGGTTGTTCAGCATGCGATAGGCTATCGAAAAGATCAGCCCAGAATAACGCTCGCTCATCAGCCCAAAGGCCGCTTCATCTTTTAACGCCACCCTGGCGATAAGGACATCATCACCCGGCGCCGTTTCCAGTCTTACTACATTGCCCGTCTGCGGAACGCTCATCAGGGCTATTGTCCTGCCGCGCATTTGCTTTCTGCCACTTCACAGGCAAATTTCCGGCCGCCCTCGGCGCATTTCTGCTTCACATTGGCGCAGAATTTTTCGCGCTGCTCGGGCGAGGCGTTATTCCACTTACCCTGGAACTCTTCTTTGCGCTGCTCCAATTTCTGCGCTTTCGCGGCGGACATCTCCTGCTTTAATTCCTCGACCCGTGTCTTGCGCTGCTCCGGCGGCAGTTGCATTAATTGCTCCTTCAGTTGCTCGCGCCGCGCGCCAAAGCGCCCGTCATGCTGGCCCGGCCCACCCCCGGCGGCGTAGACTGCGGAAGACGCGACAGTACCTGTCGCAATAACGCAAAAGAGGGCCAGGAGATTTAAAAAGATGATGCGCATAGCCATGCCGTCCTCATAATTGGTTCTCATGAAATTATACGCCCGGCGGCGGCTAATCCCTCGCGCAAATAATGTGATGGTCTCCTCACCCCTTAACCATTTGAAATTAAATGAATTTTCGCTCCCTCAATATGTTAAGAATTTGTAAAAACCTTTATGGCACACTGTAAGGGCGGAAAAGGATTTTCCGTGAGGCGTGAGCCCAGAAGGGACAAACACAGGAGCACTGAGATCAATGGCAGATTTAAGAGCGCAGTTTATCAATAACTATCACCTGACCACGGCAGAGATCATTTATCATCTCCCCGATTATCCGGAATTGCTGCAATCCTATATCTGGCAGGAATACGACCTCGCCCCGCGCTTTCCGGTACTCAACAAATTCCTCGATTTCTGGTCGCATAATCTGGACGGAAAACTTCATTCCGTCATCGTCGCGCACCAGCGCCTGATCACGCCCGGTGAAATGCGTTTCGTGGGCCAGGAATTCACCCTGCAATAACCAGTTGATTATTCCGGGTTCGGCGCGATCGTCACGCGCAGGCCGTCCAGTTCCTCGCTCATTACGATCTGGCAGGAGAGGCGGGAGTTTTCCTTCACCTGCAGGGCGTTATCCAGCATTACTTCCTCGTCGTCGTTCATCACCTGGATGCGGGACAGCCATTCACTGTCGACATAGACATGACAGGTGGCGCAGCAGCACGCACCGCCGCATTCCGCCTTGATCGGGAAGCCGTGATCGCGCAGGATCTCCATGACCTGCCAGCCTTCCAGCGCATCGACGATGCTTTCGGTGCCATCGATATTGGTCACGTGGATTTTCAGTTCTTTCATGGTTTTTTCTTGTCACTCATCATTGTCTTGATACCGAAGGCGATGCTGGCCGTTACGATCATCTGCGCCAGAACGCTCGCCAGCACCCACCATAGAGTGAGGAAAACGATCAGCCCGGTGGAGGGTTCCTGCGGCGTCAGGGTTTTGGGAATGACGGCCATCGTCACCCACCAGGCGATCAGCGCCACAGGCACAAACGAAACCAGCGCCGTACCCGCCATCTGCAGCGAAAGCATCATACCGTTCGCCGCACGAACGATCGGGCGGACGCTCAACCCGGCGGCAGCCGGAATATAAAGAAACAAAAGCCTCACCGACCACAGGAAAAACACCAGGAAGGCCAGCGCCGCAAGCCCGGCTACGCCACCCGGCTCATGCCCGCCGGGGCCGGGGGGCCCATCAACCTTCATATCGGACAGGCTCATCGTCAGGATGCCGTTGATGCCGGCAAGCAGATAACAGATCACGGCAAAATATAACGTCCCGGCGGAGATGCCGTGCGCCCGATCGTCCAGCATGACCCCGTCAATCACCGCATCGCCACTGGGGCGAAACGGCCAGCGCTGACCGTAAAATACCAGCCGCGAAAGATGTGACAGCATCCAGCCATAGGCGAAAAAGGACGGCAGCATCAGCACGGCTGAGCGTAGATATTCCTGCTGCCAGTCGAGCGCCATGACGATCCCGAGCGTCAGCAGTTTCACAGCCACCGGCACAAGGGCCAGACGCGCCAGATATTCCCGCTCCGCCCAGACCAGCCGGTAACCAAAATCGACAGAAGTAATAACGTCCAGAGGTTTCATGCTGCACCCTAACATTTTCCTTGACCGGGGGACAGATGGGGGGTTATGGTCAATTCATGAAAACGCAATTCGTTAACACAGCTGCGATGTGGTGGTGGACCCTCTAACCGGGTTCCACAGCGTTTTTTGTTGAAAAAAAGCCGTCCGGAACCCTCAGGGTCCGGGCTTTTTTATTCCCTGCATTTGTCCGGTCACCCTTTGAAAAAATCCAGTCGGGGATTTGTTAAAAGGAACGACTCAGATGACCAAGAATGATAACCGGCTTTTTACCGCGCTGCTCGACACCTGCCGGAGTGAATTCTACCGCCATGCCTTCCCGCAGCACGATTCCAAACAAGCCAGCACGCTGGGCGCGGGCGCATTTTTGTCAGCATCCCTGACCCGGGCGGAGGTCGCGGCGAAACTTCTCGGCTTCGAAAACGATCCGAAAGGGGCCTTTGAAATCCTTGGCACCACCCCGTCCATCGTCGAAGGCCTGAAAACCCATCATAAGGGCGAAGGACCGGCGAATCTGCTGGTTCAACTGCGCAAGGCTCAGGCGCACCACCTGCAACACCGTGATCTTGAGCGCCCGGTGGTCAAGGCCCTCGGCGACTATATCGATTGCCGCGCTTTGCCGGATCTAAAAAAGCGCCAGCACGAGTTTGGCAATTAATCATTTAAAATAGAGGAGGAAAATAATGAAAGACTTCAACCGCGTTGCCATCATGTCCGAACAGGATACCGTGTCCAAGGGGTTCATGTTTGAATATATCCAGGAGAATTTTCCCTATAACGGATGGCAGCCTGTCGGCTATGCCGTCATGTTCGCTTTCGAGGATACCTTCGGCGGAATGAACGCCCCGGCTAAAGCCGTCCGCGAAAAACGCGAAGACTTCATTACCGCGGTTCAAAAGGAACTGGGCAAGAATGCACCCCATCCGGTCTGCGTCGCGCTAACCGAAAAGATCAGAGCGGTTCTTCAGCCCCCTGCACCGGCCGTAACGCCGGACCAGGTCTGTCGGCCTGAATCCCCGCCGACGCTTATTCCTTGACGCCAAGTTTGGTCTGCAAGTCGGATGAGGACGTTGTGTATTGGAATCTCAGCTTCTTGTCAGGGTAGACATAGCGGAAGGCTTGCTGCGACATCAAGGCGGCCTCATGGAAGCCGGAGAGAATGAGCTTCAGCTTTCCCCGATAGGTGTTGATATCACCGACAGAGAATATCCGGGACGTTGCGGTTTCAAATTTTTCGGTATCATCCGGGATCAGGTTCTCATTGAGATTCAATCCGAAATTGGCAATCGGCCCCAGTTTCATGGTCAGACCGTAGAACGCGAGCAGGCAATCGGCCTCCATCGTCATGTCACCGGATTCCTTGGACTGGAACGACACGGAGCGTAACTGCCCTGCCTCACCTTCGACGCCGGTCAGTCCGGAAATGAGAAGGTTTACCTTTCCCTCCGCGACCAGCGCCCGCATCTTTTTCACGCTGTCCGGCGCGGCGCGGAAATCGTCGCGGCGGTGAACCAGTGTAATAGATTTGGCGATGGGCTGAAGGTTGAGCGTCCAGTCAAGCGCGGAATCCCCGCCCCCAGCGATAATGATCCGCTTGTCCCGGAACTGCTCCATTCTGCGCACGGCGTAGAAGACCGAAATACCTTCAAACGGTTCAAGGCCCGGGATGCCCGGTTTTTTTGGGACGAACGATCCGCCCCCTGCGGCGATGACGACAACCTTCGCCTCGATGACTGTCCCGGTATCGGTGGTCAGTTTCCAGCCATCGCCGGACGGTTCAAGTGACTCGGCCATCTGGCCCAGGTGAAAGACCGGGTTGAAGGGCCTGATCTGTTCCATCAGGCGGTTGGTCAGTTCCTGACCGGTGACGACGGGCAGCGCCGGAATATCGTAAATCGGCTTTTCCGGATAAAGCTCAGCGCATTGTCCGCCCGGTTTATCGAGGATATCGACCAGATGCGCCTTCATATCCAGAAGGCCCAGTTCAAACACGGCGAAGAGGCCGACCGGCCCCGCGCCAATAATCACAACATCGGTTTTATGGTGGTTTTCGCTCATGGCAGGGAATTAGCATGCATGGCGGAAAAGAGAAAGAGTGACCTCGTCTTTTCGTAATGATTGCTTTCTCACACCTCTTTCCGTATTGTCCGACATACATCATCAGGAGAAAGCAAATGTCGCTTAAAGAAGATTTCGCCGCCCAGGGCATGACCGCCGGTAATCATTTTGCTGTTGCGATGGGTGCGCGTAGCACCGCCCAAGCTTCCATGGAAGTTCATGTCTATCCTGATGGTGAATTTTATTGCGAACGCGGCCTGATGCGCGGACGAAATACGCGCATCGACATGTCGACCCGTATCGGGGATCAGGGCAGCTGGCTCAGCCGCGTTACGCTTGGCCTGATCAGGCGCAAATTCGCCGGTGAAGATGCTCTGGTTGCACAATTCAACAATAAATCCGGTGCAGTCGCCGCCGTTGAAGTAACACCGGAAAGTTATAGCGGCCTTGCCGCGATCAATCTGGAAGAAATTGAGGGTCACACACTGCACTGCCGCCGCGGGTCGTGGGTTCTGTCGGGTCCGGATAACAGCGCCAGTTTTGAATTCTTCCGCAATGCGTTCAGCCCGTCCAGCTGGACCGGATTGAAACCGTTTGCCATGGAAAAGATCACAGGTCAGGATATCGTTGTCATCGGGTCACAGAATTCGGGTCTGCGCGTCATCGACCTTCCCGCTGGCGAAAGCTATATCGCTGATCGTCAGGATCTTCTGGGTTACACAAGAAAGCCGTCAGTGGGTGTCACGTCCTGGAACCCGTCGATCCTTTTCAGCAAAGAAAGATTCCTGAATCCAACCTTCGACGGCCCCTGCAAACTAGTCCTGCGTACACAGCCTTCTTAAGTCAAAAAAGCCAAAGGGCGCGCACATGACGCGCCCTTTGGCTTAATTTAAAAATCTTTGAAATCTTATAGTTTCGGTGCCGGGTCAATTATTGCGCCGAGGGGAAATTGTCTGACCTTTTCTGGTTCAGGTGGCCGAATATCGTTACCGTCCCTGAGCATCACTGCGGTCAGGCCCGGAAAGTCCTGCAGCAGGATCGCTATATTATTCACCTGCTTTGCTTCAGCCCCCGCCACCCTGAGGCAGAACCAGCCTGACCACATTCCGTCCTCGTACATTTCACGCGCCAGAGTCACGGGCAGACCAATAGAATTTTCGAGTGTGGCAGCCAGGTCGGCATCATCAACAAAAGCTTCGTGTTGTGTCTGAAATACAATATCCATAGCTTTAATCTCCTAAAAATCAGCTCTCTGGATTGAACATACCAAGTCATTATGCGCAGGCAAGCGCTATATCAGACGGTGTATGACGAGCAATAATGCCTCAGGGAGAAGAAGGAGGTTTAATATGAAATACAATCCCTGCTTTGACGCACTTCGTGCCGAGATCAGGTTTAATATCCGATTGGGCACGCAGGGCCAGGATTTCGGCGATACCGGGAAACCTCTCCTGTTTTGCAAAAGCGGCAATTTCGGCCAACCCTGCGACAGCCGGAATTGCTGCACAGACGCGCGGCGCAGACAGTTTCTGGATAAGAACCGGTAAGGTTAGTTCAAACCATTCGAGATTGACCCGTCTTTTCTCAAGATAATGCCACTCCGCCTTGGATAAATAGGCGGCTGTGGCAAAGTGACGTGCCATCAGGGATAATGTCGGTAAAGTGTTTTGCCGCAGGGACTGGACATGCAAACCCCTCCGACCGGGAAAATAGCCTGCCTGCAGCAGAGAATCTTCGATCACCTGACAGATGCCAAGAAGGTTCGACAATCTTATATCGACAGATACCTTTTCATCACAAGCGTTTTTGACCATGTGTTCGGTGGATTGCAGGGGCGTTCTGGAGGTCGAAAATTTCATGCCTGTTTCTCTTTTTTTAATTATATTCCTTATATAAACAGCAGATTGACGGATAATCCAGCGTAAAACGTAATATTGCTTCGCCGTAATCCTTTGATGGGCGTGCCCAAAATGAGGCTGCGTATGATTGATTTCTACCGCATCCGGCAACGATTTTTCGCAGGACCGCTCAGGGAACTGGCTGAAGCGTGG
>JAQGJB010000039.1 GCA_028290825.1 Micavibrio sp.
GGCGCCGATGTCGGCACGACGATGGTGGCGCAGGTTCTCTCTTTCGATTTTACCTGGGTCGCACCGTTCATGATGCTGGCCGGATATATCCTGTTTACGATTTATGTCGATAAGGGCAAGGGCGAGCATGTCGGCACATGCCTGCTGGGGCTTGGCATGATGCTGTTCGCCCTGAGCTTTATTAAAACGTCGGCGTTGCCGATGGAGGAATCGACGACGGTGCCGCTGATCCTCAAGCCGCTGGAGAGCGATATTTTCCTGGCGGTGATTGTGGCCAGCCTGATGACCTGGGTCTGTCAGTCGTCACTGGCGATCGTTCTGCTGCTGGTGTCGTTCGTATCAAGCGGAATGCTCTCGGTTCAGTTGGGGATGGTGATGGTGCTTGGGGCCAATATCGGCGGGCTGATTTCGCCGCTGATGGTCGCGTTTAAAGACGGGCCGGTGGCCAGCCGAATTCCCTTCGGTAACCTGATCACACGTATTATCGGCGTTCTGGCGGTGATGCCGCTGGTGAAATATTCAGTGGACTACATGGCGATGATCAGCCCCGATCCGGGCCGCATGATCGTCAATTTCCACACTGTGTTCAACGTCGCCCTGGCGATCGTTTTCCTGCCGCTGCTTGGTACGGTTGAGCGACTTGCGCTGCGCGCGTTGCCCGAGCCGGACAAATCGGACGATCCGGGCAGCCCGCGCTACCTGGACAGCAAATCGATGGATACGCCGACGATTGCGCTGGCCTCCGCCGCGCGGGAGACATTGCGCATGGCCGACCTGGCCGAGCGGATGCTGGAGGATACACTAAAGGTCCTGCAGACTAACAACCTCGCCTTGCTCAGCAAAATCAAGGAGCAGGACAATATCGTCGACCAGATTTACAAGTCGATTAAGGTTTACATGGCGCGCCTGTCGCAGACCGCGTTCGACCCGGAAGAGGCGCACCGTTATATCCAGATCCTGACGTTCTCCACCAACCTGGAGCATGCGGGCGATACGATCGACAAGAGCCTCCTTCCCATGGCGGAGAAGAAGGCGCTGGCGCATAACAGTTTCTCGCCGCAGGGCATGGCCGAGATCGAGAATATTCACAATCTGGTTCTGGAGAGCGTGCGCCTGGCCCAGACCGTTTTCGTTTCCGGCGATGTGCGCCTGGCGCGTAAAATGTCGGAGGGAAAAGACATCCTCCGCCGCGCCGAACAGGAGGCGATGGGGACCCATATCGACCGCCTGCGCGAGGCGATCCCTGAGACGATTGCGACCTCCAGCATGCATCTTGATATCATCCGCGATTACCGCAGGATCAATACTTACATGTGCACAGTGGCCTATGCGCTGCTGGAACAGAAAGGCCAGTTGATCACCAGCCGCGTGAGGCCCGAGGAGGCCAAGGTGGCCGGGGTTACGGTGCCTACGATGGTTGAAGAACCAAAACCGGCAGAATAAGCCATTCTGCCGCGTTATTTAGTCATAATATTTGACAGCCGAGCGGCCATATCGCTACAGTCATCCTGATTTCACCCTACAGGATTACAAAGCATGTCGATTACCAGCTATTTCCGGGAAAAGGCAGAGGCCAGGACGATTAAAGCGCAGGCGAAGACTTTATTCGAAAAGCTGCAGACGGGAATCAAAAAAGGCGAGCTGGAGCAGGTGACCAATCTTCTGAACTGGGCACCTGTGAATGTGATCAAAGTTATTCCGGAGGTGGGTGAATCCCTTCCGGTCATGGCGCTCGAAGCCGGGCGGGCGGATATTTTCGAAGCTGTTCTGAATACGCTGGCTAACGGGGACCCTAACGGATTCTATAGTACGGAAGAGCGCGAAACCCTGCGGGATAATAATGTTGCGATCCGTGCGACGCAAAAGACTTATCTGCATTACGCGATGCAACAGGGGAAGCCGGACATCGCGATGTTCCTCGCCAGCCATCCAAAGCTTGATCCTGACCAGGCATCGTTTCAGTCCTTCCGCGGTGAGACAACATGGCAGGAATCCAGCATCGAAATGGCGCGGTCATCAGGCATGATCCAGGTGGTCATCACCCTGGCAGAGCGTCTGGCCGATAAACGCCGCGATCAGGGACATTCGTATCTGACGAAAATGCTGGCGGAGGCGGACGGGTTTACCAATGAGGCCGCGCAGTTCCGCAAGCTCGATCTTCCCAATGGCGTTTATAAGCTGCCTGCACTGAACCAGTCTTAATCAGAAGGGGTTTGCAGAACGCAGTGCGGCTTTCTGCTGCGCTGCGAATTCCTGTTATTTGCGGTTTTTATAAGCGGATAGGCTTGGCGGATGAGTTGAAGTGCGCGGGATGGCGGGCTAGATTAATGGCGCTGGCACCAGCGGTGACAGAGATAACGCACAGGAGATAAAAATGGCCGAGGCAGCGCGATTAATGAAAGATCAGACGATGAGTGCAAAAGATATTCTCAAATCATTCGGCGTGGCCGAGACAGCCTTTACCGGGGGGGACCTGAAGGTTCATTCGCCGATTGACGGTGCGGAGATCGGGGCGCTGAAACAGCATAATGCGAAGGATGTGGCGGCGGCAGTTGAGAAGGCGTCAAAGGCATTCGCGGAATGGCGTGTCGTTCCGGCACCGGTGCGCGGGGAATTCGTACGTCTTTATGGCGAGGAATTGCGCGCGTCGAAGGACGAGCTTGGCCGCCTGGTAACCATTGAATGCGGCAAGATTCTGAGCGAGGGCCTTGGCGAGGTTCAGGAGATGATTGATATCTGCGATTTCGCGGTTGGCCTGTCGCGTCAGCTGTATGGCCTGACGATTCAATCGGAGCGTCCGGGGCACCATATGCGCGAAACGTGGCAGCCGCTGGGGACGGTTGGTGTGATTTCGGCGTTCAATTTTCCGGTTGCCGTCTGGTGCTGGAATTCGGCGCTGGCGTTTGTCTGCGGTGATCCGGTGATCTGGAAGCCGTCGGAGAAAACGCCGCTGACCGCGCTGGCATGCCAGGCGATTTTCGAGCGGACGGTGAAGCGTTTCCGCGAGGCGGGACACAAGATACCGGACGGGCTGTCACAGGTTGTGATCGGCGGGCGCGAGGTCGGCCAGGCGCTGACTGAAAACGTTCATGTGCCGCTGATTAGCGCGACGGGCAGCGTGCCGATGGGCCGCGCCGTGGCGCAGGTTGTGGCCGGGCGTCTTGGGCGGAGCCTGCTGGAGCTGGGCGGGAACAATGCGATGATTGTGACCGATAGTGCCGATCTGGATATGGCGGTTCGCGCCATCCTGTTCGGGGCGGTCGGGACGGCGGGGCAGCGTTGTACGACGTTGCGACGTCTCTTCGTTCATGAAGCGGTATACGACAAGTTGCTGGCGAGTGTGACCAAGGCGTATCAGGCTATCCGGGTTGGCAATCCGCTGGATTCCAAAACGCTTGTCGGGCCGCTGATTGACAAGGCTTCGTTTGATGCGATGCAGTCGGCGTTGAAACAGGCAACGGAGCAGGGCGGGAAAATACTCGTCGGCGGAGACCGCGTCGGGTCGGAGGGGTATTATGTTCATCCATCCGTCGTGGCGATGCCCAAGCAAAGTGATGTTGTAAAGCATGAAACCTTTGCGCCGATTTTGTATGTGATGAAATTCAAGACTTTTGAAGAAGCGGTTGCGTTGCAGAATGATGTGCCGCAAGGGTTGTCGTCCTGTATCTTCACTCTCAATGTCCGGGAGGCAGAAAGTTTCCTGTCCGTCGCGGGCAGCGATTGCGGGATTGCCAACGTCAATATCGGACCGAGTGGTGCCGAGATTGGCGGGGCCTTTGGCGGCGAAAAAGAAACCGGGGGCGGGCGTGAAAGCGGGTCGGATTCCTGGCGCAATTATATGCGCCGTCAGACCCAGACAGTGAATTATTCCAGTGCGTTACCGTTGGCGCAGGGCGTGGTGTTTGACGTCTAGGTTTTAAAGATAGATCAAATTGTATCAATTCTTTAAAACCCGTTAAGTTATCACCGGTTATAATTGAGATAGGGAATTTGTAGTTCCTCCTCACACAACACCTGTTCAACCGCCTTCGGGCGGTTGATTTTTTTTATCGCTGCCTAAAGCAGCGGGCACTTTGGGCGGGTTTATTACCACTGCCTAAGGGCAGCGTACGTTTCAGGACGGTTGCTTCTTTAACGCATAATTTCGTCAAGCGCTGTGCGATATTTAAGTGTCAATCGTGTTTTTCAGATTTTATCGCGCCAGATGAGTTGAGGATAAACGCGTGGAAATCCATTGCGTTTAATCTTTTGTTAACCATGAACGTGTCACCATTAAAAGGATTACAATCATGCAGCTCAACCATAAAAACGGAGATAAACCGATGATCGACGCCCGTGCACAATCTTCCCAGTCCAGCCGCCTTGAAGCCCTCCGCGTGAAGCACCTGGCGATGTCGAACGAAATCAAGGAAGACAGAAAGCACCCGGCCTTTGATGATATTGAACTGAAAGCGAAAAAGCTGAGGCGATTGAAGCTTAAAGACGAGATTCTACAGACACGACAGACTTCATGATTTAACCTCCTGATGTTTTCGATCCTGTAAAAACACGGCCCCGGACATTTCGGGGCCGTGTTTACATCTGGGATCACGGCCGGGGCCGTGAAGGGGCTACGGTTTAGTTGCCGCTGCCGGAGGTTTTCAGGAAATTGCTGAAATCGAAGCCGGTTGGTTTCTGGGTCGGGGCCTCTTCTTCCTTTTCCATGTTTTCGAAAGCTTTGGCTTTGTGAGCTTTGATTTCGTCAGGGTTTTTACCAGCGGCGCGCAGGCCTTTGTTGATTGCTGCCTCCATCTCGGCGTAGGTGCACATGCCGAGATCGACAGGGTGACGCGGGCGCAGGTTGGCGCTGTTCGGATGGGACCGGGTGCGGACGGCGTCGATGGTTGGCTTGGTGGTGCCGACCAGACGGCAGATCTGCGCGTCGGAAATTTCCGGGTGATGTTTCAGGATATAGGCAATCGCATCCGGTTTATCGGCGCGACGGGACACAGGTGTATAACGCGGACCTTTGGCGCGGGATTTGACGGTGGGCAGATCGGTCTTGATCAGCTTCATGACGTAGGAGCCATCACCGTCTTCTGCGGACTTCACGGCCTTGTCCAGTTCTTCCTGGGTGATTTCGTTGTTTTCGATCGGGTTGCGGCCGACGATGCCGCGGCCGACTTCTTCGTTGGCGAGGGCGTCGACTTCGATTTCGTGAAGCCCGGTGAATTCGGCAATCTGGCCGAAGGTCAGCAAGGTGTTTTCAACCAGCCAGACGGCGGTGGCTTTCGGCATCAGCAGGCCGGTGACTACGTTCTTTTCTGCCATTTTAATCTCCAAAAAATGTTGATCTTAAATATCTTACTCTCGTCATGGGATCCCCGCCTAGGCGGGGATGACAGGAGGGATGAGTTTCCTGTAGCGCGACCCCGTGTTTCAGAGGCCCACTCTCGACGCTGGTATTCAAGCTAATCGGGAATAAAGGGAATATAGGGGGTTGTGGCAGAAACCGCCACCTTTTTTAAGTTATTTACGTAACTTATACCGTGAGGACGATTTTCCCGGCAATCGCGCCGGATTCCAAGAGGTCATGCGCCTTCTGAGCGTCGGCAAGCGGGAAAGTGGCGTGGATCAGGGGTTTCAGTTTTCCGGTCTCTACCCACGGCCAGACGGTGTTGCGAATGCCCGTGGCCAGCGCGGTTTTTTCCCCGACGGAGCGCGGACGCAGTGTTGAGCCGGTAAGGACGATGCGTTTTTGCATGATCTGGCGCAGGTCGATTTCGGCGGTGGCGGATTGCATGGTGGCGATGGAAACATGGCGGCCATCAGTGTTGAGGATTTTTAAATTCCGGGCGATATAATCGCCACCGACCATGTCAAGAACGACATCGATACCTGAAAACTCTTCCACGAAGTCTTGGGTTTTATAATTAACGGCCCGGTCAGCACCCAGGTTCATACAGGTCCGGCATTTTTCGTCGGTGCCCGCCGTTACAAAAACTTTCGCGCCATGGGCTTTGGCCATCTGGATTGCGGTGGTGCCGATGCCGGACCCGCCGCCGTGGATGAGCAGGGTTTCGCCGGGTTTTAGCTGGCCACGCACGAAGACGTTATTCCAGACGGTAAAAACGGTTTCGGGAAGGGCGGCGGCCTCCGGCATCGACAGGATGGACGGAACGGGCAGGCATTGACCAGCGGGGGCGGTGACATATTCGGCATAACCGCCACCGGAGAGCAGGGCGCAGACTTTATCGCCGGGCCTCCATTGCGGGTCGAGGCTTTCGACGATTTCGCCGGAGACTTCGAGGCCGGGGATGTCGGTGATTCCCGGGGGCGGCGGGTATTTGCCGATGCGTTGCAGAAGGTCGGGGCGATTGACGCCGCTGGCCGTCACGCGGATCAGGACTTCGCCTGATTTTGCTTGCGGAACAGGACGTTGCGCGGGGGTTAAAATTCCCGGTTCATTGATCTCAATCGCTTGCATTTGCTGGGTCATTTGCGTAATGTACGGCGTTCCCGAAAGACTGACAAGAAGGTGTTTCAATGTTCGAAGATCTCGAGCCGCGCAAGAAGCCTGCTGCCCTGAAAGACCTCACTGATCTGGGGATTGCCGAGCTGGAGGAGCATATTGCGTTTTTGAAAAGCGAGATCGTCCGGACGGAAAAAGAAATCGAAAAGAAGAAAGCCGTGCGCGACCGTGCGGCATCCGTTTTCAAATAGAGAGTGTCCTAAAATGCGTATTGAAGAAGATGTAAAACTGGATTTCAAAGACGTCCTGATCCGCCCGAAGCGGTCGACGCTGGCCAGCCGCAAGGAAGTGGACATCAAGCGCGAATATAAATTCAAATGGAGCGGCAAGACCTATACCGGCGTGCCAATCATTGCCGCCAATATGGACGGCGTGGGCACGATGGATATGGCGCGCGCCTTCGCGGCGCAGGGCGACGGGCTGACCGCGGCGCTGCACAAGCATTACGACCTTGATACGCTGGTCAAATATTACGAGAACGAGGGCAATGCCAATGTCTGGTACAGCATGGGCGTTTCGTCTGCCGATGAGGAAAAGCTCAATGCGTTTCTGAAGACGCCGGCGGCGACGAAACTGGACAAGGTCTGTATCGATGTGGCCAACGGATACAGCGAAGTATTTGCCGATTTCCTGAAAAAGATGCGTGATAAATTGCCGGAAGCCACGATCATGGCCGGTAATGTGGTCACCGGCGAGATGGTCGAGGAACTGATCCTCTGCGGCGCGGATATTGTGAAGGTCGGCATCGGTCCGGGCAGCGTCTGCACCACGCGGCGCATGACGGGTGTCGGGTATCCGCAACTCTCGGCGATTATCGAGTGTGCGGATGCGGCACATGGTCTATCAGGACTGGTATGTTCCGACGGCGGATGCACGGTGCCGGGCGATCTGTCCAAGGCGTTCGGTGCGGGCGCGGATTTTGTGATGCTGGGCGGGATGCTTGCCGGGCATGACACGGCGGAGGCGAGCGTCATCGAAGAGAACGGCAAGAAATACATCACGTTCTACGGCATGAGCAGCAGCACAGCGATGAACAAGCATTCGGGCGGCGTTGCCGAATACCGCGCCAGCGAAGGCAAAACGGTGAAGATTCCGTATAAGGGTGAACTGGCGCATACGTTGCAGGATATTCGCGGCGGGATTCGCTCAGCCTGCACTTATGTGGGCGCAAAAAGCCTTAAAGAGTTATCGAAACGCACCACTTTTGTGCGCGTTACGCAGCAGATTAACAACGTTTTTGGCGAGGCTTCGTAAGGATTCGGAATACCTTGCGGAATGTCCGCAGGGCCGCTATCCTTGGGCATCAAAGAAATTCCCCACATTTAAGGATTCGTTATGGACGAAATTGAAAAGAGATTGCGCGATGTGACCGATAGCTGCCTCAAGGCCTATCAGGAATGGCACTCGGCGAAAAAGAGCGCAGAGTCGCGCGAAACATTGCAGGATGCGATTCATGAACTGCGCAAGGCGACAGCGCGCCTCGAGATCGATATTGCGGTCAGCGAGCGCGAAGAAATGAACCAGCGTCCAATTCCAATTCCGCCGCACCGTGCGACACGCAAAGGCCGTCATGACGAAGATGAGGGCGATAATTCCGGCAATTCCAGCGGCGAGAGCGAAGGCAACCGCCAGCCGGGCAATGGCCCGAGCGCCGCGCCGCGCCACGTATTGCGCCGCCGTTCCCAGCAGGGTGCGCCGCGTTCGGAAGAATAGAGTTTTAAAGAATGTTAAAAACCCCCGCAGATCATGCGGGGGTTTTTTCATGGGTGGAATGTTCGGTGGTGCCCAGCCTGTCGGCGAGGCTGTGCGTGGCGCTGCCCCGCGCTTTGGGTTTTTGCTGGCTCTCATGCGGTGTCCAGCCGAGCATGAAGATAATTTCGAAGGTCGCGGGGATGCGGCCGTCGGCTTCGGCGAATTTTTCTTGGTAGCGCCTTGCGACGTCCAGAAAGAAAGCTTTGCCGGGGTTGGTTTTGTTGCGATTGAGGATGGCGTTGCCCTCGCCCATCAGTCGCAAATCATGCATCAGGGTGAAAGCGTTTTCGTAGGTCGCGGTGACGATTTCGGAATCGATGACAGGGAGGCTGAAGCCTGCGCGTTGCAAAAGGGCCCCGGCCTGGGGTTTGTCGGCGAAGGGGAAGATGCGCGGGCTGAGGCCGCCGCGCAGGTTTTCCTCGGCCTCCATCATGACCTGGCGCAGTTGATAGAGCGTCTCACCCCCGAGCATTGCGCCAAGGAAAAAGCCGTCCGGCTTCAAAGTCTGGCCGATCTGCAACAGCGCGCCGGGCAGGTCGTTTACCGTGTGCAGGCTGAGACAGGAGAGGATGGCGTCGAAACTGGCGGGGGCGAAGGGCAGGAATTCTTCGTCGCCCTGAATGGCGGGGCGCAGATTTTCGGCCAGGTCCATCGTGAGAACGCTGCCGATTTTTTCGGACTGGAAGGTGTTCGCGCCGGTTGCACCGATCAGCAGGGCCAGGGGAAATTCGCGTTTGACCAGGGTCAGGCGGTCAGCAATAGCGCGAAGGGTCCATTGATGAAGGAAATCGGCCGCGGCGGTTTCCTGGGCGTTTCCCTGCCGGGTGGCACGGTTGCGGTTATGACGCACGCGGTTGCGGTCGAAGATCAGAATATCGCTCAATTTATTTCAACCGCGGCTTGCGCTCGACGGCACCTCTGACGCTGGCCTGGTCCTCGCTTTCGGCGACGCTCTGGTTTGCTACGGGTGCGGCGTTCGTATTGGTATTGGCGGAGGCCGCAGCAGGTTTCGTACCGCCCAGACCGCGCATGTCAGTTGAATAGGCCGTGACGGAACGGTCATGCGCGTCGGAGAATTTTTTTGAGAAATCCCAGGTCGGGCTCATATCTGAATCGGACATGCGTTTATAGGCCATCGACATGATCTTGGCGAAACTGCGTGTGCAGTCCCAGTAATTGAGCATCCAGAGATTGTCCATTGGTGCGTAAGCGCCCCGGCCGAGAGGGCCGCTGCCGTTGGAGACGGGTTCGGTCAGGGCGAAGGGGTAAACACGCTGCGGTGTTACGCCGACATGGCAGAAATAGCTTTCCCCGAGCTTGGTCACGTTTTCAAGTCTGACTTTGAAATGTTCGGCGATGTAATGGCGGGCGGCCTCCATCGTCGTGATGTCGCGCGGCAAGGCGAGGGTCGGTGCGGAAATGGTCAGGCCATTGCCTTTGTGGCGTTGCGGCACAGGCAGATAATCGGTGACGTAACCCACCATGACTTCGCCGGACAGGTTCTTTACCAGCGGCAGAACGACGGCGACGTTTTCAGAATTTTCATCCGAGACAACAAAGTCGAGATTGCGTGAAGCAAGGCCGGTAATGCCGCCGTTTTCCTGGCCTTCCTCGACGAATACGGATTGCAGCATGCGCCATTGCCCGGCGG
>JAQGJB010000047.1 GCA_028290825.1 Micavibrio sp.
GATAAATTCCTGACCTATACGATGCGCCTTCCGTCGTCCTGGACCAAGGCCGATCTGGGCAGCGGCGATACGGGGAAAAACATTCTTGGCGATATCGCGCATTATGACGGTCCCGCCACCCTCGAGGCGCGCAGCCGCCTTATCATTCAGGCAACCGAACTCGGGTATGACATTACCGCGCGCAACTGGATGCTGAATTACATCCTGTCCCGCGGCTACACATTGCAGGGCATGCGCGTTGTGTCGGACAAGCGGATCGAGGCGATGTTTATTTATCTCGATCACGACATTTCCTATGTCGTCCGGTCCGTGGCAGAAATCAACGGTTCGCGGATGATTTTGCTGCTTTATTATGTGCCGGAAATTCACTGGAATGAAGAGAAGGGTTATCAGACGCTGGCCACCAAATCCTTCAAATTCCTGGCACCGGAAAAGGCCCGCGTCGAAACGGTGAGGAATTATGCGTTCCTCGATCTGCTGCGCTTTGATTATCCGTCCTCGTGGCGGCTGCAGGCCCCGAACATTCTCTCGACCGAGACGATGAGCGCCAAGATCATCAATTCTAACGACAACAATATCCTTAATGGCCAGATCGACGTCAATATTATATCCACGGAACTGGACACCACCCTGCCGGAGGAAATCAAGAAGGTCCAGAAGGCAATGGATACCAGAGGCCTGGTGATCGGCAAACTGATCGAACAGCCCAAGGATTACAAGCCGCAATCGCAGGTCTATTATTCGCGCATTGAAATGTACCAGGCCAATGACAAGAACAAGGAGCTGGTGGATTACGAATACTGGATCGGCGTGCTGATTGAAAACCGCTATTACTACATTGTCACCATGCTGACGCCTTCGCGGTCGTCGGACTTCTTCGTCTGGGCGAGAAACAGCGAAGCTTTCAGAACGGTTATCGAATCCCTCCGGCCTTAAACTTTATCAGATACTGTATAAAAAAACCGGGGCTCATCACCCCGGTTTTTTTATTGTATTTACGCTGTTCAACTTGCCATGTGGTTTTTTATTTACGCTTATGATGAGTCGTACATCAGGTATTCGATCGGATGCGGCATTGTTTCAAACGCATCGATCTCTTCCATTTTCAGGTCGATATAACCTTCGATCATATCGACCGAGAAGACATCGCCCTTCAGAAGGAATCCGTGATCGTCCTTGAGCGCCTCAACGGCCTCGCGCAGCGATCCGCAGACGGTCGGAACCTTGCGCAGTTCCTCCGGTGGCAGTTCGTAGAGGTTCATGTCCATTGCTTCTCCTGGATGGATCTTGTTCTGGATGCCGTCAAGACCGGCCATCAGCATGGCGGCGTTCGCCAGATAAGGATTGGCCAGAGGATCGGGGAAGCGAACCTCGACACGTTTAGCTTTCGGATTGCTGCCATACGGGATGCGGCAGGAGGCGGAACGGTTGCGGGCGGAGTAGGCCAGCAGGACCGGGGCTTCATAACCGGGAACAAGGCGCTTGTAGCTGTTGGTGGTCGGGTTGGTAAAAGCGTTCAGGGCGCGGGCATGTTTGATGATGCCGCCGATATAATACAGGCACATATCGGACAGGCCTGCATATTTGTCGCCGGCGAAAAGCGGCTTGCCGTCTTTCCACAGCGACTGGTGAACGTGCATGCCGGAGCCGTTATCGCCGTGGATCGGTTTCGGCATAAAGGTTGCCGATTTGCCGTAGGCGTGGGCGACGTTGTGAATGACGTGTTTGTAAAGCTGGATGTTATCCGCCGCATCGACGAGGGTTGAGAATTTCATCCCGAGTTCATGCTGGGCCGCTGCCACTTCGTGGTGGTGCTTTTCCACCGGAACGCCCATGCCGCGCATGACGGTGAGCATTTCGGCGCGCAGGTCGGAGCAGCTGTCGACAGGAGAGTCCGGGAAATAACCGCCCTTGGTGCGCGGGCGGTGGCCCATGTTGCCTTCTTCATAAGACTTGTCGCTGTTGTGCGGCAGTTCGATGTCATCCAGTTCGAATGAAACCTTGTGCGGCTTGATCGAGAATTTCACATCGTCGAACAGGAAGAATTCCGCCTCAGGCCCGAAATAGGCCACATCGGCAATTCCGGTTTCGGCAACATAATTTTCTGCAGCGCGCGCGATGGAGCGGGGATCGCGGTTGTAGTTTTTACCGCTGATCGGATCGACGACGTTACAGAACACTTCCAGGGTCGGTTGCGCCGCGAACGGGTCGAGGGCGATCTTGCCCGGATCGATTTCCAGCTGCATGTCGGATTCGTTAATGGCCTTCCAGCCCGCGATGGAGGACGCATCGAACATCAGCCCGTCTTTCAGTGTTCCTTCGTCCAGCATATCCATGTGGAAAGCGACATGATGGCGTTTACCGCGCGGATCGGTGAATTTGCAGTCGATATAATCAATCTCATTATCCTTACAGATCTTCAGGATATCCGCGAGGTTTTTGGCTTTCAGGGGGGTATGGGACATTATTTTCTCTCAGTGTTGATATGTTGCAACGCAGATATGCGATAACCTCAAACCTGCCATGCGTAATGGATATACAGTGATTACCATGCTGCGCTGCGCTTGTCTATTCAAAGCAAGTAAGTTTTCCTCAAACCAGTGGGACTAAACGCAGCCTTTTGGTTGACATAACTTATTACGTTTGATGATTGTCTCGTCAGTTAAAACGGAGAACCTATAATGCTTAAAAAACCAAATCTGAATAAAAATTATGCTGATAATTATGATGATTATTACGCAAGCAGTCTTGAAAATGGCTGTGCTTCGCTGGGACTTACCGCCCTTCGTCCATGACAGGGCATTTTGGCCGTGCCGTAAAATTACCGTGAAAATAACACCGCAATACCCGAGCAAATGGGAAGAACGCGCAGAATCCGCCCGCAGCGATGACGGGCCGGAAATGCAGTGCCTGTATGAAGGATAGAAGGTCAACGGTGCCGATATGGCGCTGGCGCTCCTCAAGCTGGAAATCCCGGCACGTGTTTTTGAGCCAGGTGCGGTCTATTACGGACGGATACTGGTCAATGTCCGCAAAAGCGATTTCGACATGCTTAAGCTGAAGCTGGGCTTTTAAGTTCAATTAGCCTTGACGTTTTCCGGCAAATTGTGAAATAACATCCTCCAATGCGGCGGACGTAGCTCAGCTGGTAGAGCCCTCGGTTGTGGTCCGAGTGGTCGCGGGTTCGAATCCCGTCGTTCGCCCCATTCTTTTCCCGCCCTGAGCCAATCCGCAATAATATTGTCTAGTGTTTAAGGTTGTGCCCCAGCGTGGCATCAAGCAGCTGCATTTTGACAATGGTGCAGGGGAATTGCAGCGATGAGGCGAGGAGCGCGCAATTTCCGTGTTCCTTCAAAATCACATCCTTCACATGACTGATTTCATTTTCAGGGATTCCCGCATTCAGAAAGATTTCGGTTATATCGCTCTCTTTCTTTTGCTCCTCCCGGTGTTTTCCCCATAACTGCGCGCCGCCAACCGCAAAACATGTGGCGGCCAGGAAATAAGGAGCGAGCGCAGCCATGCGGCGCAGCGGTTTTTTTGAAGTTATTTCAGCCATAGCAGAAAACTAGCAGATTTTTCAGCCTGATTTCAATTATCCTGGCGGGGGCGTCTTTGAAAGACTTAAAGTTTGACTGCACCGGGAATTTATTCGAACTCAACCTGCACATATAGTCGTGAATTTTCATCCCCTTTGGGGGTGCCGTCATAGCGGATTTTGCCGCCGGTGTGCCAGTCCGGTCCGAGGCGGGCGCTGAGCTGGGCATTTATGGCTTCAAAGGTTTTGGGGCAGGGCGCCCAGTTGAGGCGGACAATTCCCGCTTTTTCCAGGAATTCACGCTGCCAGTCGTAAATATCCTTGCGGATGCTTTCCGGGACATGAAGGAAGAATTCGATATCATCCTTGTTATAGCCGGCAGTCATGCCGCGGATATAGGCGAGGGTATGTTCGTAATTCTCAGGATCAGGCCGGATTGCCGCTATACCGGGATTGAGCCTGGCCAAGTCGGTTGCATAAGCGTTGGCAACGGAGAGTTTCTGCTTTGTCGCCGCCGTGCCCTTGGCCACGAAGACATCGAAGAATTTACGGTCCAGGGATTCCATCGTCTCGCCTTCAGGCATCACATAGGTCTGGCCGATCCCGGTCAGGTCCAGGGCATGCTCCAGTCTGAATGCCGGAAGGATGGCATTGTCTTTCTTCGGCTTCGGTGGAAAGTCTGTCGTCATGATGGTCCTTTGCCTTATCTTACAACGGAGCTTTCAACATTTTCTTAATAAGCGGGAAATTATCGATCTTAACCAATCCTCAGCATCTTTGCATAATACTTATAAGGATGTGAGGAAAGTGGATATTTTATAAAGGGTTATACTCATATAGCCCGATCCATTTTATGATTGCGGCATGAGTAATACTGATTCACTGCAGAATAGTCCGTCATTGTGGAAGGGTGTCCTTCCCGTTCCTGATAATAATTCGCACAAATACACACGCGGGCATGTCGTTATCCTGGGGGGCAACCGCCTGACGGGCGCGGCGCGTCTGGCGTCGGAGGCCGCGATGCGCACGGGCGCGGGCATGTGCACTATCGTCGCGGATTTCGAGGTGGCTGATGTTTATCAATCCGGCGCGCCGCATATTCTTTTCGAACCGCTGGAATCCCTGGTCGAATTTTCAAAGCATCTGGATGACGATCGGCGCCGCGCCGTTCTGGTCGGGCCGGGGGCGGGGCGTGAGGATGCGAAGGCTCTGCGCGCCGCTGTGATCGATGTTCTCGGCACACGTAAGGCGGCGGTGATCGACGCCGATGCGCTCAGTGTCTTTGAGGGACATGGCCGGGAATTGTTTGACGCGCTTCATGATAACGTCGTGCTGACCCCGCATGAAGGGGAATTCACCCGCGTCTTCGGTGATATGCTGCCCGGCACGCGCGCCGATAATGCGACCGACGCTGCGAAGAAATCGAATGCCGTTGTCGTGCTGAAAGGGGCAGAGACGATCATCGCGCACCCGGATGGCCGCATTGTCGTGAATACCCATGCCTCGCCCTGGCTGGCCAGTGCGGGGACGGGCGATGTGCTCGCGGGAATGGTTCTGGGCCTGATGGCTCAGGGGATGAGCGCCTTCGATGCCGCCTGCGCCGCGACCTGGATGCATGGCGATGCCAGTCTGAAGATTGGTCCTGGGCTGGTTGCGCCGGATCTGGTCGTACAGATTCCTGCCGTGCTGAAAGGCATTTTATAATAACCCCAGCTGAGGACGGGTTGATATCAGTCCTCCGCCTCCGGAAATAAACCCGGCATCCAGCGCCCGGCCAGTGACGCCGGGAAGGCGAGGGAGAGCGGGGCGCGGGTGCTTTCCGACGACAAAACGCCGCGTTCCAGCAGTGCCGACACGATGCGCCGCGCCTGACGTTCACCGGTGCCAACGATATTAGCGGCGTCGCCCCGGGGCAGCAGGCCGCGATACAGCACAGCCTCCAGGATCTGTCCCGATTTTTGCGGCAGGGTGCCGAGTGCTATTTCTTCCTCGGCCCAGAGGCGGATGCGGGTCTGCAGTTTTTCCGGCCTGACCAGGGCTTCCATGAAATTGATCTGGTCCAGGCATATCTCCAGAAAGAATTTGGTGAAGGCGGCCAACGCCTCTTCGCTGAGATTACCGCGGCCGTCGAGATCGTTGCGCCGCTTCAGGGCGCATTCGGCGAGGAGCTTTTTATAAGTCTCCACCTTGCGCGCCAGCCCGCGCGAGACCGACCAGATTCCTCCGGTGTCCAGGGTTTCCAGCATGTTTGCATGCGACATCAGCCGCGCCACACGGCCATTGCCGTCCAGAAAAGGGTGGATCCAGACAAAACGGTGATGCGCGGCGGCGGCGCACAGAATGGCATTGGTTTTGCCAAGGTTGTGATAGGCCGTTTCAAAATGCGCCATAAAGCGCGGCACCGCGCCGGGGCTGATCGAAACATGCCGCCCGACCTCCACGATGTGCTGCCGGAATTCGCCGGGCTGAACCTGCAACCGTTCCCCTTTATACAGGGCGTCCGTCCAGAGCAGGTCTTCGGGCAGATGCGCGCAGAACTTCCGGTGAATTTCCTTTAGCCCCTCAACGTCGAAGGTGCGGCCCCTCAGGCCGCCATTATCAATCCATTCCTGAACCTTGATATGTGCCTTTGCCTCAAGCTGCAGGTTGCGTTTTTTTGGCTCCTGGCTGTAGTCGTTCCGGAGGGCTTTCTCTATCTCGACCGGATGGGTGTCGTGGCCCTCAATCAGGTTGCTGTAATAACAGTTCATCGACCGGACCAGGTCGGCCAGCGCAATGCGCACCCCGTCGGGCAGTTTGCTTCTAAACCCTGAAGACCGTGCAACCACCTCCATCGCCAGATCGGTCAGCGCCCCGCGATGGGGGGAGCCGTCGCCGATTAGCATAGGCTCCATCAAAGCGGGCCTTTCATTACTGTCGGCAGCCCCTTTAATGTCTGGTTTTATGTCCGTGATATTTTTATCCATATATACATATATATCATATATTTAGATGCTATATCAAGTTTCACAATTCCGTTTATATGTCCGTATCAATGTCCGCATGCGGCAAACTTGACAAAATATGATTAAATTCCTATAATGAGGGGGTGTCATTGCGAACGTGTGTCGTGAAGCAATCCAGGGATTAATTGTCTCCTGAATTGCTTCGTCAAAGCTGATGCGATGACGGAAAAAAAGGAAGCAGGATGTCAAAATCTCTCAGTTTTAACGACCGAACTAAAGGAATGCGATAAATGACTGTACTGGTTAAGAAAAACCGCCCGTTTCAATCCCGGAGCGGGTGGACGCCGCAACGTCGCCGGGCGCAGGCGGCAAGGCTTCGGGCGGCCCGGCCGTGGTTGCGTTCAACCGGCCCGCGCACGGCGGCGGGGAAGGCCGTTTCGGCACAGAACGGCGTGCGTCACGGGGCGCGGTCGGAAGAAATGGCCAGGGTGAACAGGGCGTTGCGCGCTCAACGGCAATTCATGCTGTTGCTGAATAAGGGATGCCGCGCGAGGGGGCGGTACAGGCGCAGTTGCGGCGATCCGGCGCTGCGGCCCTTGAATATCAACCCTTTGCTGCAAAGGCTGCATCACTATTTCATGCGGGAAGCGGCCGCCATTCTCCGCGACCATTCGCTCTTGTATCCGCATGGGTTAAAAGTGAAGTTCTTACTTGAAATCCCTTTGAAATTCGGGTTTATGAGTGGCTTGCGTGTTTCTGCGGATGTGGCGGAACTGGTAGACGCACTGGATTTAGGTTCCAGCGCCGCAAGGCGTGGGGGTTCGAGTCCCTTCATCCGCACCACTGTCTAATGTGGAATAGTATAGTTATATCAACACCTTGAAACGGAATGTTAAGATGCAAGTTAAAGAACTGAATAAGACCGAAATGAGTGTCGAACTGGAGGTGCTGGTTACAGCCGCCGAGATCGACCAAGAGGTTGACGCCAAACTGGAAGAAGTTGGCAAGACGGTCAAGATTGCAGGGTTCCGTCCCGGCAAGGTGCCGATGAATATTCTGAAACAGAAATACGGCAAGTCGGTTCTGGGCGAAGTGCTCGAGAAAGTCGTGAACGACAACACCGCAAAAATCATTACAGACAAGGCTTTGCGGCCAGCTCTTCAACCGAAAATTGAAGTGACTGAATTCGATGAAGGCAAAGACCTGAAATTCACCATGAAAATTGAACTCCTGCCGGAGATCAAGGTAATGGACCTGAAAACAGTGAAGCTTGAGAAGCCGGTCGCCAAAGTTGATAAGAAATCGGTTGATGAGACCCTGGAAAAGATCGCCAGCGGCAACCGCGATACCGAAGAAGTCACCGAAGCCCGCGCGACCAAAAAGGGCGACATTATTGTCATGGACTTCCATGGCCGCACCGCCGCCGACAACAAGCCGCATGAAGGCATGCATGCCCATGACGCGCAGCTCGAGCTGGGCAGCGGTCAGTTCATTCCTGGCTTTGAAGACCAGCTGACCGGAAAATCGGTCGGCGATAAGGTTGAAGTAAAAGTAACGTTCCCGGCGGAATACCATGCCGCTGAACTGGCCGGTCAGGACGCGATTTTTGATGTTGAGGTCAAAGGCATCCGCCAGGTGAAACCAACCCAGATCGACGACGATTTTGCCAAGAAACTCGGTCTGGACAGCGAACAGGCGCTCCGTGACATCGTTGAAAAACAGATGCAGGGCGAATTTGACAACTTTTCCCGTCAGAAGATCAAGCGCGCTCTGCTCGACATTCTGGACGAGAGCCATGATTTCACCCTGCCGGCCGGTATGGTCGACCTGGAATATGAAAGCATCCTGCAGCAAATCCGTATCGAGCGTCAGGCCGAAATCGCCAAAGAAGGCGGCGAGCTGAAGCTCGACAAGGACGAGGAAGAAGAATTGCGCGCAATTGCGGAACGCCGTGTCCGCCTTGGGCTGGTTCTGTCGGAAATCGGCCGCACCAACAACATCCTGATCGCCGATGCAGAGATGCAGCGCGCGGTCATCGCCGAAGCCCAGAAATACCCGGGGCAGGAGCGTGAAGTCTTCGAATACTACCGCACTAACCGCAATGCGCTCGACGCTCTGCGCGCGCCGGTCTACGAAGATAAAGTGGTCGATTTCATCCTTGAGCTCGCTACCGTCACCGACAAGGACGTCAGCGTCGACGACCTGACCAAGGTCGACGAAGATGAGCATTATACCCGTAAGGGCAAGGCCGAGAAAAAGGCTAAAAAATCGGCCTAATTCTACAGGATGCATATACAAAAAGCGGCTGGCTTAACCCGGCCGCTTTTTTGTTAACGTAATGTGCGTCGATTTGCCCTAAAGGTTGCTTTTCGGGGCTTCTTCCTGTAGCATAAGGACATAATAATATAAAAACTGAGGGTGAGTTATATGGTCGATAAGCGGAATGACACCACTATTCCCGAAGATGATGATCTGCATAACGGTGAATCGACCGGTGCGGTCAATCTTGCATCGTCCGTCCGCGACACAAATACCATCCAGCTGACCGGCACCCGCCGGAAAAACGCCACCCTCGACGGTGAAAAGAAAACCGATGACGAAAACAAGCCATCGGACACGCAACGCCTGGGCAGCGACGATCATTTTTATGAAGGCCCCGAGCCGTATGAGTCTGATTTCTCGCTCGATCAATATGCGAAGCACCAGAAATACAAAGCCTACCGGGATATGGACGACCGGGACCGGGAAATCGCCGATTCTTACAATAGCGGCAAAAATGTCGGTAATGCGGGCCGCGGTCCGGGCTGGCATGCGGACCCCCGCACAGCGGCGACCATTGCCCTTGGCGCTATCGGTGCGGTCGAGATCGGCCGGCGCCAGAAGGAATTTTACAATACCCTTCCCGATGTTGAAAAGGCGACCGGGGTCCCGGCACGGTTGATCGGTGCCTTCTGGCATAATGAAAGCAGCTTTGGTAAAAACCTGGTCAGCCCGACCAACTGCCTTGGCGACGGGCAATTCACGCGCGGCACCTGGGCGGCGACAATTCGCCAGTACGGCGATCGTATTCCGGGCATGGAACAGATGGCTGCCGATCTGCGCAGCGGCAAAATCAAACCGGATAATGAAGCGCTGCAGGCCAAACGCCTTGAAACCAAAACTGCCGCCTATGCCATGGGCTTCTATATTGGCGAACTGGGCCGCGACCTGAAGGTCGACGTCAAAAACGAGAATAACTGGAATCTTCTTTATGCCGGTTATAATGTCGGTCCAGGCAGTGTCCGCAAACTTAAAAATAACCTGGACAACAATGCGCCCGCGATGGAGTTGCTGGGCAGCGTGGCACAGCATAATCCGATGTTCTTTAAAGGCGGCGCATCATCGGCGCAGGCCTTAAGCAATTACGATGCTGTTATTATGCGCAGCGCGAAAGCCTTCGATACACAGATCGTTGCCAAGCTTGGCGCGAATGATGCGATTGCCAAGGCTTCCGCGTCGTCCGCGGCGGACATCGCCATTGCAAAAGCATCCGGCTCGTCCAAGGCGGACGTCAGTCGTGATACGGCATCCATTGCCAATGCGGTGTCCGGTCCGGCCATCAAATCCGCTGCAAATCCGAAAGAGGGTTTCAGCGATGCACGGCATGACGCCGCTGCGGTGGCCAAGGCCGATCAGGCGGTCGCCCAGATGAGCACCATCGACAAGATCAAGGCCAAGCTTACAAACTTCACTTATGGCTTTGACGATGCGCCAAAAGATCCGGCGCCGAAACTGGCCGACAACAAGCCGAAAGTGCCGCTCCATAATCTGGTTTACGGCTAGAATCCTTTAAAATTAGCCCTCTTGATCAAACCCTGTCCGCGCGAGAGGGTTTGTTTGTTATAAAGTACTGATTCACGCCCTCCCAACTTTC
>JAQGJB010000068.1 GCA_028290825.1 Micavibrio sp.
GGATCCAACGCGGATCAAGCAGATCATTCTTAATCTTGTCGGTAATGCTATCAAATTCACGGACAGGGGGAATGTGCGCGTGACCCTGCGTCCGGAGAAAAGCGAACGACCGGACATGCCCAGTTTCTCGATCATCGTCGAAGATACCGGGATTGGTATTGCAGAAGATAAAATCGGAATGATTTTCGAAAAATTCGTTCAGGGAGATTCCTCGATCAACCGCAGATATGGCGGCAGCGGCCTCGGCCTTGCGATTACGAAGATGCTCGCGCAATTGATGAACGGCAATATCTCGGTCAGAAGCCGTGTAGGCGAAGGGTCTGTGTTCACCGTGACCTTAAGTCTGCCGCTGGCAAGGCTGGAGGCAGCACAGCGCGAGGAAGATGTGTTCCTGTCCGTTTCCGGCGGACCGAAAGTGCTTATCGTTGAGGATCACGATGCCAATCTGCTGGTCGTGACAACGTTCCTGAGCGCCTGGGGTTATGATTATGATATCGCCCGAAACGGCCAGCAGGCGGTCAGGAATGCCGCAAAAATGGATTATGCCGCCGTACTTATGGATGTTCAGATGCCGGAGATGGACGGGTTGGAGGCGACACGCAGAATCCGTGACCATGAAAAAACCGAGGGTAAGGAGCGGTGCATTATCATTGGTATGACGGCGCATGCTCTGCCTGCCGACCGGGATCGCTGCACTGCGGCGGGAATGGATGACTATATTGCCAAGCCGTTTGACCCGAACCGGCTGAAAACCATGCTGACGCGCCAGGTTAAGGCCGGATAAACTAACAAGACCGGGTTTTTGGCCCGTTTGCAGCAATACATTACATTAACGCGACCACCGCGGTTCTGGTTCCACGAAAATTCATTTTTATTGTTTATCCGGGGCCGCTCCTATAAATCTATCTTATTGAAGGCAAAAGAAAATTGCCGGATTTTGGTCCTAAAATATGTATAAGGAACGAAGTGATGCCGCATACCCAATCTTCCGCACAATCCGCCAGCCTGAAATATAAAACGGATCTCAGTATCTGGGCGGGTCTCATTCTTGTGATCCTGTTTTTTGTGGCCACAGGGTTTGCCTCTTACTCGAACACGCGCGCGTTAAATGAAGACACGGATAAAGTTGCGCATACACATGAAGTTATTCTGGCGCTCAGCGATCTGATGTCATTGATGAAGGATGCCGAAACCGGGCAGCGCGGTTTTGTGATGACGGGCAATGATGCTTATCTTGCGCCGTATAATGATGCAAATACCAATCTGGAGCGTCGTCTGAAAGACCTGGATGCCCTGACCAAAGCCAATCCGGAACAGAATATCCTGATCACGGATCTGCGGGCGCCGGTCCGGGCCAAGATGCAGGAACTGGCGGAAACGATTTCCCTGCGCCGGACCAAAGGGTTTGAAGCCGCCCTTCAGGTGGTGGCGTCCGACCGCGGCAAGGAAGCCATGGATCAGTTCCGGGATATTGCGACAAGCATGCAGCGTACGGAGCAGCAAATCCGCGCCGTGCGTAAGGCCGAAATGCAGGAAGCCTACCGTGTCGCGGTCGCCAGCGGCATGATTGCCGGTATTCTTGGCATTTTCCTGACGATTATCGTGGCGATGCTGATGCGCCGCGCTGCCATGGCGCGCACCCGTCAGGACTGGCTGCAGGTCGGGGAGGCGGGTCTTTCATCCGCTCTACTGGGCGATCAGCAGCTCGGCCAGCTTGGCGAAAGCGTCCTTAAATTCCTGGCGCAATATTTCGATGCGCATGCCGGAGCCTTTTTCGTCAAGGACGGTGACGGGTATAAACGCGTGGCAACATACGGTGTTACCGATGATGTGATGACCCGCAAGCATTTTTCCCGTGATGACGGTTTGCTGGGGCAGGCGGCGAAAGACGGTAAGGCCTTCTTCGTCAATAATGTGCCGACCGGCTATCTGAGAATTGGCTCGGCGCTGGGGGAGGGTGATCCGCGGCATCTGCTGATCGCGCCTGCGGTCATCGACGGTGAGGTGAATGCGGTGTTTGAACTTGGGCTGGTTCATCCGCTGGATGAGACGGCGGTCGAGTTGCTGGACATCGTGCGCGAGGCGATCGGCGTTGCCGTCCGTTCCGCCGATTACCGCACTAATCTTCAGAACCTTCTGGAAGAAACTCAGCGCCAGTCGGAAGAGCTTCAGGCGCAGAGCGAAGAATTGCGCGTTTCGAATGAGGAGCTTGAGGAGCAGGGCCGTGCGTTAAAAGAATCGCAATCGCGCCTGGAGCAGCAGCAGGCCGAACTGGAGCAGACCAATTCCCAGCTGGAAGAACAGGCACAGATGCTTGAGGGCCAGAAAGACGATCTTGAAAAAGTGTCGGACGCGGTGCGCGCCAAATCGATCGAGCTGGAACAGGCAAGTCAGTACAAATCCGACTTCCTGGCGAATATGTCGCATGAATTACGGACGCCTCTGAATTCCTCGCTGATCTTAGCGAAGTTGCTGGGTGACAACCCGGAGGGCAATCTGACCGAGGAGCAGGTCAAATTCGCCAGAACCATTCAGAATTCCGGCAACGACCTTCTGACCCTCATTAATGACATTCTCGATCTCTCCAAAATCGAGGCCGGTCACATGGAAATCCGCAGTGAGGAAGTCCAGATCGATCGTGTGGTCCGCAGCATGCAGGGGGTCTTCGAGCCGATGGCGAATTTGCGTGGACTGAAATTCAAGACTGAAATAGGTCAGGATGCACCCGATCTTATGGACACCGACCGGATGCGCCTGGAACAGATTGTCCGCAATCTTCTTTCCAATGCCATCAAGTTCACGGAAAAGGGAGAAGTCACACTAACCGTCACTGCGAAGGACGGGTATGTGGCGTTTGCGGTCGCGGATACAGGGATCGGCATTCCCGAAGATAAAAGGGCTGCGATCTTTGAAGCATTCCGTCAGGCAGACAGCACCATCAGCCGGAAATTCGGCGGAACGGGGCTGGGGCTTTCCATTTCGAAAGAGCTTGCGCGCCTTCTGGGCGGACGAATCGAGATGGAGAGTGAGCTTGGCAAGGGAAGCATTTTCACTGTTTATATCCCGGAAAATTATAACGATGTGATTCCCGCAGAATCAAGCGCGGTCGTCATCCGTGAAAAGGTGTCGCAGCAGGCGCCCGTATCGAAAGAGGAAAGTGCAGTACGCCGGTCGTCCAGCCTTCCGGATGATCGCAATCAAGTGGCCGGACATAGTCGCGTGATCCTGATTGTGGAGGATGACCTCTCTTTCGCGAAAATTCTTTACGATCTTTGCCATGAGATGAGTTTCAAGTGCCTGATCGCCAACACGGCCGATGAGGCGCTGGAAGTGGCAAGGCAGTATCTGCCAAGCGCGGTTCTGCTGGATGTCGGATTGCCGGATCATTCGGGCTTGTCCGTGCTCGACCGCCTGAAACAAAGCAACGTTACGCGTCATATCCCCGTTCATGTTATTTCCGCCAATGATTATGCGGAGACAGCTCTTTCTCTCGGTGCTATCGGCTATATGGTGAAGCCGGTGAAGCGCAAGGAATTGATAGAGGCACTGAAAAACCTGGAGACAAAGTTTGCGCAGCATATGCGCCGTGTCCTGATCGTCGAGGATGACCCGGTTCAGCGCGAGAGCATGGCGAAGCTGCTTGGTTCGCATGAGGTTGAGACGGTCGGTGCGGGGACAGCGGCGGAATGCCTTAAGCTGCTCAAAGCGTCAACATTCGACTGTATGGTGCTCGATCTGAGTTTGCCGGATGCGTCTGGATATTCATTGCTGGAAACCCTGAGCAAGGAAGACGATTACGCCTTCCCGCCCGTTATCGTTTATACGGGCCGCGATCTTTCCAATGACGAGGAGCAACGCCTGCGCCGTTATTCCCGGTCGATTATCATCAAGGGCGCCAAATCGCCGGAGCGTCTGCTGGATGAAGTGACACTGTTCCTGCACCAGGTTGTTTCGGGACTACCCAAGGAGCAGCAGAAAATGCTGGAGGTCGCGCGGAACCGCGACACTATCCTGGAAGGCCGCCGCGTCCTTGTGGTAGAGGACGATGTGGCAAACGTTTTCGCGCTCAGCAGTATTCTGGAGCCGCGCGGCGTCAAGGTTGAAATCGCCCGGAACGGGTATGAGGCCATTGCAGCGCTTGAAAAAGCATCCAAAGGCAAGGACACCACGATCGACCTGGTGCTGATGGATGTGATGATGCCGGAAATGGATGGGTTGATGGCAACGCGCGAGATCCGTAAAAATCCGGAGTGGAAAAAGCTGCCGATCCTGATGCTGACGGCCAAGGCGATGCCGGACGATCAGTCGCGCTGCCTTAGTGCCGGAGCGAATGATTACATGTCGAAACCGCTTGATGTGGAAAAACTTCTGTCATTGGTGCGGGTATGGATGCCACGATAAATAAAGTCGACGATCTGGAGCTAAAGCTTCTGCTGGAAGCTTTATACCAAAGATATCATTATGATTTCCGCGGGTATTCCATGGCGTCCATCCGCCGACGCATGAAACTGGCCAAGGACGCTTTTGACTGTGCATCTTATTCGATGCTGCAGGACAGGATGCTCCATGATCCATCGGTATTGCCCCGCCTGCTGTCCTATCTGACGGTGCAGGTCAGCGAGATGTTCCGCGATCCGCATTATTTCCGGGCGATCCGTGAAAAAGTGATCCCGCATCTCCGCACCTATCCGTCGCTCAAGGTCTGGATTGCCGGATGCAGCGCGGGGGAGGAGCTGTATTCGCTTGCCATCCTCTTCCGCGAGGAAGGGCTGGAGCAGAAGACAATGTTTTACGCCACCGATATCAATCAGGAAGCATTGGACAGGGCAGAGGCCGGTGTTTATGCGCGCGAGCGCATTCAGTTGTTCAGTGAAAATTACCAGAAGGCGGGCGGCAAATCATCGCTTGCGGATTATTATACATCCGCCTATGGCGCCGCGACCTTTGACAAGACCCTGCGGCAGCGCACGGTTTTTTCCGATCACAGCCTGGTGACCGATGCGGTTTTTGGCGAAATGAACCTGATCTCCTGCCGTAATGTGCTGATTTACTTTGACCGTACCCTGCAGGACCGCGCTATCGGGCTGTTCAAGGATTCCCTGATGCGCAAAGGGTTTCTAGGTCTCGGGGCCAAAGAAAACCTCCGTTTCTCGGCGCATGCCAGCAGTTTCATTGAATTCTCGCGTGAGGATCGTCTCTACCAGAAAACGGAGGCCGGACGATGAGGGCGGAGGCCAAGGCGGTTGTGATCGGTGCATCGGCGGGGGCGGTGGAGGCTCTTTCCGCCCTGCTGCCAAAGTTGCCGGAGCGTTATTCCTTGCCAGTCATGGTCGTCGTGCATATGCCGCCCGATAAGGACAGCATCATCGCGGAATTATTCCAGGCGAAAAGCAAGGTGATCGTCAAGGAGGCGGAGGACAAGGAAGCTGTACGCGCCGGAACGGTTTATTTCGCCCCTCCGGATTATCATCTTCTGGTCGAGGAGGAAAAAATATTATCCCTGTCCAATGATGAACTGGTGCATTTTTCGCGTCCGTCCATTGATGTGCTGTTTGAATCGGCGGCTTATGCTTACGGGGCGGGATTGGTCGGGATTGTTCTGACCGGTGCCAACAGTGATGGTGCTGCAGGTTTAAGGGCCATATCCGACAATGGTGGAGTGGTTATCGTACAGGATCCGGATCAGGCTTATTCCAGCCCGATGCCACGCGCTGCAATTGGACTATGCCCGGAGGCCAAGATCATGACGCTGGAGCAGATTGCAGATTATTTGCAGATAGGAACAGGGGTATGACCGAGAGTGCAAACCCGAAATCGCCGCGGCCGGTTTATTTCCTTCTGGTCGACGATCTTGAGGAAAACCTGCTGTCGCTGGAGGCGTTATTACGTCAGCCGGGCCTTATCCTTTTGAAGGCCCGTTCGGGGCCGGAGGCGCTGGAGTATCTTTTGAAATATGATGTTGCGCTCGCGCTGCTCGACATTCAGATGCCGGTGATGGACGGTTTCGAACTGGCCGAACTGATGCGCGGCAGTGAGAAAACGCGTCATGTGCCGATTATTTTCCTGACGGCTGGGAGTGCCGACTGGCAAAGGCGTTTCCGCGGTTATGAAGCTGGTGCGGTGGATTTCCTGCATAAGCCGATCGAGCCGCACATGCTGCGCAGTAAGGCGAAAGTATTTTTTGATTTATTCCGTCAGCAACAAACCCTGGCGGATCAGCGCGACGCACTGGCCCTGAAATCTTTTGAAAATGCGAACCTCCTGGAGGAAAGCCGGCAGGCGGCGGAGGCGCTGAAGGACGCAGACCGGCGGAAGGATGAATTTCTGGCGACGCTGGCCCATGAACTGCGCAATCCGCTGGCGCCGATCCGCAATGGACTGAACGTTCTACGCATGTCGCAAAACCCTGCGATTCATGAGGAAGTGCGCGGCATGATGGACCGCCAGGTCAACCACCTGGTGCGTCTTATCGACGACCTGATGGATGTGTCGCGGGTCAGCCAGGGCAAGATCGACCTGCGCATGGAACGCATTTCGATTCAATCCGTCATACAGGCGGCGGTAGAATCCAGCCGGTCACTGATCGACGCCAACAGCCATACGCTGGAGGTCAGTGTGCCGGAGGACGACATATGGCTGCGCGCCGACCTGACGCGGATGGCGCAGACGGTGGCCAATTTGTTGAATAACGCTGCAAAATATACGCCGAACGGGGGACACATTTCCCTGCGCGCGATGCAGGATAGCGGCGAGGTGGTGATTGCTGTGACCGATAACGGCCTTGGCATCCGCCGGGATATGCTGAACAGCATTTTTGACCTGTTCACACAGGTGGACCGTTCACTGGACCGGTCGCAGGGCGGACTTGGCATCGGCCTTGCTCTGGTACAGCGCCTTGTGACGCTGCATGGCGGGCACATTTCTGCTGACAGTGCCGGACTGGGGCAGGGAAGCACGTTTACTATTCGCCTGCCGGCCGGTGATATTGCGGCCGTTGATGAGGATAAGGGCCCGGCAGCCGATGAGGAAAATGAAAATACCTCAGGTCTTAATGTTCTGGTGGTTGATGACAATCTTGAGTCCGCCAAGACGACGGGCTGGATGATGGAATTAATAGGACATAATGCATTTTTATCGCATGACGGTCTTGATGCGCTTGAGCAGGCAAAGAAACTGAAACCGGATGTCATTCTGCTCGATATCGGCCTGCCGGGTATGAACGGGTATGAAGTTTGCCAGACTCTCCGTGCCGATCCGGCGTTTAAAGATACGCTGCTAATCGCGCAGACCGGCTGGGGCCAGGAAAAGGACCGGCAACTGGCAAAAGAGGCCGGATTCGACCATCACCTGACGAAGCCGCTGAACATGGAGGACCTTTCCCGGTTATTCACGCAGTTCACCAATGCCCAAGCAGGCGTAAAATCTTTACCGGATGTCTGATGATTTGTGGCGGTCATATTATCCGCAAGGAATTTCACGGAGAAAATAAGGTCATGAAAAAACCCGGCCATTGCTGACCGGGTTTTTCCTTTGAATACTGAAAAAAGCTTAAGCTGCTTCTTTGAGGTTTGTCGCCGAATTCTTGCCTTTTTCCGACGTGATGTCGAAGGTGATTTTTTGACCTTCGTTCAGTGTACGCCAGCCCGCTTTTTCAACTGCACTGATGTGAACGAAAACGTCATCGGCGCCGCCATCAGGTTGGATGAAACCAAAACCTTTTGTCGGGTTAAACCATTTTACTGTACCTTGAGCCATAAAGCCCTCCTTGTGAAAAGCACTTTCGTGCATGAAATCCCGACAACCAATTGCCGAAATTTTATATCCGAAAGAAATAGCTATGTCCTGGAGTAGCCTGTAGAGCAGGGTAACAAGTCAAAACCTAAAAATCGAATAAAGTATTATTATTAAGAAAACGAAGAAAAAGCAACAAATACTAAAGTTTATTTTTATTTATGGAAATAAATAACGTATTTAATTGCTTTGAAGCGGCTAATTATGGGGAATCTTTTTTCTAACGCCTGCGTGCCATGAATTTATCAAGGCGGTTGGCGAAAACCTCCCGGTCTTTCTGGGTCAGGGGTGCGGGGCCGCCGCCGCTGCCCTCCTGCATCGGGTTACTGCGCAGGTCGGTCATCAGGTTGCGCATCGCCAGGACCTGGCCGATATTCGTGCGGTCGTAAAATTCCCCGCGCGGGGTCAGGGCGAAGGCACCCTTTTTGACCACGCCGTCTGCCAGAGGGATATCGGCGGTGATGACAATGTCGCCTTCCGCGCATAGTTCGACGATTTTATCGTCGGCAGAGTTAAAGCCGGGTTCGACCTGGATAAAGCTGACGTTCAGGGTTTGGGGCACAAAGAAATACTGGTTCGCGACCAGTGTGACCGGCACGCCGGTGCGTTCCGCCACGCGGAATAAAATATCCTTGATGATTTTCGGACAGGCGTCGGCATCAACCCAGATTTTCATACGAGGATAATAACATGATAAAAACCGCCGCTGTAAGATTTAAAAAATAAGTGGAATTCCTTGATGCTGCAATAACCGGACAGAAGCGCGGCGCAGGCCGGCTTCGCCGCTTTCGGCTTACTGAAGAAAATGGCCGGGCATTACATCTTGGATGTAAAACACTGGCTGCGTCTTCAGTAATTTGATTTTTTCAGTGCGGAAAGCAGTTCACCGGCCGCATGCCGCAGCGTTCCGGTGAAATCGGTGTGCGCATCGTCATTCGCACCGTCGGAAATATATTTCAGGCAGAGGAAGGGGATGCTGCGGCGCTGGCATATCAGGGCGAGGGCGTAGGCCTCCATGTCGACGACGTCGAAATGCGTTGCTTCTGCGCTGATGTCAAAGGAATCCCCGGTGCCGCAAATGCCCTGCATAACGCCCTCAATGGCAAGGCCGTGTGCGATTGTAACCGGATCATCTGAAAACGGCGTCTGCCATTTTTCGAAGCCCAGAGGTGTTACATTCATGTCGCGCTGGACAAAGCGGGTACAGTTGACGATGGTGCCGCCCTTGTGTCTGCGACTTCCCGCAGTTCCCAGGTTGATGACGAGGCCGGGCGCGGCCTGGGCCAGCCGTGTGGTCAGCGCATAAGCGGCATTAATCTTGCCTATGCCGGAATGAAGCACATCGTAACCGGGGAAAAGGTCCTGGCTTTCCTGTTCCATGGCGAAAATGAGAAGGGGGCGTGTCTGCATGGTGTGGCTCTATTTCTGCCGTGTGGCGGACAAAGACCTGAAAACTGGATCGAAAATATCCATGACCCAAAGGGATCCATAAACGGACAGGTGGTTGCTGTCGCGGTAGAGGGCATGGCCGTCATCCGCGACCAAGCATAATTTTTGTCCGGGACAGAGTTTTACGGCGGGGTCGAGGAAGGAGATGTTTTTTATCCGGCGGTATTCATCGAACGTGTCGGTCGTCGGCCTGCGGCGGTTGAGGATGTCCTGGTAAGGGCGGTTGATGGATTTCGTGCCGCGACCGAAATGGACGGCTTTCGCCAGGGCGGAGGGAACATCCACCAGAAAAGGCGGAACCTGTTCGACCACCCAGATATGGACCCCCAGCCTGGTCAATGTCTGAACCGTCTCACGGAAGGCGGGGGCGAAAGCGGGGCCGCGTTTTAATTGCGTGCCGTCGCGGCTGGTATAAGAAATAATGGCTTCCGGGCGGCCAAGTTCGATGCTGCCCTTCTCCCAGCCGTAAATATCATCCCAGCGTCCGGCCAGGATAACATGGCGGATATGCCCGTCCTTCAGCAGGGACAGAACTTTTTTGCCAACAGCCTGACACGGTGCATTTTTCGGGGCATGGTCCAGACGGGCCACGCCGATCAGGGGAAGGCAGCCGCTATATTCCACGAACAATCCGGACGTTCCTGCCGCCTTCGCTCTGGCCTCGATTGCGGGGGCCAAAGCTTCGGCATGGCTGTCGCCCCAGACGAGGAAGGTCGGACGAGTGTCGGGCGAGCCAAGGCGGAGAACGGTTTTTTCATTGAGATCGTTCAGTGGCGGAACGCGCTTTTCCCAATCCTGAATGTCCCCGTTACCTGCGGCATATTGCAGAACCTCGCCAGAGAAACGTGCGGGAAAGCCATTTGATTTCATGCCCGTAATCGCGACGGCCAGCATGGCCACAATACCAAAAGCAGAAAACAGGAAAACGCTTTTCCGGGTTTTTAAAAAACGCCCTGAACGGATCGGCATTTCAATCAGGCGGTAAGAGGCGACGGAGAGGATAATAGTAACCGCCATTGTGGCAAGCCCTTCCATTGCGTTTAATTCGCGGTCGAGAGCGTAGCGGGCGAAAACCAGCACAGGCCAGTGAAAGAGATAAAGGCCATAAGAAATCAGGCCGATCATCACCATCGGCCGGGTCGATAGCACACGGCCCGGCAACGTTGTTCCGTGCAGGTTCGACCAGATGAGCAGGGCGGTGCCCGCGCAGGGTAGAAGGGCAGCCCAGCCGGGGAAAAGGGTATTGCGGTCGTAGAAGACAAAGCACACAGCGATGCAGGCTGTGCCGATTGCAGCCATCCCCTCCGCCGTGTAACGCGATAGCGAAATGTGGCGCAGAACCAGGAAGACGAGCGAACCGGTCAGCAATTCCCAGGCCCGCGTGGGCAGGATATAAAAGGTCTTGTCGGGACTTGTGTTAATCAGAGCAAGATTGGCCGCAAGGGAGGCGAGGAATAGCAGAGCCACCGCCCAGCCGATGGCTTTACGGTTTCCCTTCACCGCGCGGTAAATTCCGTAAAAGAATGGCGGGAATAACAGATAAAATTGTTCTTCTACGGCCAGGGACCAGGTATGCAGCAAAGGCCGGATGGACAGTGGATCGGCAAAATAACCGTTCGCCTTTGCGAAGATCATGTTCGAATAGAAAAGCGAGGTGCCTTTCAGGGTTTTTGAAAAGCTTCTGTAATCATAGGGGACCAGCAGGAATAGTGCCGATATGACGCTCAGGGCGCAGACCCCAAACAGCGCCGGCAGGATGCGGCGGCAACGTCTTTCATAAAAATGGGCGAAGGTAAAATTCTGCTGCCGGAGGGCGGTGTCGATCACGCCGGTAATAAGAAAACCAGACAGCACAAAGAAAATATCGACCCCGACATAGCCCCCTGAAATTCTTGCCACGTTGCAGTGGAATAAAATGACACCCAGAACAGCAATGGCCCGCATTCCGTCGAGGAACGGGCGGTATTCAAGGGCAGGATCTTTCATGTCGTCGGCCTGGGCTGCGGTTTGTATGGATTTTACAAATATGCCTTAAATTAAGGGCCGGCGAGGCTGTTTGTCGATCAAAAAGTTGGGTTGGATCATAATTATCTTTCTGGCATTGCTGGCGGCGCGGTTCTTTGGCTCATGGGTCTTTCATGACCCGCGCCGGCTTACCGTCTTCTGCACCCTTTAGCTTCCAGTTCTTCTGTACGATCGCAAAAATAATGAGAAGGAAGGAAAAAAGCCTGATCGTATAAACAAGCGGCGCATAATCTGTATTCGTCATGTCGGTCACGCTGTCGGTAACGGAGAGAAAAAGGCGGCTGACCGCGTCCAGCAGGAAAGACATGGCGAAAAACAGGAAGAATCTGTCCCTGGTTGTCTTCCAGAAGCGCAGGAAAAAAAGGCTGGCCGCGCAATCGGCAAAAATGATCGCCCCTAAAATCATGCATTTTATATTGAGGCTAAGCATAAGATCCATTGTGTTACTCCGTGTTCCAGATCAGGCCATAAAGAAGAATCATCATTGCCATCAGGGCCGTCAGAAGCCGCCAGGATGACAGATCCATGTCATGAATATAAATTTTATCCAGGACAAGCAGGATATTGTTGATTGTTATGCCAATGAAGCATAGTCCGCCCCATAACAGTAATTTGTAGCGGCTGCGGTAATAAGCCTGCATCAGAAGCCAGGCGCAGACAAAAGCCGTTCCCGCGCAAAGCATGTAGATGATTTCAGCCATTAATTAGTCCTTCCTGATCCAGAACGCGTCTGCAAATTTCTGAATCTTATTTTTTGGCTTGGAGTGAATGAGGTTGGTTACGGGAACAAGGTATTGGGCATATAACGCAGCAAGCCGCGTCACCATTTCCGCGAATAAATTTTTATAGGCATAAAGGTTGTCATCAGCCTGACCGAGAAGCTGGCGGGCGACAAGGCGCTCAAGTATGTCCTGTGCGTCCTGAACGGGTATATAAAGCTTTTGGGCTATATCGGGAGGGGCTGCTTTCCACCCAGGATTACGCTGGAATAACAGAAGACATTCAAGTTCGGCGACTGAATCAATATTCAGAATAATGAAGCGCCGGAGGTCTTCCGGGATTGGATCATCGCCTGTATTCTGCCCCATTATTATCCCGGCCCCGTCCTGTTTTACGACAATAATCGCGTCGCGTTACCCACGCACAACGCACGAAAATGAAAAAAGTTCCCTAAATAAATTTAACGTTTTGCAGATATATGAGATTTACTTTTCACCTGTCCGCTTGCAAAAAATAGAGGGGGTTTTAATCCCTTTTTTCAAAATTCCTCGGGAGATTAATATGTCGGGCAGTGCAGCAGCGGTGGTGGATTCTGATGTGACGGACCACAGCGGCGAAATGAACATGCTGCTCAATGCCCTTACGGCAATGGCCAAGGGCCGGAAGGGAATCCAGCTCCCGACAGAATGGACTGGCGTGGCCGGACGCGTGGCGACTGCCTTTAACGATGTCATTGAAATGAACGAACGGATGGCAGAAGAACTGGACCGCCTCAGCCGCACTGTCGGTAAGGAAGGGAAGCTGAGCCAGCGTCTTTCCATGGGCGATGTTACAGGCTTCTGGCGTGAATCCGTTGAGTCCGTCAATGACCTGATCAATGATCTTGTGCACCCTACATCGGAAACGGCGCGTGTGATCGGTGCCGTGGCACAGGGCGATCTGTCGCAGACCATGGCGCTGGAGATTGACGACCGCCCGCTGCAGGGGGAATTCCTGCGCACGGCCAAGACGATCAATACGATGGTGGACCAGCTTGGGTCCTTTGCCTCCGAGGTGACGCGTGTTGCGCGTGAGGTGGGGACGGAAGGAATTCTCGGCGGACAGGCGAAAGTGAAGGGCGTTGCCGGAACATGGAAAGATCTGACCGATTCCGTGAACTTCATGGCGTCCAACCTGACGTCCCAGGTGCGGAACATCGCGGATGTGACGACGGCTGTTGCCAACGGCGATTTGTCTAAGAAAATTACCGTTGACGTTAAGGGTGAAATTCTAGAACTTAAAAATACCGTCAATACGATGGTGGATCAGCTGGGTTCTTTTGCTTCCGAGGTTACGCGTGTTGCGCGGGAAGTAGGTACGGAAGGAAAGCTCGGCGGACAGGCGCGCGTGGAAGACGTTTCCGGAACATGGAAAGATCTGACCGATTCTGTGAACTCAATGGCGGGCAACCTGACGGCGCAGGTCCGTAACATTGCACAGGTGACGACGGCGGTGGCGAACGGCGATCTATCGCGTAAAATCACCGTGGACGTTAAAGGCGAAATTCTCGAGCTTAAAGATACGATTAACACGATGGTGGACCAGCTGGGTTCTTTTGCCTCCGAGGTGACGCGTGTTGCGCGGGAAGTCGGTACCGAAGGGAAACTAGGCGGTCAGGCGGATGTTAAGGGTGTCGCCGGGACGTGGAAAGATCTGACGGACTCCGTGAACTTCATGGCGTCGAACCTGACGGCGCAGGTGCGGAACATTGCGGATGTGACGACGGCTGTGGCCAACGGCGATCTGTCGAAGAAAATTACTGTGGATGTGGCCGGTGAAATTCTGGAACTGAAGGCGACGATTAACACGATGGTGGATCAGCTGTCATCCTTCGCATCCGAGGTAACGCGTGTGGCGCGTGAGGTGGGTACGGAAGGGAAGCTGGGCGGTCAGGCGGACGTGCCGGGCGTGGGCGGAACGTGGAAAAACCTTACCGACTCCGTGAACTCGATGGCGGGTAACCTGACGGGTCAGGTGCGGAATATTGCCGACGTTACCAAGGCTGTGGCGGCGGGCGACTTGTCGAAAAAGATCACCGTGGACGTTAAGGGTGAAATTCTCGAACTGAAGAACACGGTCAACGTGATGGTCGATCAGTTGCGGTCATTCGCGGCGGAAGTGACGCGTGTGGCACGTGAGGTGGGTACGGAAGGGAAGCTTGGCGGTCAGGCGAACGTTGAGGGCGTTGCCGGAACGTGGAAGGATTTGACGGACTCAGTGAACTCCATGGCAGGTAACCTGACGGCGCAGGTGCGAAACATCGCCGATGTGACGACGGCGGTCGCCAACGGCGATCTGTCGAAGAAAATTACGGTGGATGTGGCCGGTGAAATTCTGGAATT
This sequence comes from Micavibrio sp., assembly GCA_028290825.1. Lineage (GTDB taxonomy): Bacteria > Pseudomonadota > Alphaproteobacteria > Micavibrionales > Micavibrionaceae > Micavibrio. The sequence continues at coordinate 14,367 of JAQGJB010000068.1, forward strand.
GAAAGACACCATTAATACGATGGTGGACCAGTTATCCTCCTTCGCATCCGAAGTGACGCGTGTGGCGCGGGAAGTGGGTACGGAAGGAAAACTGGGCGGTCAGGCGGACGTTGAGGGTGTCGCCGGGACATGGAAAGATTTGACGGACTCCGTGAACTTCATGGCGGGTAACCTGACGGGCCAGGTGCGGAACATCGCTGAAGTTGCGACGGCGATTGCGAACGGCGACTTGTCGCGGAAGATTACGGTGGACGTTGCCGGCGAAATCCTGGAACTGAAGGCGACGATTAACACGATGGTGGATCAGCTGCGGTCATTCGCGGCGGAAGTGACGCGCGTGGCGCGTGAGGTGGGTACGGAAGGAAAACTGGGCGGTCAGGCGAACGTGGGCGGCGTGGCCGGAACGTGGAAGGATTTGACCGACTCTGTGAACTTCATGGCATCGAACCTTACCGGTCAGGTGCGGAACATCGCGAACGTTACGAAGGCCGTGGCGGCAGGCGACTTGTCGAAGAAAATTACCGTGGACGTTAAAGGTGAAATTCTTGAACTGAAAAATACCGTTAACACGATGGTGGATCAGCTAAACTCCTTCGCGGCGGAAGTGACGCGCGTGGCGCGTGAGGTTGGTACGGAAGGAAAACTGGGCGGACAGGCGCGCGTGGAAGGCGTTTCCGGTACGTGGAAAGATCTGACCGATTCCGTGAACATGATGGCGGGTAACCTGACGTCGCAGGTGCGTGGTATTGCGAAGGTCGTGACGTCGGTTGCGAACGGGGAACTGAAACGGAAGCTGACCGTGGAAGCGAAGGGCGAGATTGCCGAGCTGGCCGATACGATTAACTCGATGATTGATACACTTGCAACGTTCGCCGATCAGGTGACGACCGTGGCGCGTGAGGTGGGTGTTGAAGGACAGCTGGGCGGTCAGGCGAAAGTGCCGGGCGCGTCCGGGACGTGGAAAGATCTGACCGAAAACGTCAACCAGCTGGCGGCGAACCTGACGACCCAGGTGCGGGCGATTGCCGAGGTGGCGACCGCCGTGACAAAGGGGAATCTAACCCGTTCGATTACTGTTGAGGCGCAGGGCGAGGTTGCCGTTCTGAAGGATACGATCAACGAGATGATTAACAATTTGCGCGATACGACGCAGAAGAACACCGAGCAGGACTGGCTGAAAACCAACCTGGCGAAATTCTCGCGGATGCTGCAGGGGCAGCGTGACCTTACTGCCGTGGGCCGGACGGTTTTGTCCGAACTCTGCCCGGTGGTTGGCGCGGAGCAGGCGGAATTCTATGTTCTTGACGGGCAGGAATCGCAATCGCGCCTCACCCTTCTGGCGGGTTTTGCGTCCGAGGGCAATCAGCATCTCGGCAAACAGATCGAGCTGGGGCAGGGTGTCGTGGGACAATGCGCGCTAGAAAAGCGCAAGATCGTTCTCGATAACCTGCCGCCGGAGTACATTCGCATTTCCTCAGGCATGGGATCGGCTGCGCCGCGCAGCGTCCTCGTTCTGCCGCTGATCTTCGAGGGACAGGCGAAAGGGGTTCTGGAACTGGCATCGTTTAACGGCTTCAATCCGTCTCACCAGGCCCTCCTCGATCAGCTGACAGAATCCATCGGCATCGTTCTCAACACGATCGAGGCGAACATGCGGACGGAAGATTTGCTGACACAGTCGCAATCCCTTGCGCACCAGTTGCAGACGCGTCAGGAAGAACTGCAACAGACCAACGGCGAATTGCAGGAAAAAGCCCGCCTTCTCGCCGACCAGAACCAGGAGGTGGAACGCAAGAACATCGAGGTGGAACAGGCGCGTCAGGAACTGGAAGACAAGGCGAAGCAGCTTGCCCTTACCTCTAAATACAAGTCCGAATTCCTTGCCAACATGTCGCATGAATTACGGACACCGCTGAACTCGCTGCTCATTCTCTCAGATCAGCTGACCAAAAACACAGAAGGCAACATGACGTCGAAGCAGACGGATTTTGCGAAGATCATTCATTCTTCGGGCAACGACCTTTTGATGCTCATCAACGATATTCTCGATCTGTCGAAGATCGAATCCGGAACGGTTATGGTCGAGGGCAGCGAGCTGCGCCTCGAAGATCTGCAAAGCTATGTTGCGAGAACCTTTAAACACGTTGCGGAATCGAAGAATGTCGATTTCGTGCTCAGCCTCGATTCCGGCGTGCCGAAAACCATGTTTACGGATGCCAAGCGCTTACAGCAGATCATTAAAAACCTGCTCTCCAACGCGTTCAAGTTTACGCATCAGGGTCAGGTTGCGCTCTCCATCGAGCCGGTTACGTCGGGGTGGAGTTCGGATAATGATGATCTCAACCGCGCCAACGGCGTTCTTACTTTCTCCGTCAGCGATACAGGCATCGGCATCCCGGCGGATAAGCAGATGATCATTTTCGAAGCGTTCCAGCAGGCCGACGGCTCCACCAGCCGTAAATACGGCGGCACCGGCCTTGGTCTTGCAATCAGCCGCGAACTTTCCCGCCTGCTTGGCGGTGAAATCCGCCTGACGTCGCATCCGGGGCGCGGTTCGACCTTTACGCTCTATCTGCCTGTCACTTACACGGTCAGCCGCCGCAAAGGAATGCAGGATTACATCCAGGGGCGGCAGGATGCGCCGCTGGCCCTAGAACACAAAGCGCAGCCCGCCAGACTCCCATCACCTGCCGAACATGACCGTGACCGGGAGATGCAGGGGGAAATTGAATCCCCCCTCATGGTCAATGAAGTCGGGGATGATCGGGGCTTTATTCAGCCGGGTGATAAGACCCTGCTGATCGTTGAAAATGATCTCGATTTTGCGCGCTTCATGCTGGATACCGCACATGAGAAGGGTTATAAGGTCATCGTGACGTCGCTCGGCGCGGCGGCGCTGGCCATGGTTCATGATTACCGGCCGAGCGCGATCCTGCTGGATATCCATCTGCCGGATATGCAGGGCTGGCGCGTTCTGGAGCGTCTGAAAAATGATGTGGTGACGCGTCATATACCGGTCAATATTATTTCGACCGATGAATCGCGGGACCGTGCCCTGAATTCCGGCGCACATGCCTTTGTCACCAAGCCGATCCAGAGCCGCGATGTCCTCGATGTGCTTCTGGATGGCCTCGATGATTTTTCGAGGCGTCCACAGTCGATGATCGTTGTACTTGAAACCCACCGTTCTCAAAGCGAACAGATCAGGGAAATGCTGGAACAGGAAAATTTCAACGTTCTTCCTGCGAAGGACAGCCGCAGCCTGAAGAAAATCCTCAAAAAAAACCGGGTGGACTGCATCATCGTCAATCCGCGCTTTGCGGATGAGGTGACGGACGGGCTGGAGGGGTCGCCTTCAGATAATACCGACAAGGCGATTTCGCAACGTCTGCCGGTGATTTTGTTCGGTGACGGCATTATCGAGGATGATGCGCGGGAGCGCCTGGCGCGCCTGAGTTCGGTCAGTGAGGCCCATACGCCGGACCGCCTGCTCGACCGGGTGATCACCTATACGCACAGAAATATAACCACGATCGGAGAAGCGACGGCGCAACGCCTGATGAATCTGCGTCAGTCCGATATTCTTCTGGCCGGAAAAAAGGTTTTGGTCGTCGATGATGATGCGCGTAATATTTTTGCGCTGACCAGCGTGCTGGAGGAGCATAATATGGTGATTTCCTCTGCTGATAACGGGCATGATGCCATCGATATGTTACAGGATGATCCGGATATCGACATCGTCCTGATGGATATCATGATGCCGGAAATGGACGGCATGCAGACGATCCGTGAGATTCGCAAAATCGCCCACCTGAAAAATCTGCCTATCGTCGCGGTCACGGCCAAGGCCATGAAGGGCGACCGGGAAAAATGTATCGAGGCCGGGGCATGGGATTACCTTTCCAAGCCTGTGGATATTGAGCAAATGATGACCATCCTGCGTTCATGGCTGGCCGAGAAAAGCATATGAACAAGGAAATCCTGTTCAGCAATGTGAACCGGGCCGGCAGAGGTTCTGCGGTTGACGACCCATTGCCGGAACGCGTGAATATCCTTATTGTCGACGATCTGCCGGAAAAGCTGGTGGTCTATAAAACCATTCTTGACGACCTTGATCAAAATCTCATCATGGCCGGGTCGGGAGAGGAAGCGCTTAAATTTGTCCTGAAGAACGAATTCGCTGTGATCCTTCTGGATGTGAATATGCCGGGAATAGACGGGTTTGAAGTAGCCTCTCTGATCCGCGAGCGTAAAAAATCGGCGCGCACACCGATTATTTTCCTGACTGCGTTCACGGATGACGTGCAGGTGGCGCAGGGTTATGCCAGCGGTGCGGTCGATTACCTTCCTACACCGGTTGTGCCGCAAATCCTCAAGGCGAAGGTCCAGGTTTTTATCGAGCTGTTCCAGATGCGCCAGCAAAGTGCAATGCAGGCCGAGGAGCGTGCAAGACGGACAGCGGCGGAAGACGCAGACCGGCGCAAGGACGAATTTCTGGGAATGCTGGCGCATGAACTGCGGAATCCTTTAGGACCGATCCGTAATGCTGTGCATCTGCTGCAGGTTGTCAAACAGGATGATCCCCGCCGCATAGAGCTGAAAGATATGATTGAGCGTCAGGTCACGCATATGACCAGGCTGATCGACGACCTTCTGGATTCGACCCGCCTGTCGCGCGGGCAAATTCTACTGCGCCGTGAACGTTGCGACCTGACCCAGATCGTTTCGCAGACAACGCGGGATTACCGTCCGGCTTTTGACGCCAGCGGCCTTAAAATCGAAACCGATATTCCCGCCCATCCGGTCTGGGTGGACGGTGATCCGACACGCCTCGTGCAGTCCATCGGCAATCTGCTGCACAACGCGCATAAATTCACCGATCCGGGCGGAATGGTCAGGATCGGCCTCAGCTTCGATAAGGATCAGCGCATTGCGAAGATTGTGATTGAGGATAGTGGCGTCGGCATCGATGCCGCCACCATTCCGCATATCTTTGAAATTTTCAGGCAGGGCGATCAGGGGCTGGACCGGTATCGCGGCGGTCTGGGTCTGGGTCTGTCGCTGGTCAAAGGCTTAATCGAATTGCACCGTGGAAAAATATCGGCGCGCAGTCCAGGGCCAGGCCAGGGGGCGGTATTCACCATAGAATTGCCCGCGCGGATATTGTCTGACGCGGTCAAGGTCGAAGATGAAAATATCGTGATTCCCGACGATAAAAAAGGCCGTGTTCTGGTTATCGAGGACAATGTCGATACGGCGGACAGCATCAGCTGGCTGCTGGAGATTGAAGGATACGAGGTTGAAACTGCGCATTCGGGCGTGGAGGGGCTGGAGAAGGCGAAGTCTTTCCTGCCGCGCGTGGTTCTTTGCGACATCGGACTGCCGGGTCTTGACGGGTATCAGGTTGCACGCCAGATCCGGAATGATCCGAAACTATCAGCAACTTATGTTATTGCGCTGACCGGTTATGGCCGTGATGAGGATCAGCGCCAGGCCAGGGAGGCCGGGTTCGACCTGCACCTGACGAAACCGGTGGACCATGCAAACCTGAAACGGGCGCTGGCGCATCTCTCGGCCTGAACCTTGTTACATTTTTCGCACCAGCCAGCCATGGTAGTGAACGATAAGACCCGTCAGCCTGTGTGATATTTCGACGTTAAAGCGGAAGCGCCCTTCTTCCACGCTTTCATAGGAAACCGAACGCGGCGCAAGCCACAGAGGCAGCGGTACGCCCAGAACTCTCCAGTTGCGCAGCACAAGATTGAGGCGATTTTCTTCCCAGACCAAGGCCATCGCAAAAGTCAGAATTCCAAAACGTTCGACCAGCAGGCAATTATCGCGCCCCCGCCCCGCATATTGCATGCTGGAAAACGATTTGCGCGCGAAGGTCCGGGTCCAGGTTTCGGTGTCGTTGCCGACGACAAAATTGACGCGTACGGGAATGTCCGCTCCCGCATCGGGAAATCCGAATACCCTGGCGATGATTTTTGCGCCTGCGCTTTTGCCGCGGTGTATTTCCGCCATGCCTTCCGCTTCGGCGGAGGTAAAGACATCGTGCATTGATCTTATTTCAGGCGCGATATCATCCCAGGCGGCCCCAAGGATATAATGATAAAGCGATTTTTTCGCACGGGCGACGTCCTGACGAAAACCTGTGCGGATTGTACGTTTTCTGAAAAGAGTTTCATAATCATCCAGTGTCACATCTTCCAATGCAGTGCGGGCGCCGGGCGGGATAACATGGCCCGCCATGATTCTGCGAATGATCAATTCGACCGCCATCGAGGGAATCATCGGCCCGTCGCGCCCCTCGGCCAGAAGATGCCAGGACCGCGTAATTTCTTGTCCGTCCGCGGTTTCTCCCTGTATTTCGACGAACATACCGCCGCGGTGTTCCCCCCAGCGAACATGGTCGACGACATATTGCATCAGCGGTGCAAGCGGCAGAAGCGTACGCACCAGGCCGAGCCTGACCAGCCACGCAAGAGCGATCAGGGCACGGTGGAGATTTTCCGGTACGGGACCTGCGCCGATCCAGATGGTTTCAGCTTCCGGCCACAGGCGCGCAAGAACCTTCAAGTCCGGAACGTCGACCAGTGAAAAAAGCGTGTTCCTTAAGGGGCGGGTGCCGGGAGGGCCGATCGTATACCGCATGGTTTCGGTCAGGGGATAGGCCGTTCCTGATTTTTCCGCCTTTGTGCCCGAGGTTTTCTGGCCGGCATAACCGGCAATTGCCTGAATGACATTACTGCCGACGCCCGCATAGGGTGAGGGGGCAATGCCGCCACGGATGGATCTTACATAGGCCATGCCAGAGGATAGCTTTTTCGCAACGGCCGCAGTCAAAACCGGAAAACTGGAAACGCCGGAAAGCACAAACACACCGGCTGATTTCGCGGACTGGTCGTAAGCGGTGATGCCCTCCACAAAACCGGAACCGTCGGCAAGATCAAGATAATGGATTTTTCTGTCGATACAGGCCTCGACGAGGCCATAAGCATTTCTGCCGTAATCCTGAAAAGGTCCGCTGGCATCGACGACGATGTCGGGTTTCAATTGTAAAAGCTGCAATCGAAAGTCACCCGTGCGGTCGAGGGCCGTGGGGATCAGGTGAGCTTTGCCGTTTCTTCTGGCCTGACAATAGGATGCCGCCTTGTCCAGGGAGCGTCCGGCGATGATCAGGGTCAGCGACGGTTCATCCAGCAACAATTCAACAAGGCGTCCGCCAAACGTGCCATAGCCGCCAATGATAAGAATTTTCAGATCGGGATTCATAGGCCCTAATGTATAGGAACCGGAGGGAAAGAAAATCAGTTGAACCTCGGGATTTTTTTCTATGAACTTATACGGTGAAAATATGCGCACATTTTTGGGGACAGATGCAATGGCTCTTGATTAAGAACAAAACAAGAACATAAGCTCCATTATGTCCGAAAAATCCTGAGATTCTGGCCGATGTCGTCAAATACGATGCATCCTGTGCTTCCGGCTCGGCGGCGCACTGGATCAGGAAAAACTGCAACTGCAACCTCAAGCTGATCCGGCGCAATATCCGGAAAAGGATGAGATTGAAGTTACTGGCTGAAATATTATGCGACCACCTTCACCCCCGCCCGGCCGACAAAGAAAGCAATGCTTAATCAAATGCTCAGGGAATACTGGAAAACATGCCCGAATCCGTCCTGATCGAGGACATGCTGCGTGGCGCGGGTGCGCGGACAAGGGCTATGCTTGATTCAGATGAACGGGCTTAGGTGTAATGGCCATCAACGGGCGGACGGTTCCAAATCCGTTTCCATCTGGTTAAGGGCCTTTTTCACCATACCCTGGAGAAGGGATTCGAGACCCGCAGTCACCGCGGTTAATGAATTTGATGCTGCCGCCTGTCCGCTTTCGAGCGTGAGGTCGTTAATGACAGTATTCTCCGGCAGACGGATCAGCGTAAATGTCGCCGAAACCTTGAGGAATGGTATTGTCCCGGGGCCGCCCTGATAGACAGGCGTAAATTCCCTTATCCTCACTGAAATTTTATAATCTGCCGCGACATTCAGATCGGGCGTGTCAATTGTCATGCGCGGAAATGCGTTGCGCGCCTCCTCGACGATGACATCCTGCAGCACATGATCGAGGGGAGCGGGCCATTTTGCCCCGGCATAGTAATCAAGCTGCCGCCCATCCGCCAGGAACAGGGCAATGCGGTCCGAATCAAGGCCGGAGGGCATGACCGGCGTTTCGATGCGGAGGACGCCATGCGGACCCTGAGGGTTTTCCGACGGCTGAGAAGCGGAAGGATGCAGGGCATAGATGGTCACGGGCGGCCTTGAGGGAGCCAGCGCCGAACATCCTGCGAGGCAGAACAGCGCGAGGAAAAGAGGAATATTTTTTTTCATTTTGCGATCTCCACGCCCTTGTTGGACGGCTTGTAAAGAATTTGTGAAGGGTCTTGGTTAAGCTTGTCGGCGGCTCTCCGGATCGACTGGGCGGTTTTTTGTGCTTCCCGTGTCATGGTGGTGATCTGGTTCAGGCCATCCTGTCCGAAGCGGTTAACATTGTCCTCATTCTTGGTAACGACGCGGTTTATGGTGGAGACGGTTTTGTCGATTTCATCGGCAGTCTTCTGAAAGCGCTGGACCATTTCCTTCAGGTCGTCGCTCGAGCGTGAAAAATTATCGAGTGTGGTGGACACATTCGCGACATTCTCGGTGCTCAGCAATGCATTGATGCTATGCGTCATCTGCTGCACATTATCCAGCGTCGCATCCAGCGATCCCATGTTTTTATCATCCATCAGTTTATTGATCTTTTTAGCCATTTCCAGCACCTGCTGGGTGATGGCGGGGATGTCCTGGAACAGTTTTGCAAGCTGGGTGCCGTTGCCCTGCAGGACCGGGTGGGCTTCGCCCTGGACCCGCGGAACGGGCTGTGTATCGTCGGCGGCAGTCGTCAGGTCCATGAAAACAAGCCCGGTGACGCCAAGAACGGCGAGTGATGCATTGGTCTTTGCGCGGACCGGTGTTGTGTTTGCAACCTCGATATCAACTTTAATAAGGTCCTTGCGTTCGTGGGCCAGCCGGATATCGGTAACTTTGCCGACATCCACGCCTTTATAGGAAACATTTGCGCCTTCTTTCAGGCCGCTGACGGAATCCGTGAAATATACCGTGTAACGCAGGTAATCCTTATTATCATGCGCCCCCGCCATCCAGATGACGAAACTGAGCAGCCCTGCAAGGCAGAGGCTTACAAATATACCAACAACGAAATATCTGGCGTCTTTTTCCATCAGGCTGTTTCCTTGTGGGGGTTTTTCGAAATCGCACGCATGCGCGGCCCGTTAAAATATTCATGAATCCAGGGATGTTCCGAAGCCATCATATCGCCGATTGTTCCCATTACGATATGTTTGTCTACAAGCATGGCGACCCGGTCGCAAATGGTGACCAGTGTATCCAGGTCGTGCGTGATCACAAGGACGCTTAGCCCCAATGCTTCACGCAATGAAAGAATGAGGTTGTCAAAGGCCGCGGCAGCAATGGGGTCCAGACCGGCGGTCGGCTCGTCGAGAAACAGAATTTTTGGATCAAGCGCAAGCGCACGGGCCAGCGATACGCGTCGCGCCATCCCGCCCGACAGGGATGAGGGGAATTTATCAGCGGCGGATGGCTCCAGCCCCACCATCTGCAATTTGTAAAGGGCCAGCTCCTCGATCATTCCCGGTGAAAGATCAGTATATTCGCGCATGGGCAGCGCAACGTTATCAAGAACGGTGAGGCCCGAGAACAAGGCCCCGTTCTGGAATACGACGCCCCATTTTTTCTGGACCTCCAGCAGTTCCTTGACCGAAAGTGCCTGTATGTTTACGCCGTCGATCAGGATCTCCCCGGATTTTGGGGTATTGAGGCCTAGTATCGAACGCAGCAGCACCGATTTCCCCGAACCCGAGCCACCCACCAGACCGAGAATTTCCTTATCATCCAGTGTCAGGCAGAGGTCTTCGTGTACGGTCTGTGTACCGAAACGATTGATCAGATTTTTTACCTCTACAAGCGCGCCCATACCTAAATTCCCGCCCTGGAGAAGATGACAGAGAATGCCGCATCCGCCATGATCACTAGGAATATGGATTGCACAACGGATACGGTTGTCAGCTTTCCGACGCTTTCCGCCGAGCCGGTGACATTCATGCCTTGATATGTCCCGATGACCGAGATCAGGAAGGCAAATACAGGGGCCTTGATCATTCCGACGGCAAACATGGTTGGTGTCGCCACGGTCTGCGCCCTGTCCAGATATTGGTGCAAGGGAATATCCAGCAATAGCAACGACATCAGACTGCCCCCGGCAAGACCTACAATATCCGCAATAAAGGTAAGCATGGGAAGAACAAGGATCAGGGCAATCACCCGGGGAAGTACAAGAACCTCGATCGGATCCATGCCGATGGTTTTTAATGCGTCCACCTCTTCGCGCATCTTCATCACGCCGATTTCGGCGGCGAAGGCGCTGCCTGACCGGCCCGCGACCATGATGGCCGTGATCAGAACGCCCATTTCGCGGAGGATGGAAATAACGCTGAGATCAATCGTGAAAATGTCGGCGCCGAATTTTTGCAGCTGGATGGCGGCCTGATAGGAAATAACCATACTCATCAAAATGCCGAGCAGGGCTATAATCGGGACCGCCTGAATCCCGGTTTCATAAATATGGCGCACGATTGAAGGGAAACGAAAGCGCCTGGGGCTAAGAAAGTTCGACAGAAGGCGTGAAAAAATTTTCCCAATGAAGACAAAGATCGCATAGAGAAAATTCAGCCGGTCAATCGCCGTTTTTCCAATGTGACTGAAGAAATGGAATATGGAAGAGGGCTTCGAAGGTGCTGTACGCGCCTCCATTTTCCCCGGAAGAAAATCAAAGAGGTTTTTTCTGCTTTCGATAAGGGGGCCGATACCCGGAGCGTGGCCAAAATGCTTTTTTATCAGCCAGGCACCCACAGTATCCAGTTCCCTGATGCCTGAGGGGTCCACGGAAATGGCGCTGTCTTTTGTGGATTTCTGAAAATCCGCTATTTCAGTTTCGATAAGGGCGGCGGAATTGATTGTCCAGGACCCGGAAAGTTGGATCCCCTTTGTCGGGCCACCGGGCGTAATTGTTATGAAATCGCCTGTCGTGTCCCTTTTTCGCATACCTATAAACACCCATAACGGAATAAAGTTCCGAAAATTCGGAATATTTTATATAGCAGGGTTTAGGTGAACAATCCCGAAATTCTCCTGCTCTGACATTTTTTCAGCAACCATCAGACGATGGCAGGACTGGGGCGCGTGTTCGAAACACAAAAGACAGGAAATCTGCTGCCGGGCGGCTTTGATGGCCACGTGCATATCTCTTTGGGCGTCTTCGGTTTCAAGATAAGTGTAAAAAATTCTGCGCATTTCGGCTGTACGCCCTTTTCTGGCGGCCTCGCGTCCTTCCGCCGGGGTGCCGAGGCCCTTCAGCCCAAGATACTGAATCCCGTTCTCAGCAAGCTTTGTTGCAAGTTTATTTTTGGACAGCCCGGGTTTGCGCGATAGCGGGACCGCCCTCACATCAATCAGAAGCTTGACACCTGCGTCTTTGAGGCTGCGGCATAATGCCTCAGCGGTAACCCCTTCATAGCCGATCGTATAAAGTGTTCTGACTTTATCGGGGGGGCATATTTTATTTTCCCGGATTGCGCGCGGGCGAATTATTAGCCTTTTCAGTGGGTTCGTTTTCAACGCTGTCCTGGTGGACCGAAAAATTGTCGGAACCGTTCGAGGAAGGCTTTGTTTTTTCATTGGGATGGGTCTTGCCATCGTCATAGTTGGGTTTCATGATCAATCCTTTCAGGGGGTTCGTTGACCAACGGTTGGAGATTTCTTTGGTTCCGGTGAAAGTCTTGTTCAGGATCGCCGAGAAGGATTCAGCGTTCTTGACGGCGTTGGTCTCCATATCGTTGTGCCCGGGCCGTATTGGTTATCGGGGGGATGATGTCCGACTTTGTCATGATCTACCAACGGCATCAGGAAAGTCTTTGTTTCGTTTTATACCGATCCGAAGCAGGTTTTACTTTTTTGATACGTTTTAATACCTCCTGCATGGAAAACTGGTTTCCCGCTTTCAGGGATTTCAGGTCTTTCCATTCCAGAGGTAGCGCGACAGGAGCGCCAGGACGGGCACGCACACCATAATCGGCGACGGCGGTGGCCGTATAATCATTGCGGAAAAAATCGATAAAAATTTTACCGTTCCGCTTCGCCTTGGTCATGGTTGCAACATAAGCATCGGGTGCGTCACCGACCATTTCGTGCGCCAGATTTTCTGCGAACGTCCTGACTGCGGGCCAGCTATCCTTGCCCGACAGAGGCACGGTAACATGCAGGCCCTTACCTCCGGTGGTTTTCACCAAGGATTCCAGCCCGTGTCTTTTAAGCCGCTCGCGCAAGTCGAGAGCGGCGAGTTTTACCGCCTCGAAGGGGACATCGGGGGCCGGGTCGAGATCGAAGATCATTCTGTCGGGACAATCAATATTTTTAATGGTCGAGCCCCACGGATGCAGCTCGATAGAGCCCATCTGAATGATCTCCATTAATCCTTTTACATTCTCGATGTACAGATATTCGTATTTTTTACCATTGTGAGCGAAGTGAAAGGTTTTGACGTCTGCGCCAAGCCCTTTGCCCGGGGTGCGCTGAAAAAAGCATTCGCCGTCTATGCCTCCGGGGCAGCGCAGCAGGCTTAAGGGGCGGCCCTTGAGCTGCGGCAGCAGAAGCGGCGCGATTGCGGCGTAATATTCCGCCAGCTCACCTTTTGTCACATGGCCGGTTTCAGAAATAATGCGGTCAGGATGGGTAATTTTTATACCCTCAAGAATAAGGTCTTCCGTTATGCGGGCTGCGGGCGTCTTTTCGGCTGCGGCTTTTGGTTTGGCGGTTTTGGTATTGAGGGGCTTCTTTTGCGCGGCGATATCGTCCATGGCCCTGCCGGTTGTGATGCTGCTGGCATTTTCATCAAGGAAGGCTGCTTCGGTACCGTCGGAAACGGCCAGTTCGTCTTTTTCCTTCACCAGTAACCAGTTCTCCCGTTTGCTGTCGCCATGCATCCGTATGAGCGCCCAGCCGCCCTTCAGCCGTTCGCCGTGCAGGGTAAAGGATAAGTGCCCTTTTTCTAGGCCATTACGCGGGTCGCCCTTGGGTTCCCATGAGCCCTCATCCCACAGCATGACTGTACCGCCGCCATACTGGCCTTTCGGAATAGTCCCTTCGAAAGTCCCATAGGAAATGGGGTGATCTTCGGTGCGGACGGCGAGGCGTTTGTCAGAAGGGTTCAGGCTTGGCCCTTTCGTGACCGCCCAGCTTAATAAAACGCCGTCCAACTCCAGCCGGAAATCATAATGAAGGCGCGTTGCATCGTGTTTCTGGATCAGATAGCCGAGTTTGGCCCCAGCCTTAACCTTGCCAGGCGGGGGTTCCGGCGTTTTACTGAAATCGCGTTTGCGGCGGTATTCCTCAAGACCCATGATCAGGCTGCCTTACCTTTTGTCTTTTTAGTTGGTTTTTTCTTTGCGGTGCCAGTCGGCTTTTTCTTGGCTTCCGCAAGGCTGCGCTTCAGGGCGTCCATGATGTTGACGACTTTTTGCGGCGGTTCTTTACCCTTCGGCAGATTGACTTTGCGATGGGCCAATTTGGCCTGGATGATCTCCATCAAGCCTTCCTGATAGGTGTCCTTAAAGGCTTTAGGGTCGAATTTTCCTGTTTTTGTCTTGATCAATTGCTCGGCCAGATCCATCTGGTCTTTATTCGGTTTAACATCTTCGCTGATATCGTCAAAATATTTTGATGCGGACCGGACTTCTTCGTTGTAACGCAATGTTTCCATGATAAGCCCCTTATCACAGGCCTTAATCGCGCCAATACGCTCATGACCGTTTATCGTGATCTGCCCAAGGGCGACCTTCTTGGTATCGCGCAACGCATTGCGGAGCGTAACATAGGCCTCTACGGCCAGTTCGCCGTCCGGGACAATATAATAGGGCTTGTCAAAATAAATCGGGTCGATGTCGCGGATATCGGTGAATTGCACAAGATCAATCGTATGCTTGCTTTCAACTTTGAGTTTTTTGAGTTCTTCATCGTCAAGCTCAATGTAGTGGCCTTTATCGTATTCGTAACCCTTAACGATGTTTTGTTTTTTAACAGCGCCTTCGCTCTCGGTCGTATCCTGATAATGAACCCGCTCATTATTGCCCTTGGTGATTTTGTGGAGTTTGACCTTTTGCGCATCGGTGATTGCGGGGTAAAGATGCACCGGAAATGTGACCAGGGACAAACGGATATGGCCTTTCCAGTAGGCGCGTGCTTCGGTAACCATGTTAAAATCCTCCGGCTGATATAAAGCTCAATTTATTAACAAACGCAGACCAGATTATGTTCCGGAACTTTTGATGATTTCTCAGGTTTATAGGTATGGACTATGTTTCAATTTTCGACCCCATCCCGTGGCCTGAAGTGGGGCTTGGCGTCTTCCAGACCGCAACGCTTTATGTTCTGCTTATACTCGGCCTTAAAATTGTCGGGCGCAGGGTTTTCGCAGAAATGGGGCCGCAGGATATGATCCTGCTGTTACTGGTGGCCGAGGCCTGCGACATCGGCCTTACGCCTGAAGGGGCAGGGTATTGGGGTACGGTCGCGAGCGTCCTGACGCTGTTTTTTCTCGTGGGTATTACGGAGAGGATAGCACCCCTCCGCCGCCTGACGGAGAGTAAGCCGGTTATCCTGTTTCACCAGGGAAAATTACTGGTCAATCTGGAAAAATATCTCCTCGATGAGGGCGATATGGATGCCTCGGTGAGAAAATACGGCCTTGGTTCGTACAGGGACGCCGAGACGTTAATTCTGGAAGATGACGGCAACATCACAGCCATTTTACCGCGGCCAGGAGTAAGGGAGGACAAATAATGGATCAGATTTTTCTAAAACCAAATAAGGAAATCCCTAACAACGCCGTCTTGCCGGTCCTGGTCTATCCGCAGGTTCTTCCTGCGGATGAGGATTGTTCGATCGGGTTCGAGAAACATTTCAGGGATAACAACTGGCATGGAATCTGGCGCGACGGGGTTTATGATTATCATCATTTCCATTCGCAGGCCCATGAAGTACTGGGCGTTGTTCAGGGTAAATGCAGGATTCAGGTCGGCGGTATGGCCGGGCATACTTTGCTGCTGGAACAGGGGGATATGATCGTCCTGCCCGCCGGAACGGGGCATAAGGATGCAGGCTCCAGTGATGATCTGGTGGTGATCGGTGCCTATCCGCCCGGACAGGCCATGGATATCTGCCGTTCGAAAAAAGAATGCCCTGACGCCGAACGCAAAATTGCGGCCACACCGATACCCCCCACGGATCCGTTTTATGGCCATGATGGCCCGTTAATCCGTACCTGGATAAAATAAAGGCCGGATTGCAATCCGGCCTTTATGCGGGTTAAGGATTCATCACGACTTTGATACAGCCGTCCTTTTTCTCTTTGAAGGTTTTATAAGCTTCCGGCCCGTCTTCCAGTTTCAGCCGGTGTGTAATGATGAAGGACGGGTCGAATTTGCCTTCGGCAACAAGCGCCATCAGTTCATCCATATATTTCTGCACATGGGTCTGGCCGGAACGCACAGTCAGCCCTTTACCGACGATGCTGCCGACAGGTATTTTATCGGCATAGCCAAAGTAGACACCGGGGACGGAAACGTTTCCGCCCGGACGCACACATTTGATCATGTCACGCCAGACATGCGGGCGATCAGTGGCAAGACCTGCTGCTGCTTTGGCTCTGTCCACCACGGCATCGACACTGCCCAGTCCATGCGCCTCTGCACCGACGGCGTCGATGACAGAATCGGGGCCGCGGCCGTTAGTGATTTTTTGCAGTTCATCATAAACGTCGGTTTCCATGAAATTGAAAACCTCGGCTTTGCCCAGAGTTCTTGCCATCTCCAGACGTTCCGGAACGTGGTCGAAGGCGACGACCCTCCCGGCACCCTGCAGCCACGCACTTTGAATCGACATCTGGCCGACAGGGCCGCAGCCCCAGACAGCGACAGTATCGCCGGGTTTGATATCGCAGTTGAGTGCAGCCATCCAGCCAGTCGGAAAAATATCGCTGAGAAAAAGTGCTTTTTCATCATCAATGCCATCGGGGACTTTGGTAGGACCGTTATCGGCCTGGACCACGCGCACATATTCCGCCTGTCCCCCAGAATAACCGCCGAGCAAATGGGTGTAGCCATAAAGGCCGGAGGTATGATGGCCCATCATCATTGCCTGTTTGTCGCCATCGGGATTGGTATTTTCGCAGAAGGAGGTCAGTTTCTGTGCACAATAAAAGCAATGACCGCACGAAATCACAAAAGGAACCACAACGCGGTCGCCTATTTTATGTTTGGTTACGCCTTTGCCGGTTTCAACGACTTCGCCCATGAATTCGTGTCCAAGGATGTCGCCTTTTTCCATCATTGGCGCATAGGCATCGTACAGATGAAGGTCAGAACCGCAGATCGCGGTGCTTGTGACCTTAATAATCATATCGTTCTGATCGATGATACTCGGATCGGGAACGTTATCGCATTGCATATTATAGCGGCCATGCCAGACAAGTGCTTTCATTTTCGGATATCCTTCAGAGGTTATTAAACAGATGTTCTGGTCCAGGCTGGCGGGTCACTTGCCGGAAAAGAATCTTCCGAGGCCGTGTCAATTTTATCAGAGATATCGGACGCCTTCTTTGCGCAGGCCGATTTGTATTTCGCCAGGGCGCAACCGGCACCTCCCAACATCATCAGCATCAATAATTTTGATTTCATCGCTCATTCTCCATTGTTTGTTTGATCAATGGATCAATGATCTGGAGGCCCTCATAGTTCCTGCAATTCGCACCGCGCTTAGAGGCGTCGGCATGGTAATCCGAAAAAATTTTACGATTGTGTTTTCATAAGTTTCACCGGGTCGGATGATAGCTCTGCTGGAGCAGATTTTTCATTCTATTCAGGTTTCATATTCCGCATTGCCATATTGGATTAATGAAATGAGCTGTAGCCAGTTTATGCTTTGATGCTTATTACATGGCTACTCCCGGAAGGCGGATCGTGGTCCGGCTAATGATATGGATGGTATATGCGCGTTTTAATCGTCGAGGACGATCTGCAGGTTGTTCAGTTCGTAAGCAAGGGCCTGAATGAAGTCGGGCATGTTACGGAGAGCGCGGCGAGCGGTCCTGACGGATTGCAGCTTGCGACCAGTACACAATATGATGTGGCGATCATCGACCGGATGCTTCCGGGACTTGACGGGCTTTCTTTGCTGAAGACGTTACGCGGCACCGGCAATGCGGTTCCCGTCTTGATTCTTAGTGCGCTGGGTCAGGTGGACGACAAGGTTGAGGGCCTTCGCGCAGGCGGGGATGATTATCTGGTCAAGCCGTTTGCGTTTGCGGAATTGCTGGCGCGGGTCGAGGTGTTGGGGCGGCGGCAATTGCAACCCGGGGCGTCGACGACGAAACTGGTGGCAGGAGGGCTGGAGCTTGACCTGCTCAACCGCAAAGTGATCCGCGACAGACAGGAAATCGACCTGCAGACACGCGAATTCCATCTGCTCGAATATTTATTGAAGCACAAGGGGAGGATTGTCACACGCACGATGCTGCTGGAAGCTGTGTGGGATTATCATTTCGACCCGCAGACCAACGTTATCGATGTTCATATCAGCCGCCTGCGCAGCAAGGTTGATAAGGGCTTCCCGAAACCCCTGATCAAAACGGTACGCGGTGCAGGCTATATCATCGAAGAATAACGCGCGCAGTTATCTGCGCAGTTCCAGTTTCAAAATGGCACTTTTGTTCACGATCCTGCTTGGTCTTTCGGCGGGGGTGCTTGGTTATTTCAGCTATTATTTTAACCACACGCATTATATCGAGAGCGCCGGTTCGGTTCTTGATACAGAAATACATTATCTGAAGGACAACCGCGCCGACCTCCCCCGCGAATTGAAAGGCGCGGAGCGGCAGCATGGCCGCGTTTATCTTCTGCAGGACGTTTACGGTCGGTATATAGCCGGAAACCTGCGGTCGGTGCCGCCGCAGATCAAGGTGATGACCGAGGGGACAATATTGTTTTCCGATCAGGGGCGCGATTATGCGGCCAAGGTTCACCTGTTCCCCGGCGGCGATCAATTGCTGGCGGGTATGGATATTACCGCGGCCATGAAATCCTACCGCCTGATGCAGGTTCTCAGCCTGCTGAGTATACTTTTCATGGCGATTGTCGTGATGGTCAGTTTTGTGATCAGCACCTTTGTGGTCAGCCGCACCAACCGCATTGCCGAAACCGCCCGCGCCATCATGGAGACCGGCGATTTGTCGCGCCGCATCGTGCTGGATAATCGCTGGGATGACCTCAGCAATATGGCCTCCGTTCTCAATAATTTCCTGGAACGGATCGAGCAGTTGATGCAGGGCATCCGGCGCGTATCCGATAATATCGCGCATGACCTGCGGACGCCCCTGACGCGGTTGCTGAACCAGCTTGAGGATCTGCGCGACCGTGCGGATGGAATGCCGGGTGAGGACATTACCGTGCGTTCGGAAGCCATGATCATGGAGACCAGCCGCCTGCTCGATACATTCAATGCGCTGCTGCGGATTACGCGCATCGAAACGGGGGCGCGGCGGCAGGATTTTGAGAGCGTCGACCTGCGTGCCATCATCCTTGATGTCATCGAATTTTATGAGCCGCTGGCCGAGGAAAAATCCATTTCGCTTTCCTGCGAGGCCGTTTCAATACCCTTGTATGGCGACCGCGATCTTCTCTTTCAGGCTTTTGCCAATCTGCTTGATAATGCAATCAAGTTTACGCCCGTTAACGGGGTTGTCGCAATAAAGCTTTGCGAAGTAGAAGGCCGCCCGGTTTTCTCGATCCGCGATAGCGGCCCGGGGGTTTCACCAAAGGAGCGCGAAAAGGTATTTGACCGTTTCTACCGCGCCGATTCAAGCCGGACCACAGAAGGGAATGGGCTGGGGCTCAGCCTGGTTGCGGCTGTCGTCACCCTGCACGGTGCGTCAATTGCCCTGAAAGACGCATCGCCCGGCCTTATTGCGGAGATTACATTTTTGTAACAAGCCTCCGGCGGCGAATATTGCTAGATTGGCAGCCATTACGGAGACTGAACAATGAAAATTGCCATTATCGGAACCGGCATATCCGGCCTCGGCGCCGCCTATCTGCTTCAGGGCCGACACGATATTACGCTTTATGAGCCGAATTCCTATATCGGCGGCCACAGCCGCACCATCGAGGTCGCAAACGGCCGATCCACCGTTCCGGTCGATACCGGTTTTATCGTTTTCAATCATCGCAATTATCCGCATTTGACGGGTCTTTTCCGGCATCTCGGCGTTGAGACTGTTCCCAGCAACATGTCTTTCGGCGCCAGTGTCGCCAATGGCTGGCTGGAATATGGCAGTATGGGGATGTTCGCGCAGAAAGAGAATTTCCTGCGTCCGCAATTCTGGGGCATGCTGCGCGATATCCTGCGCTTCAACCGCAACGCCCTGTCCTTCATTGCGGGAAAACCGGAAATGACCCTGCGTGAATGCATGGACCGGATGAAAATGGGCGACTGGTTCAGGCGTTACTATCTGCAGGCAATGGGGGCGGCGATCTGGAGCTGTTCGGTCGAAACGATCCTTGATTATCCCGCCGCGACTTTTCTGCGCTTCTTTGAAAATCACGGTCTTCTGACGGTCGGCCAGCAACCGCAATGGCATACGGTAAAGGGCGGAAGTCGCGAATATATCGCGAAAATCACCGCTGGCTTCCGAGATAAAATCCGGCTTTCCTGCGCCGCAACGGTGGTTTCCCGCACGGGTGAGGGGGCGATTGTCACCGATAGTCAGGGCGGAAAGGAATATTTCGATCAGGTTATTTTTGCCTGTCACGCCGATATGGCGCTCCGCCTTCTCGATCAGGCGGATGAGGCAGAGCGCGAAATTCTCGGCGCTTTCGCTTATCAGAAAAACACAGTCGTGGTTCACAATGATGAGAGCTTTATGCCCCGGCACAGGAAATGCTGGTCCAGCTGGGTCTACCTGACGGAGGGCGCGCGGGATGACAGCCCGGTTGTTTCACTCAGTTACTGGATGAATAACCTGCAGGGTCTTAAAACCGACAGACCGCTTATCGTCACACTCAATCCCGGACGCCTTCCTGCGCAGGACCTGATCCTTGACACACATGAATTCGATCATCCGGTATTTACGATTGCGGCCATCAACGCGCAAAGGCGCATTCCTGAAATCCAGGACCGGGGCGGGATCTGGCATTGCGGTGCTTATCAGCGTTACGGGTTTCATGAAGACGGATTGATGAGTGCCGTTGCGGTCGCCGAAAAGCTGGGAGCCACTGTTCCATGGCTGTAACGCCGCAGATCCTGACCGGCAAGGTCATGCATAAACGCCTGTTTCCAAAGGTGAACGGCTTTACCTACGGGATTTATAATATCGTAATGCCGCTTGCAGGTTTAGAGGATGCGGTCATTGCCATCGACCGGCCCGCGCCATTGTCCTTTTACCGCCGCGATCATGGTTCCCGGCAATCGGTCGATCTGGCGGGCTGGGCGCAGGAATATCTACAAGCGCGCGGGATCGCGGCCGATGGCGAAATAACCCTTATGACGTTACCGCGGGTCCTCGGCTACGTCTTCAACCCGGTCAGTTTCTGGTTCTGTCATGACCGGCAAGGCGCTCTCCGCGCCGTGATCTGCGAGGTCAATAATACTTTCGGTGAAACGCATAGCTACATTTGCGCCCACGATGACCGGCGGGCTCTCTCTTCCGATGACTGGCTGGGCGGGAAGAAGCTGTTTCATGTTTCGCCGTTTTTGCCGCGCGAGGGTTCCTACCGTTTTCGCTTTGCGCTGAAGGATAACGCCATTGGCGTCTGGATCGATCATTATACGGGTGACGGGCGTTTGCAACTGGCAACCGCCATCACCGGACAACTGGAGCCGATGACGCGGGCCGCCCTGCGCCGGGTTTTCTGGCGCTATCCCGCGGTTACGCTGAAAGCCATTATGCTCATACACTGGCAGGCAGTCCGACTTCTGGCTATGGGGATACGCTATATTCCGAAGCCGGGGCCGGGCGATAGCAAAAGTTCGCAGGCAAGAGACATTACAAAAATGTAATTCTGCCGCAAGGCCGAATTTATCACTGCGGTCTATATGTTGTTATATCGATAAAAGTAATCTGGTTTTAAAATATGTTTAACAAGCTTGCCACATCACAATTTTTGAAAACGCTCGACCGCATTGAATGTGGCGCGATTAATGTGACCCTGCCCGATGGACGCCGTTACGGTTTTGCTGGCGGGAAAACCGGGCCTATGGCGGACATGACCCTCAATGACTGGTCCGTGCCCATGGCGGTCGCGCGCACGGGCGATTGCGGCCTTGCGGAAACATATCGTGATGGCCTCTGGACTACACCCGATCTTCAAAACCTTATAACCTTTGGCCTTCGCAATGAACGGTCGATGCAACGTTATATGAGCGGCAATATGCTGTCGCGGAGCATGGCGAATTTATCCTATCTCTTTCGCCGCAACAGCCTTTCGGGCAGTCGCCGTAATATTCAGGCCCATTATGATCTCGGCAATGATTTTTACAGCCTCTGGCTTGATCCGACGATGACGTATTCTTCTGCGATTTTTTCATCACCAGGGGAAAACCTGGCGCAGGCCCAGAATAATAAATATGACCGTATTATCGACCGTCTTTCAAGTGCATCGGGTTCGGTGCTGGAAATCGGCTGCGGCTGGGGCGGGTTTGCTGAACGTGCCGTTGGTCGCGGTGACTATGCGGTCAAGGGCATCACCCTTTCAAACGAGCAGCAAACTTACGCAAGCGGCCGCCTCGGCTGCCGGGCCAATATCGCGCTCGAAGATTACCGGGCCCAGCGCGGCACGTTTGATAACATCGTTTCGATTGAAATGTTTGAAGCGGTCGGAGAGGCGTACTGGCCGACTTATTTCGGAAAGATGTCGGAATTACTGAAAAAAGATGGCCGTGCGGTCGTGCAGACCATCACGATTGAAAATTCCCTGTTCGACCGCTACCGTCAGGGCAGCGATTTTATCCGCAGCTTCATTTTTCCGGGTGGCATGCTGCCAAGTCCTGAACGTTTCACGGAGGAAGCAGGGAAGGCGGGCCTGCGCGACTGCGGGCGGTTTGATTTCGGGCACGATTATGCCACGACTATGGAACACTGGCTGAAGGCGTTCGATGACAATACCGATGCCGTGCGGCAGCTTGGCTACGATGAGGGATTTATCCGGCTGTGGCGGTTCTATCTGGCAACCTGCATTTCCAGTTTCCGCAGCGGGCGTATCGGCGTGATGCAGATGGAATTGCAACATGCGTAATTTATGCCTTTTACTGTTCATGACGGTCCTGGTAAACGTCCCGGCTTTAGCCTCCGGCATCGTACCATCGTTTATAGAGAATGATATTCCGGATGCGCGTATGGTCGGCGCGGGGCGTATGACTTACCTGACCATGGATATTTATGACGCGGCCCTTTACGCGCCGCAAGGCAGGCTGTCGAATGAACGCCCGCTTGCGCTCAGTCTCACCTATCTGCGGTCGCTGCGCGGTGCGCGTATTGCGGGACGCACGGTCGAGGAAATGCGCGGCCAAGGTTTTCACGATGAACTCACCCTGGCGGCATGGCACAACACGCTGCAGGAGATATTTCCTGATGTGGGGAACGGAACAACGCTGACCGGTGTTTTAAAGAAAGACGGCACGACTATATTCTACCGGGACGGGGTTGAAATCGGACGTATCGCCGATCCCCGTTTCGGACAGAGGTTTTTTTCTATCTGGCTGGCACCGGACACCACTGAGCCCGCTTTGCGGCGGCGATTGCTGGCAACTTCCGAATAAAAAGGATAAACACAATGGCTATGGCGAAATTTTTGACCCTGATAGGAATGATCGTTATGTTGGGCGGATGCGGCAGTACACCTGTGGAAACTTATGCCAGCGAAAAGCCGGTGATGGAATTCGACTCATTCTTTAACGGCGCCCTGACGGGTCATGCGATTGTCCAGGACCGCAACGGTAAGATCATCAAGCGCTTCGTCGTTCATATGGTCGGGGAATGGAATGGCGATCACGGCACGTTAAAGGAGCATTTTGTCTATAATGACGGTGAAATCCAGGATCGCGTCTGGACCATACGCAAACTTGCGGATGGGAGTTTTGTCGGCACCGCGCCGGATATTGTCGGCGAAGCGCCGGGAAAAAGCGCAGGTAATGCCATTCAATGGAAATACGTCATGAAGCTTGACGTCAGCGGCCACAAGATCAACATTGCGTTCGACGACTGGATGTTCCTTGTCTCCGATGATCTGGTCATCAACCGTTCTTATATGAGCAAGTTCGGTATCAATGTCGGTCAAATCACTATTTCAATCAGCAAAGACAAGCCGCTTAAATGAACGATTATGCAGGAAAAACCATCTGGATCATCGGCGCCAGCAGCGGTATTGGCCGTGCGCTGGCGGTCGAGATGGACCGGCGCGGCGCCATGCTTATTTTATCGGCGCGCAGTGAAGATAAACTCACTGCCTTGAACAATAGCCTGGGTGGCAGGCATCGTGTTTGTGCGATTGATGTTACGCAAGAAAAGGCAGTAAAAGATGCTGCTTCCGATGTTTTCAAATCCAAAGTGGATAGCGTCATTTTTCTTGCGGGTATTTATCAGCCGGCAAAACTTTCAGCACTTGATCTGGAGCTTTGCAAAGATATCCTGGCCACCAATCTTGGTGGTGCGTTTAACGTCATAGCGGCGATACTGCCGTATTTCCCTGCGCAGATTGCGCTATGCGCCAGCGTTGTAGGTTATCGCGGCCTGCCCAACGCCCAGCCCTATGGTGCGACGAAGGCCGGGCTTATTAACCTGGCGGAAAGCCTGCGCGCCGAGATGCGGGGGACGGGCATTGATGTGCGTTTGATCAATCCCGGTTTCGTGAGCACGCCCATGACGGCAAAAAATCAGTTTCCAATGCCGATGATGATTGAGCCGGAAGCGGCGGCCGCCGCCATTGCGGACGGGCTGCTGAACAAAAGTTTCGAAATCCATTTTCCAAAACGCTTTACCTGGCTTTTGAAAATTGCGCGCTTTATCCCGGACCGCCTTTATTTTTCGCTGGTCCCGTGATGAAGAAAATTATTCATATCCTGTCTCTGTTCTGTGCTTTTCTGGCTACTGCCTGCACACAGATGGGGCTTGGGGTGGTCAACCTGCCTACTCATTTTAATGACATTACCGTTAGCAAAGACATCGCCTTCGGGCCCGAGCCGTGGCAGAAGATGGATATTTATACGCCGCCCGGAGGGGGTGAAAAGAGATTGCCGGTTATCGTCTTTTATTATGGCGGGCGGTGGGAAAGCGGATCAAAAGATGATTACCGTTTTGTCGGGTCGGCGCTGGCGTCAAAGAATTATATCGTCGTCATTCCGGACTACCGCAAATATCCGCAGGTAAAGTTCCCGGCCTTTGTACAGGACGCCGCCAGATCCCTTGCCTGGGTCGATACACATATTGGCGAATATGGAGGCGACCATAGGGCTATTCATGTTTCCGGACACTCGGCCGGTGCCCATATTGCATCGCTGCTCACCGTCGACCCCCGCTATCTGAAAGCAGAGGGAAAAGACAGGTCAAAGGTAATCCGTGATTTTGTCGGGCTGGCCGGGCCTTATGATTTTGTCCCTGATGAAAAAGATCTCCAGGACATGTTCGGCCCGCCCTCTCAATATTCGCAAATGCAGGCCACGACTTTTATTGACGGCCGCCAACCGCCGATGCTGCTTCTCTGGGGCGACCGCGACCAGTATGTCGGAAAAATAAATATGGACCATATGACGGCTGCTATCGGCAAAAAGGGCGGCAGGGTCGAAACCCATATTTATCCCGGGATCGATCATATCCGCCTGATCGCCAACCTCTCCTGGATCGGCCCGGCAGATAACCCCGTATTATCCGACTGGATGAGTTTTATCGGGAAGTAGCTATTCTCCCCTCTTGGAGATCAGAGGCCAGTCTGGAAAAGCTTCTACCCGACCCTGATAATGAAAGTAAGGACGGCCAATACTGGTCCGGTAAATTGTCGGGCGGTGAGCAGCAGCGCATTGCCTTCTCACGCATATTTTTACATCGTCCCGATGTTCTGTTGCTGGATGAGCTGACGTCGTCACTTGATGCAGAGACGGAAAAAACCTTTGCCGACTTGTGATCCGGAAGCTCCCGGACACTTCTATTTTTAGTTTGCGCACGGCGATAGTCTTCTCGACCTTCCCTACCCATCAGGCGATAATAAAAGACCGGAACCTGAAAGTCGCGCCAACCCCGTTAAAAGGGGTTAGCCCTGAGCTGCCGGGTTTATAACGGCGTATTTACAAAAAAACTGAACCTCCCGACGAGAATTTTTCTTTCATTATTTTGTATATTAATAGTCCAGATGCCACGTGACACCCGCACCTCCCTGCGCGTCCTGGCCGACGCGGCTTTCCACGGCAATATTGGGCGTGACATCGACGCGGATATTGGCCGCACCAGAGGTTTCGCTCTGGCCGCGCTGTACACCGATATAAACCTTATCCGTGACATATTTTCCGGCACCAACGGTCGTCGCGCCTGAGGCATCTGAATCGACGCTGATATCGTCAAGACCGGTGGCCGTGCGGAGTTTACCGAGCGGGTCGAAGCCGCTACTGCCCTTGCCGGAGAACCGGCGCAGACTTTGTTCAAGCTGAATGGCCTGGAAGGGTGATATCCGGTTTATATTTTTACCGAACAGAATGCGAGATAATACCTCATCCTGCGGTAGAGACGGTGTAGAGGCGAAAGATACCACAGGCGATGTGACCGGGCCGGCGATAAGAACGGAGGCGACGACGTCGCTTGCCGCCAGATTTGCCTTGATGTCGATATAGGGGGATGGCGGGACAAGCCCCTGAAAACGCAGGTCGGCTTTTTCGAGAGTGAAGTGGCGGCCAAATTCATCGTAGCGTCCGCGGATCGAGGAAAGCGTTCCGTCAATCAGCGGGGCGGCTGCCGTCCCGTTCACAGCGAGGTCGCCTGCAAACTCCGCATCCAGGCCCCAGCCGCGGACAAAGACACGGTTATTGGCGTTTATCCTGATATCGAGCGTGATGTTCTCCGTCAATCCAAGGGTTTTTTTATCGCCGGGCTTCACGATGTTCAGCTCCGGAATATTACCCTGCAGGCGTTCAGGAATTGTGATGGCGGTCTGGTCAGGATCAATCTGGCCGCTCAGGCGATAGCCGCCATTGTGCCCCTGCAATGCGAGCGTACCGGAAACTACGGCATCGACCTTGTCCGTACGCAGGGCATGCAATTTACTGAACATAAAATTCAACTGGCCGGTGGTGACCTTCCCAAAGCCGATCCCGCCCGAGCCTTTGATCGTTCCGCCCGCCGCATCCTGTGCGGTCAGGGTCTTAATCGTGACCGAGGACTGACTGAACAGGGCGTTGAGGTCGATATTCGCCAGATTGATGCCGCTGCCTTCTTCCCTCAGGCTGCCGCCGGAGAATAAAAAGTTTCCATCGACCGTAGGCGCACTCAGAGTCCCGGCTATTTTTGCCTTCGTATCAAGGGTGCCCCCGATTGCCGCACCTTCCGGCAGGAAAGGCCCGAGCAGAGCGGAGCCGTCACCCCGTAACGTGATGTCGCCGTCCAATTCCGTTTTCTGTGGCAGATCAAATTTAAAAGGCTTCAAAGAGAGGGCGAGCGGTAAGGTGAGGTTAGCGTTCAGCGTCTTTATACCCCGGCCTTTGCCCGCAACGCTGGCGGTGGCGTGATCGCCTTTATAACCTGCGATAATGTCCAGATCGACGGACGGGACCGCTTTATTTCCCGAGACTGTATTCAAATGTAGGTCGGAAGATACGACAGGGTCCGAAAGGGGGCCGCTTATAGCGGCTTTGCCGGACAATGTAAAATTCTGCACTAGCGCAGGAATATCAAGTGGGAGCCCCCGCAACCCGAAGCGCACGGTGTCGGCGGTGACATTAATGGTTTCGTGGTTCACATTGCCTTTCAGGGTCAGCGTATTACCGGCAGATTTAAGGTTAAGGGCAATATTCTTTAAGTCCGGTTGATCCTGTTCCAGATCGCCAATGTCGGCCCCGCCTGATAGCTGGAAAGCTTGACGGTAATGTCCGGTGGCGTTCAGGCCGAGATGGTAATCCAGCCCCTGTTCCTTTTTCCTGAGTGTCGCGGACAAAGTACTGATCTTTGCGTCATTCGCGTTAAAGCCGCGGGCCGTCAGGTCAACCGCATTCGGCCAGAGGTTTTTAATGTCCTGAATCGTGGCTTTTCCATCGGCATGGGCAAGAGTCATGGTGTCGTAACGGATGCGGTCAAGCCTTGCCGATATTTTCAAAGCCTGCCGGTCCTGCGGATGATCGAAGTCTGCCGTAACCGTTCCTTTGCCTTCCAGTTTTAGTCCCGCAAGATCGCTATAGGTTGCAAGATCGTCAAAGCTGGTGCTGATCTGTCCGGCGACGAACATTGTTGCAGTATCCAGGATTGCCGCTCCCGATACGGCGAGATCGGGCGCAGTTCCCTTCAGGTTTTCGATGCTGAGCTGCGTTTCGGCATAGCGCAGATTAGCGGAAAGTGAGACAGTTTTTTCCTTGTAGGCCGTGGTCAGGCTCAATAAGCCCTGTATATTATTTCCGAGTGTCGGAATTTTTGCATTGAATATGACGGGTCCGAGACCGCGTTGCTTCAGGATGTCGATATCAGCCTCCCCCTCACCAATGAATGCAGGGGCGTCTGACGTTCCGGTGATTTCTCCCTTCAACAATAGGCTGCCGGGCAACCCCTGTGCCAGTTTGTCGAGATGACTGATGGCCGCCGAAAGTTGCAGATCGACAGGCTGGCCCGGGGCGAGCGCATATAATCCCTTGCCCTCCATATTATAAGCCGGGGCACTCAGCTTCAGAGATTCGATAGTAATCTGCGTCGTGGCCGGATCAAGAACAGCCTGGACGTTCAAAGATTGAGGCAGCCAGGAAATATCCGTCCCGTCAATCTGGCCGAGAGTCATGGAGAGTTCGGCGTCGATGGATTTATCCAAGAGAGCGCGGGCCTTCAGGCGCGGCTCGAGCATCATTTTCTGGCCGAGAATCTTTTCACCAAGTTGCAGGTGTTCAATATGCAGTTCATCTACCGCGATGGAATGGAAATAAATGTCGGGTATGACTATGCTGGCTGGCGCCTGTGTCTGCGGGGCCTGCGGATCCCCGGCGGGCAGGTGGTCAAGATTAACCGTTCCGGCCTCAAAGGTCAGAGAAAGCCTGCGTTCAAGCAGGGGCAGTAACGCGATCCTGATCGCGGCATAATCCGCCTGAAGCAGCGGACCGCCGGCATCGGCGATGGCAAGTCTGTTCACCAGGATTCCGCGGTCTGCCGTATAATAAAGATCCTGATAGGATAATGTGTAATCTGTGCCTGCCAGCGCGGTGGCAATCTCTCGACGGACCCAGGCTTTCCCGCAGGGGCTACCCAGCCAGATGACTCCGGCGGTCACACCGATCTGGCAAAAGATACCGAGGACAAATACAATTGCCATCGCCCAGAGCGTAAGGTGGAGAATATTTCGCAATGCTGACCTGAGCGCTTCGTTCATCAGAAAGCCTGCCCGATGCTGATGTAGAACTGATAGCTGCGGTCGTCTTCGTTCCTGGTTTTGCTGAGCGGCACGCCGATATCGAAGCGCAAGGGGCCGAGGGCGGTGTAATAACGAACCCCGACACCGGCACCGAAGGCCAGATTATCAAAGTCTGGCGCAGCATTATCAGAAACACTGCCGCCATCGATAAACGTAACGCCGCCGACCGTATCGGTAATCCTGAAACGCAATTCGGCCGAGGATTCCACCAAAGAGCGTCCGCCTGTTGCCTTGCCATCCTTGCTCGGTCCAACGGCCTGATAACCATAGCCGCGCACGGAGCCGCCGCCACCGGCATAGAACCGTTCCGTTGCGGGGACGCTGCTGGTCGCCGGGCCGATAATGCTGCCAACACTTCCGCGCAGGGCCAGGACAATATCGGATTTTTTTGCAAGGGGGAGATAGGTGCTGGCAGTCAGCTGGGTTTTTAAAAACGGATCGGAATTGCCAAGCATGTCAAAAAAGGGCGCGACCGTACCGCTAATCACCCAGCCCTTGTGCGGATCGAGTTTGCTGTCGCGATTATCATAGCCGAGGTTTTGCGGCAATGAAAAAAGGCCATAGCTATCAGTAACGCCCGCTTTGTCGTCGATGCGGGAGAGGGTGAATTTTGCACCCGTCGTGCCGCTCAGGTAACGATTGAATTTCCGGCTCAGGCTGGTCCCGAGATCGAGGGCGGTTTCCTTATAAGCATCTGTGTCCTGATGACGGTAGGAGTTATTGAAGCTCAGGGCCTGGTCCTTGCGAAGAAAGAAAGGTTTGACCAGATCAAGATTGAGACTTTGTTTTAATTGTGACAAACCCAGATCGATATTGAATTTTTCTGCCGCGCCAAAAATATTCCGGTGTTCCCAGCCGAACGTGGTGCCGAAACCTTCGTCTGTATAATAGTTGAATCCCGCCTTGATCGTCCTTTGTGCGCGCTCGGTCAGGTTTATCGTAACCGGTGCCATGCCGTCTTCATCCGGTTCCCCGGGCAGAATGGCCTCAGCCCGAACGAATAATCCGGATTCGAGAAGCGCGGCGCGGAAAGATTCAATCTGGTCGCTGCGGAAACAATCGCCTTCTTTCCAAGGAATCATTTTGCGCAAATAGGATTCGCGAATGGTTGTGGTACCGTTGAATGTCACGGGTCCGTAATGCGCATCGCGGCCCACATCCAACTCGAAAACGATGTCGCCGTTTTTCCTGGCTGGCTGGATTGTGGCAATATGCGTCGCGTTAAGGCGGAAATAGCAATGGTCCTTGGAGATTGCCAGTAACAAAGCCTGCTCGCTGTCCAGCACGGCCTGTGCGTCAAGCGCGTCGCCGGGTTTTATTTTGAGGGCTGCTGCATAGGCTTGGTATTCCTTAGGCTCAATCTTTACTTTGTTCAGGTGATATTGCTGACCGGCTTTAACAACGAACTCTCCATGCCCGCCATCCTTGGCCGGATGGAACGTGACTGTGCCGTCGTAGTTGCCTTTCGCCTCCAGCCCCTTTTTTAGGTCTGATTGAATCAGGTGAACACGGTAAAGATCGCGTCGTGATCTATCGGCATCCGTGTCCTCGCCCTCGGGGAGTTTTTCGGCAATGCGGTTATCCAGCAAGGTATCGAGATAGGGGCCAACGGTTTTATTGTCGGCGGTGCCGCTGATTTTGTAGGCCGGTC
>JAQGJB010000077.1 GCA_028290825.1 Micavibrio sp.
CAGTTTTTCACGGAACCGAGTCATGCCGATAGTTCTTTGTAAAAGACAAGCAGAAAAGGAGAATAAATCATGGCAACATCATCAACCAAACCACTTGCCGTTATTACCGGTGCCTCTACCGGGATCGGCCTGGAACTCGCGCGGCAGTTTGCCGAGCATAATTTCGATCTTATCATTGCCGCCGATGAACCCGAAATCAAAAAAGCGGCGGAAGCTTTGAAAATATCCGGAACCCAGGTTCAGCCGGTACAAGTCGATCTGGCCACGCATGAAGGTAATGACAAACTCTATGAGATTATCAAGGCGGATGGCCGCCCGGTTGATTCTCTTTGCATTAACGCAGGGATCGGCGTTAGCGGTGAATTCATTCACACTGATCTTGAGAAGGAAATGAAACTGATCGGGCTGAATGTCATGTCGGCTGTGCACCTTTCCAAGCTCGTCTTAAAAGATATGGTCGCAAAAAATCATGGCCGTGTCCTGATTACATCCTCGATCGCCGCCCTGATGCCCGGTGCGTACGCAGCCACTTATAATGCGTCTAAAGGGTTTCTTTTGTTGTTTGCGGAAGCTTTGCGTAACGAGCTTAAAGATACAGGTGTCACCGTAACGGCATTGATGCCCGGACCGACCGATACTGAATTTTTCCGCCGCGCCGATATGGAAGACACAAAAACAGGTGCCGGCAAAAAAGACAGCCCTGACGTTGTTGCACATGATGGCTTTGAGGCCCTTATGGCGGGGAAGGACAAAATTATTTCCCACAATATGAAGACGAGAATGCAGGCTTTGCTCAGTGAAATATTGCCCGATACTGTTGCGGCCGAAATGCACGCCAAAGAGGCAAGGCCCGGTTCGGTAACACACTAATATGACACTGAAAGACAAAGGTTTTGAGAAAGACAAAGGTTTTGAAAAGTCTCTGGCGCTGCTGCGTGAAGGTTTTCCCTTCATTGCACGGCGTCGGCGGCGCGGCGGCCGCCATGCTCACCGGGCATCGCTGCCCAGGGGAGGCAATGACGATAGCGGCACTCAGATGCACCTTGGATATGCTAACGAAACATATAACTTAAATTTCCTGAACAGTATGTAAGTTACAGTCTGAACGTATGCCTACCTATCCTGTAAGTGGCGTGGTGATGGAGGACATCCATTATATAGCTCATACGGCACGGTAAATTCCAGATTTTCGATGGAGGCAAAGCGCACCATTCGACCTGAGGCAATCGGACCATCGCAAGAAGACACAAGATCGGGGACCGGAAGTCCGGCACGTTTTCGGCGAAAATACTGCTCGACCTGGAGACGCAAGACCTCATCAATGCCCGAAGCGCTTGTCTGCGCCCAACCACGGGGCGGAGAGACGGCATTGCCAATCCAGGGTTTACCGGGGACAGGCGTTCGGAACCCTGCCCGCCTCTCGGTCAGTTCAACAAAAAAACCTGTCGTCATGTTTTTTCTCACGCCTAATGGTAGCCATTTGCATAGTATGAAAGATTACTGTCGTCGCCTATGGCGATGCCCCGCATCTCTTCAATCGGCTTGGGAAATCCGCTACGGCTGCGATATTCATCGAGCGGCAGCACTGGTTGTTTCGTTTTTCTGCGTGCAAGGGTCAGTTTTCCCGCGCAGGCCAGATCGATCATGGTTATGCCAGCGACCATAGCTATAGCTAGTAAGGCATTGCGTCTATTGGCTGGATTACGAGCGGCGCTGACCGCCAGGGTCCCGAGATCCAGACTGTCTCCGGCGACACGCGCCCAAACGCCTGGTGCAGGATTTGCAGAGCCAAGAATTGCAAGCCCCGCAACGATTTCCCGGCCACCATAGCCACGCACGATCGCGGCGCCTGTTTTTTCCTTCTTTGCGCCGAGACTGCGCGCCAGAATACCCGGGGCGACAAGTTCAGTAAGACCAAGACCAAGGCTGAACCAGCCAAGCCCTCGCGCAACGCGGTCCACAGGGATCGTAGAATGCAAAATCCGGCTTTTGGGTCTTTTAAGTAACATGTTTCACCTCCTGATGCGGTTTCATTACAACTTTAATACAGCCGTCCTTTTTATCGCGGAACGTTTTATACATTTCCGGTCCCTCTTCGAGGCTGACGGTATGCGTGATAACAAAGGAAGGATCAATCTGGCCTTCCTGTATCCGCTTTAACAGATCGTCGGTCCAACGATTGACATGGGTTTGGCCAGTCCGCACGGTAAGCCCTTTATTCATGATCATTCCGAAGGGAATCTTATCTACCAGTCCCCCATAGACGCCGGGAATGGAAAGGATTCCTGCCGGCCTGCAGACATAGATCATTTCACGCAGAACATGCGCACGATCGCTTTCCAGCATGACTGCCTGCTTGGCACGGTCATAAAGGGAATCAATTGTAGCCGTGGCATGCGCCTCCATTCCGACAGCATCAATACATTTCTCAGGGCCCTTGCCATTTGTCAGATCGTTCAGTCTTTCAATGACATTATCCTTATCGAAATTAATGGTGACCGCACCACCGGCTTCTGCCATGGCCAGCCGTTCGGGGACATTGTCAATGGCGATGACATTCTCCGCACCCAGAAGGATCGCGCTTCTGATACAGAACTGCCCCACCGGCCCCGCACCCCAGACCGCAACGGTGTCAGTGGGCTGGATATCGCATTGGACTGCGGCCTGCCACCCGGTTGGAAAAATATCGCCAAGAAACAGAACCTGTTCGTCTGTCAGACCGTCAGGGATAATAACGGGTGCGACATCTGCATAAGGCACACGTACATATTCGGCCTGACCACCTGCATAACCGCCTGTTAAATGCGTATAGCCGAAGAGGCCGGCCCCCGTATGCCCAAAGGCCTTGTCTGCGAGTTCCTTATTGCGGTTTGTGCGTTCGCAAACCGAAAAATTTCCCCGTTTGCACTGATCGCACTCACCGCAGATAATAGTAAACGGTACAACGACACGGTCGCCAATTTTAAGTCTATGGTTTTCTTTTCCGACCTCCATCACCTCGCCCATAAATTCATGGCCTACAATATCACCGGTTTTCATTCCCGGCATAAAACCATCATGAAGATGAAGGTCTGAGCCGCAAATGGCACAACTTGTAACTTTGATAATGGCATCGCGTGGATGTTCAATTTCGGGGTCCGCCACAGTATCGCAACGAATGTCATTTTTATGATGCCAGACAAGAGCTTTCATTTTTTATCTCCTTTTATATAAGCCATGGGCCAACCATAAAAATGTTGAAAAGTTCCCACATTAAGAAGAAGCGATGTGCATCAGACAGGAACCAAAATTTTGCAACCGCATTGGAGCAGACGATGATCATAACTTTGAAACGCACTATGTCAGGAGGCTAAGATGAAAAAAACCCTGCCAAAAAACTCCGGCTCGACAGAGAAAAAGCCCACGGGAAAAAATTCGTCCACCGTGGTTCCGGAGGAAGAATTAAAAAATGAGGGACGCTTTCAGGGCGCTTAATTAAAAGGGAATGCTATTGACGCGCAGGATATAAATATTTTCTTCACTGCGGGTTTATTGGTGAAACACCCACAGCCTTCATAGCAGATTCCCGGCCATGTTCCGACAACCTGATAAAGATCATTAAGATGTGGAACAGCAAGCGGCGGCTTATTGTTAGCCCGTGAAACCACCTAAGGAAAAGAGGAAAATATGTTTCACCATGTCAAAGAACTCCAATTCAATGCCCGTGTTACTGCACCCGATCCCCGCTTTGCATCCATTTTGCTCGAACAGTTTGGCGGCGCAAATGGCGAACTGAAAGCGGCTATGCAATACTTTGTTCAGGCTTACTCGTGCCGCCGTCCTTATCCCGACAAATACGATATGCTGATGGATATTGCGACAGAGGAACTCAGCCACCTGGAAATCGTCGGTGCGACGATCACCATGCTATTGGACGGCGTGAATGGTGAGCTGAAAGATGCGGCCGAAAGCGAAGATATCATGTCTATGACCAAAGGTAATGCGCCCAAAGAGGAAGTAATTCATGAAGCGCTGCGTTTCAATCCGCAGTTTTCGGTTTTAAGCGGTGGCGGTCCTCTGCTGACCGACAGCCAGGGTGTTCCGTTTCAAGGCAGTTTTGTAAACGCCAATGGCGATCTCACCGTCGATCTGCGTTCAAATATTGCAGCAGAGTCGCGTGCAAAAATTCTTTATGAGTATCTTATGAAATTTACGGATGATCCCTACGTCAAGGAAACACTCGGATTTCTAATGACACGGGAAATTGCCCACTTCAAAATGTTCCAGGCCGCGCTCGATACAATCGAGCCGAATTTTCCGCCCGGAATTTTGCAGGGGGATCCGCGTTTCATCAATGCGTATTTTAACATGTCAAACGGTGTGGAAATACGCGGCCCCTGGAATTCCGGTGAGACTACAGTGGGCGGAGAATCCTGGAAATATATTGCCGATCCCATCGAACATGTCCGGCAGACAAAGGGCGAGCTTGATATGGGTATTGCGGACACCAATATGACCAAAGATTTAATCGAAGAGAAAAATCTTGAGTTAAGCCGTCAGCGTAGCGAGGAGGTCAACAGCATGAGTCCCAAAGGACCGATGCAATGGTCCGAATATCCACAGACAGAAATAACAGCGCCTATGAATGTGGACCCTTCCTAAAATTCAGAAAAGCCCGGTCTATACCGGGCTTTTCTATTCCCTGATCACTGGGGTTTCGGTTTGGGGCGGATTATAAATTCGTTTGCCGTCTGGCGTCGTGCTCGCACCGCCTGATTCCTGATCGGTCGAAATGGGGGCTGCTGCAGGATGGGGAATAATCTCGTTATTCTTCATTATTTGCTTTGTAACAATTTTCTTCTGCCACTTTCCAAGCTCGGCAATAGTTTTTGAAAGGAAGGACATAATCTATTCTCCTTTAGACTGTCGACATGACGATTTTAAGCACTAAAGCTTTGTTAATACACAATTTTATTGCCAATCATTAATTGGCAAAGAGCCATATAGGAGGAAATATCGATTTTTCTATCTAAATTAGGGAAAATATAGTTAGATTGCGCACATTTCCGCAAAAAAACTTAGGATAGTAAATAATTGGGCAACATCATAGATATCGATATTTGCATTTGTACTTTTAAACGTCCTCATATCGCGGAGACAATCAAATCCTTAAGTCAAATGGATATGGACCCATCCCATAACATCCGCCTTATCATCGCGGATAATGACGATCTTCCAAGCGCGGAGGAAGCCGTCCGCAAGACTGCCGCAGA
This sequence comes from Micavibrio sp., assembly GCA_028290825.1. Lineage (GTDB taxonomy): Bacteria > Pseudomonadota > Alphaproteobacteria > Micavibrionales > Micavibrionaceae > Micavibrio. The sequence goes on from JAQGJB010000077.1 coordinate 5,253, forward strand.
CACGAATATGAATGTTTTTTACATTCATGCGCCGGCGCGGAATATCTCTATTGCCCGCAATGCCTGTCTGGAGGCGGTGAAAGCGCCCTACGTGGCCTTTATCGATGACGATGAGCTGGTGACAAAGGGCTGGTTACGTTCGCTTATGCTCATGTTAAATACCACAAATGCGGATATTATAGTCGGGCCCGTCAAGGCGATTTATGATGAAAAGACACCCGTATGGGTAACCAAAGGGGACTTCCATTCGATCTACCCGGTTTTTGTCGACGGTGAAATTCGTACGGGCGCCTCCAATAATATTCTTATGAGATACAGACCGCCGATATTCGGGCAACTGCGTTTTCGCGAAGAGCTTGGACGGAGTGGCGGGGAGGACACTTTGTTCTTTCACACCGCTTGGCTGTCCGGCGCAAAATTTGAATATGCACCGGAAGCCGTTGTTACAGAATACGTTCCTGAAAACAGATCTACGCTGAAATGGCTTATAAAGCGGAGGTTTCGCTATGGGCAAACTCACGGCTCGATCGTCCTCGCGGATAATTCCGGGTTTACGAACAGAATTAAAAATATCAGCCTATCGGGTGCGAAGGGTGCGTTTTGCCTTTTCTGCGCCTCTGTGAATTTTTTCCGCGCGGACAGAATGCTATTCTGGATTTTAAGGGGAACGCTCCATCTTGGTGCGGTGGCGCGTTTAACAGGGAAAAGTGAAGTTGAGTGTTATTAGAAACAGCAATCAATGATATCCATCGTCGTTGATACCCCTTCACTTTTTAGGGATGCGCTGTTTAAGTTTGTAGCGCTCATCGTCTGGCGCGGTTTTTTTGAGACGTTTAAGGACATCCGCCATCATGAACTGGGATGCGGATTGCAGGGATTTTATTTCTTTCCATTCCAGCGGTACCGCGACGGGGAGACCGGGGCGGGCGCGTACAGAGAAATCGGACACCGCTGTGGCAGTGTAATCATTACGGAAAAAATCGATAAAGATTTTGCCCGTTCTTTTTGCCTTGGTCATTGTGGCGACATAGGCACCAGGTGAATCCTCCACCATCTGATGCGCAACGGAGGAACACCAGGCCTTTACATCGGGCCAGCGGTCTTTTTCCGCAAGGGGAACGATAATGTGCAGTCCCTTGCCTCCCGTGCATTTCAGGAAACTTCTCAAACCCATGTTTTCAAGGCGCTGCTTCAGATCGAGAGCGCCGAGCTTGACGGCTTCAAACGGCACGCCCGTATCGGGGTCGAGGTCGAAGACTGCGCGATCAGGATAATCCATTTTATTATAACGCGTGCCCCAAGGATGGAATTCAATGGCGTTCATCTGCACCATCTCCATCAATCCGGCAGGTTTTTTGATATAGAAATAATCATATTCCTTGTTTTTGGCGTCGTAATGCCAGGTGAAGGGAATTACATCCGGGCCAAGGCCACGTGCGGGATTACGCTGATAAAATATTTCGCCGTCGATACCGTCAGGGCAGCGAATTACAGTTAAAGGATGGCCGGCTACCGACCGCAGAATATAGGGTGCGACCGCCGCGTAATATTCGGCCAGTTCGGCCTTGGTTGTGCCGGATGCCGGATCGATGACACGCTCACCATGAGAAATCCCCACGCTTCCGATCTCGATTTTTCCGTTGCCTTTTTTAACCTTGGCGACGTCCGGTTTTGCTTTTATTTCGCTTACCGCCTTTTCCACGGGTTCGGGTGTTTCGCGCGTGACTTCTTTGGGTTTCTTGTCGAGGCGCAAACCCTGGAAAGAGCCATGACGGATGTGCCCGTCTTCCGTCCATTCGACGAAAGCGACCTCGCACAGCAAAGACGGCTTGACCCAGCGGATGAAACGCAATTCCGCCTTCGGAACACCATCCATGCTTGGCGTTTTGGTTTCAATCCTGGCCAGCTTTGCGTAGATATCGGTGGCATCTTTCATGCTGAAACCCGTTCCGACTTTTCCGGCATAGCTCATCTTGCCATTTTTCACATAGCCAAGATAAAGCGCGCCTATGGCACGGCCCCCGGATTTGGGATCGCTGAAACCGAGGATGACGAATTCCTGGCGGGTAATGCATTTGGATTTAAGCCAGCTCTTTTGCCGTCCCGGTGTGTACGGTGCATCGGCAAGCTTCGATACAATGCCCTCCAGACCAAGCGTACAGGACCGGGCCAGCATTTCCGTTCCCACACCCTCTATATGCTGGCTGTAAAAGAGCGCCTTCGCGCTTGTGGATTTTTTTAGCAGCGCCTCCAACCGGGTTTTGCGCTCGACCTGGGGCAGCTGTGTTATATCCTTCCCGTCCAGATGGAGCAGGTCGAAAACATACGCGACAATCGCCCCGGCCCCGCCGCCCTCCCCCAGGGCATTCTGCAGAGCCTGAAAACTGGTGCGGCCGGATTCTTCGGTAATCACGGCCTCCATGTCGATAACGGCAGAACGGGCTTTCAGTTTTTTTATCGAGGCCGTGATTGATGGAAAACGGTCGGTCCAGTCGTTGCCGTTTCGCGTGTAAAGACGCACCTCGCCCTGATCCAGGAAACCAAGAAGGCGATAGCCGTCAAATTTAATCTCATGAATCCAGTTTTCTCCCTGAGGGGGGCTATCGACCAAGGTCGCCAACTGAACATCTGAAAAGCGGTTTAGGAGATTTTTCATACAAAACAAACGCAAAACCGGCTGAATCGTTCCGGTGAAAGAGATTTAGGTAGCAAGGCGGAACTCAACCCGGCGCAATTGCCTTGGTACAGAATGCAGGACATTACCTTTGATCCGATGGAAGCAAAACTGGTTCCCCTGTTGCCAACGGGTAAAATCTGGACCTATGAACCGAAATGGGACGGCTTTCGTTGCCTCGCTTTAAAATCAGAAGGGAAAATCACGCTTCATTCCAAATCCGGTAAACCTTTGGGCCGTTACTTTCCAGACATCGTAGAGATGCTCGGCAGGGTGCGCGCAGATGATTTTCTTTTTGATGGCGAACTGGTGGTTCCTGTCGCTGAGCAATATTTATTTTCTGAATTGCAGTTGAGGCTCCACCCCTCCGCAAGCCGGGTCAAAAAACTTGCCGAGGCAAACCCTGCGCATTTTATTGTTTTTGACCTTCTGGCTTTGAAGGGAAAGAGCCTTAGGGATGAGGCATTCGCCAGCCGCCGTGAAAAACTCGAAGGGTTTTTCGCTAAATTCCTGGCGAAGGAAGACCGGCTCATTCTATCGCCGCAAACTTCGTCCCTTACGACAGCAAAGGGCTGGGTTAAAAAATGGGGTGCCAGGATTGACGGCATTGTCGCAAAGAACATGGAAATCGAATACCGCCCTGGTGAAAGGGAAATGGAAAAATTCAAGTTTATCCGAACGGCAGACTGCGTTGTCGGGGGATTCCGTTATGGCACGGATTCCGGGGAAGTCGGCTCGCTTCTTCTTGGGCTATATGACGATAACGGTCTTTTAAATCATGTCGGCTTTACCTCTGCCCTGAAGAACGAGGATAAGAAGAAACTGACAGCCCAGCTGAAAAGGCTGATTTCTCCACCAGGGTTTACCGGCAAGGCCCCCGGCGGGCCGAGCCGGTGGAGCACGGCGCGTTCGGAAAAGTGGGAACCTTTGAAACCATTGCTGGTTGTAGAAGTGACTTTTGACCATGTGAGCGATGACAGGTTCCGTCACGGTACCGGGCTGGTGCGCTGGCGTCCTGATAAAAAACCGGAACAATGCACGATGATTCAATTACAGCAACCGAAACTGATAGAAAATTAATATCAAGGGACGGCCTGGTACAGGGGAAGCGGATAAAATGATTATTGCAAGCTGGAATGTGAACTCAGTTAAGTCCAGGTTAGGCCATGTTAAAGACTGGCTCGAGCAACACCACCCCGATGTCCTCATGCTGCAGGAACTTAAAGGCAGCGAGTTTCCTGTGGCAGAGTTTACAGCCATTGGTTATCAATGCGAATTTGTAGCGCAGAAAAGTTATAACGGCGTCGCCATATTATCGCGTCATCCCATCGAGGTCGTCTCAAGGAAACTTGCCGGAGATGCGACCGATACCCAGGCGCGATATCTTGAAACGAATATTAATGATTTGCGCGTCATTAATATTTACCTGCCGAATGGCAACCCTGTCGGGACAGAAAAATTCCAATATAAGCTGGACTGGATGGACCGGTTTAAAAAAAGACTCGCCTCCCTGAAGAAGGCCGGGATACCGGTTATTATTGGCGGCGATTATAATGTCATCCCCGAAGATATAGATTGTTTCAATCCCAAATACTGGAAGAACGATGCCCTGTTTCAGCCGGAGCCGCGAGAGTGTTATCGTGCTTATCTGAAAATGGGCTATATCGATGCATTCCGTCATTTCAATCCGGAACCGGGGCAATATACGTTCTGGGAGTATTTCAGGCAGATGTTTAACAAAAACCAGGGCATCAGGATCGACCACTTCCTGGTTTCACCTTTGCTTAAAAAACGCATGACGGGCTGCATGATTGACAAGGAGCCGCGCGCAAGAGAAAAACCATCGGATCACACGCCGATTATTCTGGCCATTAAATAACGCGGTCACTATTTTTCCTGGAACAATCAACGCTGCAAATCCATTAGAACTTTGCTGAATTTGCAGATAAGGAGAGTTTATGGGACAGGAAATTAAAGACGTTCCCAAAACGGGACAGGAATATAGACGCCAGAAAGGTCCGGTGCCGCTGTGGGCGATACTTATGGCGCTTTGCCTGATTGCGGCATTTGTTTTTTTCTTTTTGCCTGCATTGACCGGGGCCGAGCTTAAATCATAGCGGACTGGTGATTTTGTGAAGTTGATAATTCATTCCTTGCTTATGATCGCCACGCTGTTGCTGGCCACCGTGACGGCTGAAGCCCAGCTATTACCCAAGAATACTACACAGGAAAAGACCGAAAAGGATAAACCATCCGACCCGCTGGGGCGCGATACCCCGCGCGGAACGGTGGCAGGATTTTTATCGGCAGTTTCGGATAATGATTTTGAAAAAGCCGCGCAATATCTCGACACAAGAAGCATTTCGCGCAGATCCAGAAAAACGGCGGACCTGGCAAAAGACTTTGGAACATTACTGGACAAGGGCGGCAGGATAAATCCGCCCGCCATGCTTAATGGCGACACTTCCGGGAAGCAGAATGACGATCTGCCCGACGATACGGATAAGATAGGAACCATTCACAGCGGCAACAAAGATGTGGATGTTCTGCTACAGCGTATAGCGGATGAAACAAATCAGCAGATATGGGTTTTCTCTACCCAGACCGTTTCGCAGATCGCTGTACTGCAGAAAAATATTGAAGACCCTCTGATAAATTCATTTTTGCCTTCAACTCTTATTGAAGATAAATGGTATGGCGCGCCGATCGGGCATTGGCTGGCCGTCATCATTATTTTCATTCTTTCCTATGGCATTACGTGGATAGTGATGCGCGGCATCATCAGGGCGATGCATCATTTGTTTTTAAAGAATAAGACGGGAAAAAACGTAGTCGATGCATTTATTGCCCCAATTTCGTTATATCTTGCGGTCTGGGTCTTTGGACTGTCCTGTTCCTATGCGGGGATTACGATTCTGCTGCGGCAATATTTCGGGCAGCTTAATGTTATCATAGCCTGGGTCGCTCTGGCCCTGTTGCTATGGAGGTTGATTGACGTCTTTGCCTCCATGATTCAGAAACGCCTGTCACGCAACGGGCGGTTTAAGAGTTTTTCTTCTATCATTTTCTTTACAAGGCGGATCACGAAATTTTTCTTCGTTGTCCTTACCCTGATCCTTATTCTTGATAATCTGGGGGTTGATGTTACGGCCGGTCTGGCGGCATTGGGTATTGGCGGTATCGCCCTTGCCCTTGGTGCCCAGAAGACGCTTGAAAACTTTATCGGCTCAGTCGCCATCATCCTCGACCACCCGATTCACATCGGCGATTACTGCAAGATCGGTGATAATACAGTCGGCACCATTGAGGATATCGGCATGCGATCAACCCGTGTGCGCACCAATGACCGCACGGTGATAACGATTCCCAATGGAACCCTTTCCACTCAGCAGATTGAAAATTATGCACGGCGCGATCGTATCCTGATGACGAATAAGCTTCGCATTCGTTATGATGCCCGGCCAGCACAGGTCAAAGACCTCGTAAACCGTATAAACGAGATATTTGCCGCGACACCGCAGATCATTCAGGACCCCCTCGCCGCGCGCTTCACCGGGTTTATTCCTGAAGCAATGATTATCGAAATTTTTGTCTATGTAGCCACAGCCGATTTCAACGAATTCCTGCGCGTGCAACAGGATGTCATGTTGCAGATCATGGACGCCGTGGAAGCAAGCGGCTGCAGCTTCGCGTTACCGATCCAGACTTTCCTGCCGAAGCAGGCGCAGGCATAGGACTGAGCCAGAAGTTCCATCCAGATGATAATTTATCTGCCGGAACTGAAATTGCCCCCCGGGATTTGTATGATGACAAGCAATGCAGGAGATTAAAAGATGACCCTATCTATTATCTGGCTTGATCGGCCCGCCAATGACAATTGGCTTCTGGTCGTCTCTGATAACCAATCAAAGTGGCGGCACGCCAAACATAAATAATCCATGATCGGGTTTCACTGTGCGCATGAGCAATTTTCGCCGTCCTTTCTGCTAAATATAGTGCAAAGGGCGGAGAGTGCTGGATTTAAAGCGGCGATGTGTTCCGATCATATTACGCCCTGGAGCAAAAATCAGGGTCATAGTGGTCATACCTGGTCCTGGCTCGGTGCGGCCATGCAGGGTACTGCGCTTTCCTTCGGCTCCATGGCGATTCCCGGGGGTTGGCGTTATCATCCCGCAGTCCTCGCGCAGACGATTGCAACTTTGGCGGAAATGTTTCCGGGCAGGCTTCGCTGGGTTGCTGCGGGCAGTGGCGAAGCTTTGAACGAGCATGTCACGGGTGAAGACTGGCCTGAAAAGGAAATCAGAAACCGGAGACTTGAAAGCGGTGTGAAAATTATACGTCGCCTATGGCAGGGCGAGGAAGTCACCGACCTGTCCGGACCGGTGAAAACAGACCGTGCAAAAATCTGGTCCCTTCCGAACGTAAACCCGGCTATTTACGGCGCGGCCCTGACCCCGGAAACTGCCTTCCGACTGGGGGGATGGGCGGATGGACTGTTAACCGTTCAGAAACCGCCGGAGGAATTGCAAAAATTAATTAACGCGTTTCGGGATGGTGGCGGCAGTGGTAAGCCCGTTGTGCTGCAGATGCATGTATCCTGGGATACGACAGACGAGCAGGCCCGTTATAATGCGTGGGACCAGTGGCGCAATAATACCAAAGGACCCGTTGCCTGTGCGAACCTGGTCACGCCCGAGGACTTTGACAGGGTCTGCGCGGATGTGAAGCCAGAAGATATGGATGAAGTCATCTTGATTTCAGCGGACCTTAACAGACATGTTGAATGGATCAGAATGTATAGGGCCATGGGAATTAACGAAATTTATATCCACAATGCGGGAAAAAACCAGATGGCCTTCATTGATGGCTACCAGCAATCCGTCCTGCCTTTCCTTGAAGTTTAATCTTTGTATGGAACGAAATGACCAGCCCGCTCGTTCTATAAAAGACAACCTTATTCTGCTTCAGGACTTCCGGATTATGAGTGACAATTTATCGATTTTCAGACCGGGCAAAAATTGCTGGAAAACCGGAATGGCGGATCATGCGGCAATCCTGGTGGATTCCTCAAATTATTACGGGGCGTTGTATGAAGCGATCAGCAAGGCGCAACGTTCGATTTTCGTACTGGGATGGGATATCGATTCCCGGATCAAACTAAAACGCGGTGAAGACAGTAAGAGCGCAAAAGACGCCGTTACGTTTTTTGAGCTGATTTGTTCCAAGGCCAGGGAAAACCCGGACCTGCAGATTTACCTGAACCGGTGGGATTATTCCCTCTTTTTCATGGGTCAGCGGGAACCTTTCTGGGTCAGGAAATGGAAACGTTGCGGCCTTAAAAACATTCATGTCTGTCTGGACGGGGTTGTCCCTCTTGCCGCGTGTCACCATCAGAAAGTTGTCGTGATCGATGATGAAGTTGCGTTCTGGGGGGGGATGGATGTTGCGCTTGGTCGCTGGGACTGGCGCCAGCACCATGTCAATAACCCCTATCGCGCAGACCCCAGTGGCTTGCCCGCGCCCAAGAAGAAAATGCGGTATGGGCCATATCATGATATCCAGGCCGTGATCGCCGGGCCGATCGTTTCGGATTATGCGCGTCTGGTGCGCGACCGCTGGCGTCTGGCAAGCAGCGTGAAACCCCTGCCCCTGTCGCAGGATTCCTATAAGGGAAAAGATCTGCCACAGGCCTGGCCGGACTCGTTCCGTCCGCAATTCAGTGATATCCCGGTTGCCCTCGCCCGGACTGTGCCCGCCATGCCAGGGCATAGGGCTGTGCAGGAAGGCCTGAAGATGTTCGTGGACGTCATCGCGCAGGCAGAGAATTTCATTTATATCGAAAACCAATATCTGGCCTGCGATGAGATTGCCGAGGCACTGAACCGGCAACTGCAGGAAAAGCCGGGATTGCGGTTGCTGGCCGTCAGTTGCGACCGCCCACAGGGCATCATGGAACGTAAATCCATGTGGGGCGGGCGCGTTGTATTCCGCGACATCCTGGAAAAAGGTGGTGTGGGCGACAGGTTCGAACTTGTCTACCCGGCCTCAAAAGAAGGAAGAACGGAAAAATCGATTCATATTCACTCTAAAATGTTAATCATCGACGATAAATTCCTGCATCTTGGCTCATCCAATATTGCCAACCGGTCAATGGGAATGGATACGGAGTTCGATGTCACCCTGACAGGTGATACGCCTGAAAGCCGCAAGGCCATCGCCGCAATCCGTAACGACCTGATACGCGAGCATTGCGGCAGGGAAATCAAAGAAATCCAGAATGTTATTGACAAGGGCCAGTCCGTCAACATTTTTGCCGAAGAATTGAAAACCAGCCGCCAGCATTTGCGCAGGCTTGACGACGCGCCTTACAGGAACGAACCCTTTGTCAAACTGGTGCGGGCCATTGCCGACCCGAAACAGCCGATTATTCCCATGGCGTTCACCCATATTCTTCACAGGCGGAAGGAATCCCGCTTTGCGCCACCGGTGACGGCGTTGCTCTGTATATTCGCCGTGGTTGCCGTCATTTTTCTGGGGTGGAAATACCTGCCGCTGGATCGCAGCATCGACCAGGCTACAGCTTTTCTGAAGCGCCTCTCCGCATCGCCATGGTCTTTGTTTTATGCCACCGGGCTGTATGCCATCGGCAGCGCCATATTTTTTCCCCTGACCGCACTGACGGGTGCCTGTGTTGCCGTATTCGGTCCTATGAAGGGTGTTGTCATCTCCTTCACCGGCGCGATGATTAGCAGTCTGATCGGTTTCGCAATCGGGCGCCTGATCGGGGTAAAAAGACTGGAGGCTATTTTTGGCAAGAAGATTTCCAAAGTCATGAACAAGATCAGGGATACGGGAATTGTGGCGGTGACCTTAATCCGCCTTTTGCCGATTGCCCCTTATCCGCTGGTCAACATGGTCTTCGGTGTCGCGGGGGTGCCGCTTAACAACTTTATCATCGGTACAATTTTCGGCCTTATACCGGGAAAAATCGCATTGGCTGTCGCAGGGGACGGGATTTTTAAAGTTTTCGAACACCCCGACCCGAAAAATATCGCTTATCTTTGCGGCGGTCTGCTGCTGTGGCTGGCGATGATGCTGGGCACACAAAAAATTGCCCAGCGCTTTAGCAAGCGGTCGGAACGGTCGGCGTAATGATCAGAATTCTGTCTTTTAATATTCACGGCGGTTACGACAGGAACGGAATCCGCGACCTGAAACGCATTCACGCGATGATGCAGGAATTGGATATCGATATCGGCGTTTTCCAGGAAATGGAAACGCGCGCATCACGCGGCGGTGCGCTTGACGATATCGAGGTCCTTGCGGGACCGGAACGCCCCCATCGCCTGCCCGGCCTGGCGATGAAAGAGGGAGAGGGATGGTACGGGAATCTGATCGTCAGTCGCTATCCGTTGCTGCGAAGCCTTGTGCATAATCTTGGTTCGGCAAGGTCCTTCGAGCCGCGCAATGCGGTTGACGCCCTGAGCCAGACGCCTCTCGGTTACCTGCGCATTATCGGCACACATCTATCGCTGACCCCGTGGGAGAGATGGTCTGAGATGCATAATCTCGTAACCCTGATGGACGGGGTTGAGGAGAAGGAGAAAAACCCGCTCCTCCTCATGGGGGATATTAATGAGTGGCAACCGCGGTCCAGGCTTCTCAATCACCTGGATAAAATTTTGAAACCTGTTCCATGCGGTAAAAGCTTTCCCTCTTCCTTTCCTCTTTTCCGTCTTGACAGGGTATGGCATGACCGGTGCCACTTTCCGGTTTCGGCACGCACGCTGGCCGACAAAAAAAGCCGCCATTTCTCGGATCACTTGCCGGTTTTAATTACGCTGGGCTAAAATTATGTCCGTGATTTGGTAAGGCTTTTATAAAGGACCTTATATTCCCCGGCCGCCCGGGACCAGCCGAAATTCTGAGCCATCGCGTTCTTCTGAAGCTTTGCCCATTGGGTCTTATCGTTGTAAGTATTGATGGCACGTTGCATTGTATAGGCCAACTCAGGGACGGTCAGGTTATCGAAGACAAAGCCTGTGGAGGCCGATTTGTCCTTATTATCGATCACTGTGTCAGCCAGCCCCCCGGTCCGCCGCACAAGCGGCAGTGTACCGTAGCGCAGGCCGTAAAGCTGCACCAGACCACAGGGCTCGAAGCGGGAGGGCACGATAATGCAATCTACCCCTGCTATAATCCTGTGCGCCAGCGTTTCGTCATAGCCATGGAAGACAAAAACCTGACTGGGCCATTCTTTCGCCAGACGGGTGAAGCCCTCCTCCAGTTCCGCATCGCCTGCGCCGAGAACGGCCAGGCCTGCGCCCTGCTGCAAGATAACCTGCATGGCGTCAAGGAGAACATCCAGCCCCTTTTGCTCTACCAGGCGACTGACAACGCCGAAAACCATACGTTTGCTGCGCAGGTTTAGTTTGCATTGTGCGAGAAGGGCCGCCCGGCAGGCAGCCTTGTTTCTTATTTCTTTTAAGGTGCGGCCATTATAATGCCCGGCAATATGCGGGTCTGTTGACGGGTTCCAGACGTCGGGGTCAATGCCGTTGAGAATACCCTGCAGCGCGACTGAACGGATTTTCAGGACATCCTGCATGCCGCAGCCATATTCGGGAAGCTGGATTTCTTTCGCGTATTGCGGGCTGACCGTTGTTATCGCGTCGCTGTAATACAACCCTGATTTTAGAAAGCTAATCTGGCCGTAATATTCCAGCCCATTGATATTGTAGGTATCCGCCGGCAGCGCAAGTTCAGCCATGAGCCGACGCGGAAAAATACCCTGATAAGCGATGTTATGAATGGTGGCGACCGTCGCAGGTTTAGGTCCCTGCACCTGGCGCAGATAAGCGGGGATCAGACCGCAATGCCAGTCATGGCCATGGATAATATCCGGGACCCAGTCATTTTCCCAATCCGCAATATGGGCGGCCGCATAACAGAGCGCTGCAAAACGCAGATGATTATCCGGCCAGTCCTTTCCCGCTTTATCGACATAGGGATTGGGACGGTCATAGTAACCTTCGATATCCAGAAGATATACCTTTACGCCATCGGCAAGTGTGCAAGCCAGAATCCTCGCCCCTTTTTTGCTGTAAAGCGGGCCGGACAGAGTCTTCAGCGTTGTTACTTTCTCAACACTATCCAGAATTTCCCCGTACGCAGGTAGCAGGAGACGGACATCAACATTGTGCTTAATCAGTTCCGGCGGTAAAGCACCGACGACATCGCCAAGACCGCCGGTTTTAACGTAGGGATAAATTTCACTGGCGACAAACAAAACGCGCATAAATTATAACGCCTGCAACATGTCGGGTGTAATCAGTACAATTCCTTTCTCGGAACGATAGAACCGGCGCGCATCCTCTTCGGCATTTTCGCCTACGACCAGACCTTCCGGGATTACACAACCGCGATCAATAACCAGGCGTTTCAGTCTGGCGTGGCGGCCCACCACAACGTCGGGAAGCAAAACAGAATCCTTGATCGAGGCAAAAGAATGCACACGCACATTATTAAACAGCAGGCTGCGGCGGACGATTGAACCGGAAATTATGCAGCCGCTTGAAACAATGCTGTCTATCGCAGCGCCGCGCCGCTTTGTATCATCAAAAACGAATTTCGCTGGCGGCAATTGTTCGCGGTAACTGAAAATCGGCCAGTCCTCATCATACAGGTCAAGCTCGGGTGTTACGCGGGTCAGGTCAATGTTCGCTTCCCAATATGAATCCAGCGTACCGACATCGCGCCAGTAGGACTGCGCATCAGGATGACTGCGTACGCAGCTGTCGGAAAAACGGTGGGCCATCACCTTTGCCCGGGGCACAAGATAAGGGATAATGTCCTTGCCGAAATCATGGCTGGAGGACGGGTCTGCAGCGTCGCGGCGTAGCTGCTCATAAAGGAATTTTGTGTTAAACACGTATATTCCCATGCTGGCCAGCGCCATTTCTTCGTTGCCAGGAATTCCGGGCGGGTCGGCAGGCTTTTCCAGGAAATCAGTAATCCTGTCCGATTCATCAACAGCCATGACACCAAAACCCGTCGCCTCCATGCGCGGAACCTCGACACAGGGGATGGTGAGGTCGGCACCGCTGCGCACATGATCGGCCAGCATTGCCGCATAATCCATTTTATAAACATGGTCCCCGGCGAGGATTAGAACCCAGTCGGCTTTATGGGCCGAAAGAATATCGATGTTTTGAAAGACGGCATCGGCCGTGCCCTGATACCATTGATTTTCATCGATACGTTGCTGCGCCGGGATGAGATCAACGAACTCTCCCATTTCGGCCCGCAGGAAATTCCAGCCGTGTTGCATATGACGCATCAGACTGTGTGATTTATACTGTGTCAAAACACTGATCCGGCGGAAACCTGAATTTACGCAATTTGACAACGCAAAATCAATTATACGGAAATTTCCGCCAAAGTGGACCGCAGGTTTAGCGCGGTGATTGGTGAGATCTTTCAGCCTGCTACCGCGCCCGCCCGCTAGAATAACGGCTAAAGCGCGCTTGCTGAGCTGATGCATATCCCTCTGGGAAAATATCCCCGATTTATGGGCTACAGGGGTCGGAAGATTTGGAATTTGAACAGGTGCTAAAGTCATGAAGGAATAACCATTGCGCATCGCAAAAGTTCCAGCCCGGTTAATATAAATTTTTGGCGGGAACCGGGAAGACATCAAAGCTATTAGATAGCAGAATTTCATAGTTTCAGGACCCAAGAGTATCATGACAATAAAAGAAGGCCTCCCCTACCCTCTCGGCGCAACATGGGACGGCAAAGGAACAAACTTTGCCATTTTTTCAGCCAATGCCACCAAGGTCGAACTTTGTCTTTTCGACCCCAAAAGCGGACAGGAAACGAAAAGAATCTTCCTTCCCGAATATACAAATCAGGTCTGGCACGTTTACGTTCCGGAACTCGGCCCCGGCACCCATTACGGCTATCGCGTTTATGGACCCTATGAACCGGAAGCCGGGCACCGGTTCAATCATAATAAATTGCTGCTTGATCCCTATGCCCTTGCGCATGCAGGGGAGATCAAATGGGATCCGGCCTGCTTTGGCTATACAATCGGGGCTGATGGCGACGACCTGACCTTTGACGAACGTGACAGCGCGCCCTTCGTCCCTAAATGCGTCGTAGTCGATCCTGATTTTGACTGGCACGGAGAGCCGGAACGGCAAAAGACACCTTGGGAACACACCATTATATACGAGGCCCATGTCAAAGGTTACACCATGCTACATCCCGATGTGCCGGAGAAGTTTCGCGGCACCTATGCCGGACTTGGATCAAAGGAAATCGTTAAATACATAAAATCCTTGGGTGTCAGCACGGTAGAATTATTACCGGTCCATAGCTTCGTGGACGATGCTTTGCTCATCGACAAGGGCTTGCGCAATTACTGGGGCTACAACACGATCGGCTTTTTTGCGCCAGACCCGCGTTATGCTGCTGACAAGGCCAATTCTCTCCGGGAATTCAAGGAAATGGTTGCCCGGTTTCATGATGCCGGGCTTGAGGTCATTCTCGACGTTGTTTACAACCACACCGCAGAGGGGAACGAGCGCGGTCCGACATTGTCATTCAGGGGAATTGATAACGCGTCTTACTACCGTCTGCAAAAAGGTCAGGAACGGTTTTATATCAACGATACAGGAACTGGTAACACGCTGAACACAAAGCATGTGCGCGTTTTACAGATGGTCACGGATTCACTGCGTTACTGGGTTAATGAAACGCATATTGACGGATTCCGCTTCGACCTCGGCACTATTCTGGCGCGGGAAGAGAACGGATTTGATAATCAATCCGGGTTCCTGAAGGCGTGCTGCCAGGATCCGCTTCTCAGCCAGGTGAAACTGATTACCGAGCCATGGGATTGTGGGCCTGGCGGATATCAGGTTGGCGCTTTTCCGCCCGGCTGGGCGGAATGGAATGATAAATTCCGCGATACGGTGCGGGATTTCTGGCGCGGCGAAGCGTCCGCTGCGGATCTGGTGCCCCGGCTTTGTGCCTCCGGCGATATTTTCAACAGACTGGGGCGAAAGCCATGGTCTTCCATCAATTTCGTTACCGCCCATGACGGGTTCACTCTGAATGATCTCGTTACTTACAATGAACGCCACAATGAAGCCAACGGCGAAAATAACCAGGACGGAAGCGACAACAACCGGTCATGGAACTGCGGCGAGGAAGGCCCCAGCAACAATCCGGATGTAAACGACCTGCGTGAACGGCAGATCCGTAATATGATGGCGACACTTCTTCTGGCTCAGGGAACGCCGATGATCCTGGCGGGGGATGAGTTTGGCCGTACACAGGAAGGCAATAACAACAGTTATTGTCAGGATAATGAAATCAGTTGGCTTAACTGGGATTTAAAGGATAAGGGGCGCGGCCTCACCCGGTTCGTTCAACGCCTGACGAGGATGCGGCATCAATATCCGATTCTGCGTTACACACGCTTCCTTTCTGGGGAAGCGGACAGCGAACTGGAAGTCTGCGATGTCACATGGATAAACCCGAACGGGAACCCGATGCAGGATTCCGATTGGGCACAGAAGGATATGCGCTGCTTTGGCATGTTGCTGGATGGCCGCGCCCAGCCGAGCGGCATTAAAAAACGCGGCAAAGAAGCCACGCTTTTACTTGTTTTCAATGCTCATCACGATGTTGTGGAGTTTAGTTTACCTGGCGACTCTGCTCATGGACGTAAGGGCGCCGGGTCATGGATACGCGAAGTCGATTCAAATCTACCGGATGAAGCAGAGGCGTTTGAGTTTCAGGCCGGCGATGTGTATCAGGTGACTGGACGTTCATTTTTGTTGTTCGCTTTGAAGGAGGAGGTAGCGGAATAGGAAGCGGGCAGAAAGCCCTTCCAGTTATCACCAGACCGTGACATCAGGTTTTCGAGACGGCGTGTGCCGGGAGCGGCCCCGATCTTTTTAATGAGGGGAAAAGCTGGTGCGATCTGGCGATCTGGCTGGTCTGTCCCGTTGGTTAACATAAAATTCTTCCTGTTGCTTGTTGTTTACTGTCAAACGGCGTCGGAAGAAAAAAGTTCCACAAATGGAACCAATTGATTGCCATGTTGTTGTTACAATCTGGCGGGGTGGTGCGGACCACCTCGCTTAACATTTTAAAGGAACCCGGGATGGCCGATGTCTATCCATCATTTTTTCTGACCGATGACGACCTTTATTATTTTAATGAGGGGCGGCTGGTGCGTTTGTACGAGAAACTTGGCGCCCATGTCGTCGAGAACGGGGTGCATTTTGCCGTTTGGGCACCCAATGCGGAAGCCGTTTCGGTGATCGGTGATTTTAACGGATGGAAGAACGATCAACATTTTCTGCATCCACTTGGGAATTCGGGGATCTGGGGGGGGATGATTCCCGTGGCCAAGCCCGGGCAGGCCTATAAATATTTCATCCGCGCCGCCGGTCAAACCTCAGAAAAAGCGGACCCTCTTTCTTTTTGCACCGAAACACCGCCATGCACCGCGTCCGTCATCTGGAACCTTGACTACACATGGCAGGATGCCGAATGGATGTCGAAAAGGCATTTGAAACAGGGGCCTGATAAGCCAATGTCTATTTATGAAGTTCACCTTGGGTCCTGGCGTCGGCGGCATAGCGACGGCAACCGTTCCCTGTCCTATGACGAGATGGCGCAGGAACTGGTCGACTACGTTGTGAAGACGGGATTCACCCATGTTGAATTCATGCCCGTCATGGAGTATCCGTTCGGCGGCTCCTGGGGGTATCAGACAACGGGTTATTATGCTCCGACACGCCGCTTCGGTGATCCCCAGGCCCTGATGCATCTGATCGACTGCCTGCACCGCGCAGGGATCGGCGTGTTGCTTGACTGGGTTCCGTCACATTTCCCGGGCGATGCACATGGCCTTGCCTTTTTCAGCGGCCAGCATCTTTATGAACACGCAGATCCGCGTCAGGGCTACCACCCGGACTGGCACAGTTATATTTATAACTATGGCCGCAATGAAGTACGCAATTTCCTGGTCAGTAACGCGATGTTCTGGCTGGATAAATATCATGTCGACGGCTTGCGGGTCGATGCTGTGGCCTCGATGCTTTACCTCGATTATTCACGGAAGAACGGCGAATGGATCGCCAATCGGCATGGCGGGCGGGAAAACCTGGAGGCAATTAATTTCCTGCGTGAACTGAACCATACCGTGCATCAGCATTACCCGGACATCCAGATGATCGCAGAGGAATCGACGTCCTGGCCGATGGTATCGCGCCCGGTTGAGGTCGGCGGCCTTGGCTTTGACCAGAAATGGGATATGGGGTGGATGCACGATACCCTGCGTTACTTCCAAATGGAGCCGATTTATCGTCAGTACCACCAGAACGATATTACCTTCCGGGCCATCTATGCCTTTCACGAAAATTTTACCCTGCCCCTATCCCATGACGAGGTTGTCTACGGTAAGGGTTCGATGATTGGAAAAATGCCGGGCGACGAATGGCAGAAATTTGCCAATCTGCGCTGTCTCTATACCTATATGTATGGACTGCCGGGGAAGAAGCTGAATTTCATGGGTAATGAGTTCGCCCAGCGTTCCGAATGGAACCATGATTCCAGCCTTGAATGGCACCTGCTTGATCATCCTGGTCATGCGGGAATACTGAAACTCATGACCGACCTGAACCGCTTGTACCGCGATGAAGATGCGCTACATTATGATTTCGAAGCCAATGAGTTTGAGTGGGTCGATGCCAATGACAGCCCGAATTCTGTCATCAGTTTCCTGCGCAAGGGGCATAAGGGCGAATATGTCCTCTGCGTTTACAACTTTACTCCTGTGCCGCGGCACGATTATAAAGTCGGTGTCCCGCATCAGGGACTGTGGCAGGAAATCTTCAACAGTGATGCCAGCCCCTATGGCGGCAGCGACGTTGGAAATATGGGCGGGGTCAAAACGCAGGATACCGCTCTGCACGGCCGTCCCAATTCACTGAGCCTGACTTTACCGCCGCTTGGAGGAGTTATGCTGAAATGGAAACCATGATATATAACGACCCGCGCCAACGTATCGGCGCAAATTATATAGAGGGTGAAGGTGTGCAGATTCGCCTGTGGGCTCCGCTTAAGGATGATGTACGGATTATCTGGAACGACGGAGTGCCCGAACCCCTGGCCCGTGATGATGAGGGCTATTACACAGGTTTTTTTCCCGCGGCAAAACCCGGCGACCGGTATATTTTTACGGAAGGCGAAAATCGTTTCGCCGATCCCGCCTCCCGGTATCAGCCCGAGGGGAGCTTTTCCCCCTCCGCCGTCGTACCGCAGGCTTTCGCATGGTCAGACAAGGATTGGCGGGGAATTCCGTTTTCCGAATGGGTGATCTATGAAATCCATGTCGGAACATTTTCAGAAACGTGTGATTTCAAAGGAGTTATTGCCGATCTTCCCCGCCTTAAGGATCTTGGCATCACCACGCTTGAAATTATGCCGGTATCGCAATTTTCCGGTTGTGGAAACTGGGGCTATGACGGGGTGTTTCCGCATGCTGTGCAAAACAGTTATGGCGGGCCCGACGGTTTCAAGGCTTTGATCGATGCCGCGCATGCGCAGGGCATGGCTGTGATCCTTGATGTCGTCTACAATCATATCGGGCCGGAGGGTAATACATTGTTCGCCTGCGCCCCTTATACCCAGACCAAATACAAGACCCCCTGGGGTGACGCGCTTAATTACGATGGCGAGCACAGCCATCATGTGCGGCGTTATTTTCTACAGTCAGTCTGGCAATGGCTGACGGAATATCACCTGGACGGGTTACGGCTGGACGCGGTCCAGACGATATTCGATACCTCTGCCATTCCCTTTCTGGAGGAGCTTTCAGCATTAAAGGCCGAAGCGAAGAAAATGCGGAAACAATCACTGATCCTGATTGCCGAAACAGATGCCAACGATTCCCGCATCCTTGCGCCCATATCACAAAACGGCTTCGGTCTGGACGCCCAATGGGCGGATGACCTGCATCATGCGCTGCATGCCATTCTGACCGGCGAACGGAACGGGTATTATGAAGATTACGGCGATCTGGCCCAGCTTGCCCGCATTTATGAGCGGGGCGTTGCCTTTGAAGGACAAATTTCGCCCTTCCGTCACCGTCATCACGGCCGGAGTTATGAGGGGGTTGATAAGAAGCGCCTGATCGTTGAAAGCCAGAACCACGACCAGGTCGGAAACCGTATGAAAGGCGAACGGCTCAGCATGCTTGTCGAGGAACAGAAATTGAAACTGGCCGCCGCCTGCATCCTCCTTTCGCCCTTCACTCCGTTTATTTTTATGGGCGAAGAATTTACCTGCCGTAAACCATTTCTGTATTTCACCAGCCATAGTGATGAAAAGCTGAATGAAGCGATGCGTAAAAGCCGCGCGGAAGAATGGAAATCTTTCGGGTGGGATGAAGAGCCGCCTGATCCTTCCGATACCGAAACCTTCAATCAATGCATTCTGAGCGACGGGGACCGGGCAGAGGGGGCAGAAATGCAGGCTTATTATAAAGAACTGATTGCGCTGTCAAAGACATTGCGCAAATCATCCTGTTCTGTTTCCTATCAGGAGAAACAGAACTGCATTGTTTTGAAATACCCAGAGGTCAATAAGATCGTCGTCCTGAATTTCAGCGATAAAGAGGAGGAAGTAGAACTGGCATACCCTATCCCTCCGTTTTCTGCGCGGGTCTTTGACGGGGCTGGATTATGACGGCAAATTACGTCTGCATTCACAGTCATTTCTATCAGCCGCCACGGGAAAACCCCTGGCTGGATGCGATTGACTATCAGGAAAGCGCCCAGCCATTCCATGACTGGAATGCACGTATCGATTTCGAGTGTTATCACCCAAACAGCAGGGCGCGGATTCTTGATGACGAAGGTTGGGTTACGCGGCTGACGAACAATTATGCGCGGATCAGTTTCAACTTTGGACCGACCCTCCTCTCCTGGCTGGAGAAATACGATCAGGCGACTTATCAGGCCATACTGGACGGAGATAAGCAGAGCCAACAGCGTTACGGCGGCCATGGCTCCGCTATCGCACAGGCTTATAATCATATCATTATGCCCCTTGCCAACCGCCGTGATAAGGAAACGCAAATCAAGTGGGGCCTGCGCGATTTTGAAAGCCGTTTTGAACGCGAAGCCGAGGCCATGTGGTTGCCGGAAACCGCGGTGGATACGGAAACGCTGGAAATTCTGGCCGACCATGGCATGAAATATGTGATCCTTGCCCCCAATCAGGCAAGACCTGAGCAAGGAAACCTGGATACCCGCGAGCCCTATGCGATCGAGTTGCCGGGCAACAAATCGATTGCCGCATTTTTTTATGACGGAGGATTATCCCAGGCCGTCGCGTTTGAAAACCTTTTGCACAACGGCGAGCATTTCGCGCGGCGTCTGCTTTCAGGTTTCGATAACCGGAGCCAGGGTCAGCTTCTGCATATCGCCACAGACGGGGAAAGCTATGGACATCACCATCGTCACGGCGATATGGCGCTTGCCTATGCGCTCGACTTTATCGAAAAGTCGGACGCCGCAAAACTTACTAATTACGGACAATATCTTGAAATATCGCCGCCACAGGGAACAATGCGCATCCATGAAAACTCATCATGGAGCTGCGCCCACGGCATTGAACGCTGGCGCAGCGATTGCGGATGCAATTCCGGGATGCAGCGCGGATGGACGCAGCAATGGCGCGCGCCCTTGCGCCAGGCTATCGACTATTTAAGAGATGAAATTGAAAAACCTTTCCTTGCCCTGGCGGACAGCTTTACCGATGATCCCTGGGCTATGCGTAATGATTATATTTCACTGATCCTTCAGGGCCGGGAAAAGGCGCAGGCGGAATTTTTTAAAAAATGGGTAAAACAGGGTACCGAAACCTCGCCCATCACGATTATTAAAGCGCAGGAACTGCAACGCAATCTTCTGCTGGCTTATACAAGCTGCGCCTGGTTTTTCGATGAAATTTCAGGGACGGAATCCGTGCAGGTCCTGCAATATGCGGCGCGTGTTATCGAACTTGCGGAAGACATACTGGACCTTCACCTTGAGGAAGGGTTTGAAAGCATCCTTGAGCAGGCCCCGTCAAATATTGACGCATTTCAAAACGGCCAGAATGTCTATACCCAGCTTGCCCTGCCCGCCCGGATTGACTTCCTGAAGCTCGCGGCACACATTGCGGCGACAAATCTGCTCCGTGACAAAATTCAAGACGGGCATCTTCATGCTTTTGACTATCACTGGCACGATATCAGCCGGTCTTATTTCGGCAAAGCACAGATGATGTCGGCGCATATCAGTGCACTATCGAATGTTACCGGTGAAAATCACCAGATCGAGTTCGTCATCATCCATCTTGGTGACCAGAATATCAGTGTCGGCGCCCTGCCCTATAGCGGCGCAGCAAGTTACGCGGAAATGACCAAGGAATTCCAGGATGCCTTTGCCAAGGGCGAAACGATGCAGGCTTTGCGCCTGCTGGATAAATATTTTGACGGCAATCTCTATTCCCTGAACGATCTTCTTCGTGACCAGAAAAAGGAAATTATCGACGTCGTCTTTTCACAAACCCTTGAAAGCGTCGAGGATCAGTTTGACCTGATCTATGACCAGCATTATCCCGTGATGCGGTATCTTTCGAGCCTGCACATCGCATTGCCCCCTGTCTTTTCCCACATCGCCCGTTTCGTACAAAGCAGCATGATCGAAGCAGAATTGAGAGAAGAACCCGTTGACTGCGAGGCGCTCAAAAACCATATCAGGGAGGCTGCCCTCTGGGGTGTCGAAATCGATGCGGCGCGTGTTGAGGCGCAGTATCTCCAGGCCCTGAGGCGCCTGTCAAAAAGATTTTATAAGGATGGTACAGATATGGATGCACTCCGTTCATTTACCGATCTTCTGGAGATGAGATTATTGTTACCCTTCCATATTGATCTTGGCGATATACAGAATGATTATGCGCTTTGGGTGTTCCAGCAAAGGCATCATCCTGCGCCAGAACTCCAGACTCTTATAGAACGGTCGGCGTCCCTCCTTCAGATTCGCATGAGGGAGCAACCGTTGTGAAGAAGATGACCGCAACATATCGCCTGCAACTGACCAAAGATTTCACGCTGCGCAATGCGGCGGAAGTTATCGACTATCTTGAAAAGTTGAATATATCCCATCTTTATCTTTCGCCTGTCTTTGAATCGGCAGAGGGCAGTGTGCATGGCTATGACGGTATCGATTTTTCCAAGGTAAGCGAGGAGCGTGGAGGATATGAAGGCTTTCAGGCCTTATGCGATACGATCAGGGACAGAAAATCACCACTTCGCCTTATTCTTGATATTGTTCCCAATCATATGGCGGCCATTCCCGCCAATCCTTATTGGTATGATCTCCTCGAAAAGGGACAAGACTCGGAAAACTGGACTTTTTTTGACCTGCGCCCAGGTCAGGACAAAAAACTTCATCTGCCTATTCTGGGCAAGAAACTAAACGAGGCTCTTAAGGAGGGGGCAATAACTATAGAAGCGGGACCGACCCCAACCCTTCGCTATGCGGACCAGATTTTTCCACTGAATGCAGCCTCACGGCGCGCGATCGCGGAGGGTGAGGAGGATGTCGAAAAAATTCTCGATATGCAATATTACGCGCTCGTTTACTGGACTGAATCCGCCAGCAGCATGACTTACCGGCGATTCTTCGATGTGACCAGTCTGGTCGGGGTGCGGGTTGAGGCCCAAGACAATTACAATAAAATGCATAAATTTCTGCAGACGATGCTTACCGAATGCGACCTTATAGACGGGGTGCGTGTCGATCATATCGACGGTCTTGCCAACCCCGCCGGATATCTTGAAAGACTGAACCAGGACAAGGGCGCAATCTGGGTCGAAAAAATTATGGGACCTGGCGAGGCCCTGCCCCCAGGCTGGCCCGTACGCGGGACGACGGGCTACGAGTTTATCGGTCATCTCAATAATCTGTTGGTTAATGAGGATGGCAACAGCATGATCTGTGACTGGTGGAAAGATGAAACGCACTCACCATGGTCTGATTTCACTTCCTGTGTCGCCGAGAGCAAGGGGAAGGTGCTGGATATTTTCTTTGGGCCGGAACTGAACCGGCTTATTTCCCTGAGTTCTGATTTGGCAGTTGCTGACCAATCCAGAATATTCTGGACGGGTATGACGATTTATCTCCCGGTTTACAGGACTTATATTACCGATGCAGCATCAGAGCAGGATCGCCGTTATCTCAAAGAAGCGGCCAGCCTTGCCACACAGGCTTTGGGTCCTGCATTTTCCGAGGCAAGCGAATTTTTCCTGCCGCTTGTGATGCAGCCATCGTCACAGGCGATGAAACAGCTGGTAACTGAATGGCAACAGCTAACAGGCCCGGTTATGGCCAAGGGGCTTGAGGACACTGCACATTACCGTTTTACGCCGCTTAGCGCGTTGAACGAGGTTGGTTGTGACGCGGACCTTACGCCGGAAACGCCGGAGGTCTTTTACAGCTGGATCAATGATATTGGCCGCGCCTATCCGCAGAATTTTAAAGCCACATCGACCCATGACAGCAAACGCTCCGAGGATGCCCGCCACAGACTTTACGCCCTTTCAGACAGGCCGGGGCAGTGGATCGATTTCTGTGAGGCCGCATTCAGTCTGAACACTAAGTACACAGAAAATATAGGCCGGGATGTTGAAATTTTTCTTTATCAGGCCATTACTGGCACCTGGCCTATGGATGACAATGTGAATGATATTTACATTGACCGCATCAAGGGGTACGCGCTCAAATCTATTCGTGAGGCGAAGCTGCGAACAAGCTGGCTTGCGCCCGATGAGGAATATGAGAAGGCGGTCGACCGGTTCATTTCAAACATACTGCAGGATTCTGATTTTATCACTCTTGCGGCTGAATTTTCAGACAAGCTGGCCTGGATGGGTGCGCTGAATTCGCTGGCCGTTCTGACGCTAAAAATTCTTTCCCCCGGTCTTCCGGATTTTTATCAAGGTTCCGAGCTTTGGAATTTCAGTCTTGTTGATCCTGATAACAGGAGGCCTGTGGATTTTGAGCGCGGGCGTGAATTGTTGGGCGTTATTAATGCCAGGAAAGACCATCCTGCACTCTTGCAATATCTGCTATCGGAATGGAGGAATGGCGCCATAAAGTTATGGCTTACACAGACTTTACTTCAGATCCGCCGGGATTTCTTATCCGAAGATATCCAGATTTCACCTGTGCCTGTTCAGGGTCCGGGGCGTGATCGGGTTCTGGCCTATACTTTGTCCGGCCCACAGTCTGCGGGCGAAATTCTAGTCGTCTGTGCCAGGCCTTTACTGGTGGAGGACACGCAAGACCTGAATGCAGCAACCGA